>CAJCID010000095.1 GCA_903970305.1 Rhodospirillales bacterium | reverse complement strand
ATCGCCCAGGCGCGCCAGCGCATGCGTGCGAACCCGAGCCTCAATGAGAATCCGGGCAACCTGATCGAAGCCATGATCGCCGCGCGCGATACCCCCGGCAGCCAGTTAGACGACGCCGACGTGGCGGGCAACGTGCTCACGATGCTGCTCGCGGGCGAAGATACGACCGCCAACACCTTGGCCTGGATGATTCATCTGATCGGGGCGCGGCCCGATGTTCAGGAACGCCTTGCCGAGGAGAGCCTGCGCGTGCAGGGGTCTGCTGCCGTGCCCGAAGAGTTCGCCCAGGTTGCAGAGCTGGTCTATGCCGAGGCGTGCGCCCACGAGGCCATGCGCCTAAAGCCGGTCGCGCCTTTCCTGATTCTCGAAGCCTATGCCAACGCCGAAGTGGCGGGCGTGCGCCTGCCCGAGGGGAGCCTCGTCATGCTGCTCATGCGCAGCGCGGCGATCGACGCGACACACTTCCCCGAACCGCTTGAGTTTCGGCCCGAACGCTGGCTCGACGAGGGCCTGGCCGGTGGCCGCGGCAGCGCCCCCAAGCGGGTCTCCATGCCCTTCGGCGGCGGACCCAGGCTCTGCCCGGGGCGCTATCTGGCCCTGCTCGAGATCAAGATGGTGGCGGCGATGTTGTTTCGCAATTTTCGGCTCGCTCGGGTCGGCACCGAGGAGGGCACGCCCGTTGCAGAGAGGCTCTCGTTCACGATGGAACCGGTGGGACTGCGCATGAGACTCGCCATGCGCCAAGGCGCCCCCGCCCTGACTGCGCCCTGACTGCGCCCTAACTGCACCCCAACCGAGCCCTAACCGCGCCCGATGAAGGGCATCTTGGTGGCCATGACGGTCATGAACTGCACATTGGCGTCCAAGGGCAGGCTGGCCATATACAGAATCGCGCTGGCGACGTGCTCGACATCCATCGTAGGCTCCGGGGCCACGCTGCCGTTGGCCTGCAGCACGCCAGCGGCCATGCGGCTGGTCATGTCAGTGGCGGCATTGCCGATGTCGATCTGACCGCAAGCGATGTCGAAGGCGCGCCCATCGAGCGAAGTCGACTTGGTCAGGCCCGTGATCGCGTGCTTGGTCGCCGTGTACGGTGCCGAGTGGGGTCTGGGTGCCATCGACGAGATCGAGCCGTTGTTGATGATGCGCCCGCCTCGCGGTGACTGGGACTTCATGACCCGAAAGGCTGCCTGCGTACACAAGAATGCACCGGTGAGGTTGGTCGCCAGCACGCTCTGCCAGCTCGCCAGAGGCAATTCCTCGAGCGGAACCGGGGGCGAGCCGGTACCGGCGTTGTTAAAGAGCAGGTCCAAGCGGCCAAAGCACTCAACGGTTTTGGCGAACAGGGCCGCCACGGATTCAGGCTCGGTCACGTCCGTTGGCAAGGCGAGCCAGGTTCCCTCGGTCTCACCGGCCGTCTCGGCCAAAAGGTCCTTGCGACGCCCGGCAAGCACGACCTGGTAGCCCGCTTGCAAGAGTGCGCGGGAAACGGCCCGGCCCACTCCGCTGCCGGCACCTGTGACAATCGCCACCTTCGCTTGGCTCATCGATTCCTCACACTCTGCTTTGCTTGGCACGAGACAGGACGGCCACCGCGGCAGAAGGGCCCGACTCCGCGGCCCATACCGCTTGCTGCCTAGGGAGGTCCCTCTCCCGACGCCCAGGCGGGGGGCACGAACTGCCAGCCGCCAGGTCCCTCGACCCAGTGGCCCGGTGCGTAATACTGGTGGTGGCGCACATGCACCCAGTAGCCTGCAACCCAGATGTAATGGCGCCCATTCCAGGCCCAGTAACCGGGTGACCAGACGTAACCGCGGCGCGGCGGGGGAACGCGCTCGACCCGTAAGGGCGGGGGTGCGCTGCCGAGCGTGATCGCCGCACCCACCTGGGCTTGTGCCGACAAGCCCGGCACCCCCGTACAGAGAATGCCCATTGCCATGACCAGGGCCCATCGCTTGTGCATGCTGATTCCTTGGTATTCCGTTGCCGCACCGCGACGCGGTGGGCCGAGTTCAAGCTCGACGGTAGTCTAGAGCCTCCGTTCTTGGGAGTCCAGAGTGCTCAGGAATGCATGAGCGCTAAGGGGCATTAAGGAGCATTAAGGAGCATCAAGGAGCACTAAGGGGCGGAACAGAGCGGCCCAGAGTTCCCGCCGGGGACATCAACTTGCGCGTGGTCCGCCAGAGGCAGGCTCGCTCCGCTGCCTCGATTCAGCGGATGATGGCATGCAACGCTGCGACCGTTGCCGATCTCAAGCAGCGCCGGCCTTTCAGAGCGGCATCGCGCGCTCGAATAGCTGCAACGCGGATGGAATCGACATCCCAAAGGCGGGTCCATCGGACTGGGGGGATCACCTGCCAGCACGATCCGTTCACGCCTTTTGCGGGGATCGACGCTGGCGATCGGTACCGCTGAGATCAAGGCTGCGGTGTAGGGGTGCGCGGGGGTGTCATAGAGCTCCTGGGTGGGTCCGATCTCGACGATCGAGCCCAGGTACATGACTGCCGTCCGGCTCGCGACCTGCCGGATCACCGACAGATCGTGCGCAATGAAGATATAAGTCAGTCCAAGCTGCTCTTGCAGATCGGAAAAAAGGTTGATGATCTGCGCCTGGATCGACACATCAAGGGCCGAGACCGGCTCATCGGCGATAATCAATTGGGGGGACAGGGCCAAGGCTCGCGCGATCCCGATGCGCTGGCGCTGTCCTCCGGAAAACTCGTGCGGAAAGCGATTCAGATGATCCGGCGAAAGGCCCACGAGGCCCAAGAGCGCGCGCACCCTTGCATCGATCTCGCCCGACTTCCGGCGGCCATGCACGCGCAACGGCTCGGCGATGAGGTCACCCACGCGGCGCCGGGGATTCAGGCTCGAATAGGGATCCTGAAAGACCATCTGCAGATGCAAACGCGCAGGGCGCAACTGGCGCGTGCCCAGCCGCGTGATGTCCTGACCCTGGAAACGCAAAGTCCCTGAAGTGATGTCATAGAGGCGTACCAGGCAGCGCGCAAGCGTCGACTTGCCACAGCCCGACTCCCCCACCAAGCCCAAGGTCTCACCCGGCCACACCTGGAAGGAGACCTTGTCGACCGCGTGGACCTTCTGGAGTGTGCCGCCGGGTCCCTTTCTGCCCACCGGAAAGTCTTTGGAAAGCTCGATCGCCTCAAGTAATGGAGCCGGTCTCGGTGCGCTCATGAAACCCCCGCAGCCGGCGCAACGAGGTCCCGTGCCGCCTTCCGATCGCTTGCAGCGATGAGGCAGGCACTCTCATGCCCCTGACCGACCAGATCAGGGGGCCTCTCGCCACAGCGCTCGAAACGGCAACGGCAGCGAGGCGCAAAAGCACAACCCACTGGTCGGTCGATCTGCGAGGGCGGAACACCTGGGATGGCGGGCAGCCGGCGCGGACGTGGCCCATCGAGCGGGGGGATCGATGCGATCAGGCCCCAGGTATAGGGATGCCAGGGCTCGTCGAATAATTCGAGGGTTGTGCCATGCTCAACCATGCGCCCGGCATAGAGAACCATGACGCGATCGGCGAGTTCGGCAACGACCCCCATGTCGTGGGTGATCAGAACGACGGCTGAGCCGAAGTCGCGCCGCAGCTTCTTGATCAGCTCGAGGATCTGCGCTTGAACCGTGACATCCAAGGCCGTCGTCGGCTCGTCGGCGATGAGCACCGACGGATTGCACGAGAGCGCCATCGCGATGACGGCGCGCTGCCGCATCCCCCCGGAGAGTTGGTGGGGATAGCGCTCGAACTGGGCACGCGGATTGGGGATGCCGACCTCCCCCAGAAGTTCGATGGCCCGCTCGCGGGCTGCGTGCCGGCTTAAGTCCTGGTGCGCCCGAATCTGCTCGACGATCTGCCAGCCGACCGTATAGACGGGTGTCAACGCCGTCATCGGATCCTGGAAGATCATCGCGATCTCGCCGCCACGGATGTCGAGCATCGCGCGCTTGGAAAGCCCGAACAGTTCTCGCCCCTTGAATACGATCGAGCCCTCGATGAGCGCATTGGGATCCTGGATCAGTCCCATGACCGCCAAGAGCGAGATCGATTTGCCGGAACCGGATTCGCCGACCACGCCCAAGATCTCGCCGGCATGGACTTCGAAGGACAGGCCCTCGACGGCGCGCACGAGCCCGCGAGCCGTGCGAAAGGACACGCGCAGATCACGTACCGTCAGAAGCGGGGCTTGGGAGTCGTTGGAATCAGTGAGCACCGCGCACCCGGGGATCGATGAAGGCATAAAGGATGTCGACAAGGGCATTGGCGGCCACGACAAAAAACGACCCATACATGACGGTCGCCATGATGACGGGCAGATCGAGCGAGACCAGCGAATCATAGGTGAGCTTGCCGATCCCGTGCAGGCCAAAGACGACCTCGGTGAGCAGTGCGCCACCGCCCACCAAGGCTCCAAAATCGAGGCCAAAGAGCGTCACGACCGTGATGAGCGAACAACGCAGCGCATGCCGGATCAAGACCCGGATCTCTCCTAAGCCTTTGGCTCTGGCCGTACGGATGTAGTCCTCCTGGCTGGCCTCGATGATCGCCGAGCGCAGGATGCGCCCGTATAGTCCAGCATAGAAGACGGCCAGCGTGAACCAGGGGATGACGAGCACCTTGAACCAGCCCCAGGGGTCGTCGGTGAGTGCGACATAACCCAATGGGGGCACCCAGGAGAAGAGCCACGTGTCATGCCAGCGGCTTTGCGAGAGCAGGTTCATGACCGCCCCCAGCCAGTAAACCGGCAGTGAGATGCCCACCAGCCCGAGAATCATGAGGCCCCGATCAATGAATGAGCCGCGCGTGGCCGCGGCGGTCACGCCGATCATGACCCCGCCTGCGATCCACAGCACCGAGGCGCCCAGGACCAGGGACAAGGTGATCGGCGTCGCCGCGACGATCTCAGGCAGGACCTTCTCGCCGCGGTTGACAAAGGAGGTCAACTCGCCCGTCACGAACAGGCGCTCCATCAAGAGCCCGTACTGCACCGGCAAGGGCCGATCCAGACCGAAATCGTGGCGGACCGCTGCGAGCGTCTCAGGTGATGCATTGCGTCCGGCAATGCGCGCCGAGGGATCCGCGCCCGGAGTCGCAAAGAAGATGGCGAACACGAGGACACTGATGCCAAAGAGCACGAACACCATCTGCGAGATGCGCTGCAAGAAGGCGAAGAGCATCAACTTGTCCCGATCTTCAACTTTGAGCGCGGATCGAGCGCATCCCGTAGCGCGTCGCCAAAGACGTTCAAGGCCAAGACCGACACGGCAATCGCAAGTCCAGGGGCGAGTGCCACCAAGGGGCGCGTATAGAGCAGCGCCAGTCCATCCTGGATGATCGTACCCCAACTCGCGTCGGGCTCCTGCACGCCGATCGACAGGAACGACAGCGCCGATTCGGTCAGCATATTGAGGGCCATCATGAGCGGCACGAAGACAATGAGCGTCGTCGAGACGTTGGGCAGTATGTCGCGTAACAGGATGCGATGACTCGGCACTCCAAAGCCGATCGCAGCCAGCACGAAGTCGCTGCGTCGTAGCGTCAAGACCTGGGCCCGGATGGGTCTTGCGACATAAGGTACGAAGATCACGCCGATGATGACAATCGGCAGCAAAAGACTTCCTGCTTCGAGCGTGAATGGGCCGATCTCGATGCCTTTGCTGATCAGCACGATCGACAGTGAGATGGCCAGCAGATAGACCGGAAACGCCCAGAGCACGTCAAGGATGCGGGAGAGCACGAGATCGATCAAGCCACCAAAGAATCCCGCGACCACCCCGAGAAGGCCGCCCAGGACAAGACAGATGAGGGTCGCCGCGCTTGCGATACCGAGCGAGTAGCGCGCCCCGTACAGGATGCGCGCGGCGATGTCGCGCCCCTGGTTATCAGCGCCCAGGAAATAGGCGGCATGCCAGGTCGGACCGATCGGGGTCTGGCCGAGCCCTAAGCCCTCGGTCGAGGCCTGGATGACCGCTACGGTCTGGCCGTCGATCTCGATTTCCCCGTCGATGTTCGAGTGGAAGGGATCGGTGTGGGCGATGTGGGAGGCATAGAAGGGCGCAAGGACCGCGCAAAGCACGATGCACAACAGTAGGATGAGCGCGATCACGGCGCCCCGGTCCGAGGCGAGCCTTCTGAAACCTGTGCGCCAGACGCCCTCGCTCGCAGCGGCGGGGCGTGGCGTGTCCCCCGGAGGTCCCAAGACCGACTCGAGCGCCATGGCCTTGCCTACTGGACCCAGGACTGGGCAAACAGCCACTGGAATTGGCCGCTGATCTGGATGTTCTGGATCCGCTTGGAGAAAAAGCTCACGCGCTTGGGGTTGAACAAGACGGCGACGGCGGCCAGATCAGTGATATGCCGATCGATCGCGCCCCACATGACATTCGCGCCGTTTGGATTCGTGATCGACTCCAGCTGCGCCCGGGCGATCTCGGCATCGAGGGATTTGTCGCACAGGCCGGAGATATTGACCGAGGCATCCGAGCCCTCGCGAAAGCTCGCGCACGAGAACAGGACGTTCAAGAAATCCGAGGCCGCGGGATAGTCCTGGTACCAGCGGGAAAAACTGATCTGCACCTTGTTGTTGGTGTTCTGAATGTAGGTGAACTCGATATTGGCCGAGATCGACTTCACCGAGGCGTCGTAGCCAATTTCAGACAGGACGCTTTGCACATAGGTGCCGATGCCCTTCCCCTCGGGGGTGTCATCGGTGACGAGGGTGACCTTCTGCCCTGCCGTGCCGGACTCTTTCACGAGTTGCTTGGCTTTCTCAAGATCGGGGGCCGACCAGGTCTTGCCCGGATTCTTGGTATAGGGGCAGTAGGGTTCGTAGCCCGGAAGTCCAGGGGGCAAGATCTGACAGCTGGGCGAGCCGAGGTTGCTGCCTCCATAGATCTTGACGAGCGACTTGCGGTCGAGCGCGAAATTGACAGCCTGGCGCGCCTTCAGATTATCAAACGGGGCAAGCCGCATGTTCATGGGCAGATAGAAGATGGCATAGCGCGGCACGACCACGGCCTGTTTGGCATATTTGGTGCCCACTTCGTTCAGTCGATCTGCGGGGATCGGATCGAAGGTCCAGTCGGCCTGGTCATTGGCGATCGCGGTGACGGCATCTTCGACCGGCAGGCCGAACTCGTAGTCGATCTCGTCGGGATAGGCGTCAGGCTGGGCGTCGGCGCTCCAGAGCTTGAAGTGCGGATTGCGCACCAGTCGCAACTGTTTCTTGGGGTCGTAGTCGACGATCATGTAGGGCCCTGTTCCCGGGATCGGCTGGACGCCAGAGTCCTTGGCGGGGGTGTCCGCAGGCAGGATGACCGCATGGGGTACGGCCAGCTTGTCGAGAAACTCGGAGTCAGGCTGGGTCAGGTGGATGGTGACGGTGTTGGCCTTCTCGTCGAGGACGACACCTCCGGCAAGGGTACAGGTGGCCGGCGTCTTGATGCACACATCGGCGCCGACGATCAGATTATAGAAACTGCCTGCTGTGGGACCGAGCACCTTGAAGATGCGCTGGAACGATGCGAGCACATCCTTGACGGTCACAGGCTGCCCGTTGGAGAACTGGATACCGCGACGCAGCTTGAAGGTGTAGGTCTTGCCGCCGTCCGTGGCCGGGGGCACTGCCTCGGCCAGATCAGGAACGACGGTGAAGGCGTCGGTCCCGCCGGCCTTCTTGTAGGTGACGAGCCCGTCGTAGACGGGCTGGTAGACCTGCCAGAATTGCTCGGTGTAGTTAATCTGAGGATCGATCGTTCCGCCGGCAGTCAGCGCCAGAATGCGCAGTTTGCCGCCACGGTGGGGATCTCCGGCCGCGCGCGCTAGACCCGATGAGCCCAAGAGAAGTCCGAGCGCGAAAAGGCA
>CAJCID010000094.1 GCA_903970305.1 Rhodospirillales bacterium | reverse complement strand
GCGTGCCCGCGAACTGATCCATCTCGTGGGTCTGCCGCAAGACGCACTGAACCGCTACCCGCATCAGTTCTCCGGTGGGCAGCGCCAGCGTATCGCGATCGCGCGCGCTCTCGGACCGGCACCGGAGCTGATGGTGGCAGACGAGCCCCTGTCGGCGCTGGACGTCTCCATCCAGAGCCAGATTCTGAATCTGATGGGTCAGTTGCGCGACCAACACCGCTTGAGCCTGCTGTTCATCAGCCACGATCTGGCGGTCGTCCATCACCTGGCTGACCGCGTCGCGGTCATGTATCTTGGTCGCATTGTCGAGATCGCTCCCCGCGCCAAACTCTACGACACGCCCAGCCATCCCTACAGCCGCGCGCTCATCGACGCGATACCCCGCGTCGGGCAGGGCCGGCGCAGCCGCGGCCGATCCATTCCGGGGGATCTTCCCAGTCCGCTGAATCCTCCTTCGGGTTGCGCCTTTCATCCACGCTGCCCCAAGGCGCAACCGGTGTGCCGCAACGAGGCCCCGGTGCTCGCGCCCGTCGCAACCCGCCCGCTGCAATTCGCGGCCTGCCACTTCAAAGAGTGATCGAGGAGACTCCCCCTTGCTGCGTTTCATCCTGTCCCGTCTGGTCCAGAGCCTGGTCGTGCTCTTGGTCATGTCGTTCGTGATCTATGGTCTTATCGGGCTCATGCCGGGCGACCCGATTGACGTCATGGTGAACTCCAATCCGGGTTATACGGCCGCCGACGTCGCCCGTCTGCGCGCGCAATACGGGCTCGACCAGCCGCTCCTCGCGCGCTACTGGCACTGGCTCGTCGCGGCCAGCGGCCTGGATTTCGGCTACTCGCGGACCTATCAACAACCGGTGCTCGCGATCATGCTGCCCGCACTCCTGCAGACGGCGAAGCTGGTATTGATCGCCTTCGCCGTCTTTAGCACGCTGGCTGTCACGCTCGGCGTCATCGCTTCGCTCTACCGCGGCACGATCGTCGATCGCGCCATCAACCTGTTGGCCTTTGCGGGCATCTCGATTCCCGTCTTCTTTCTGGCGTTGATCCTGATCTACCTCTTTGCCGTGCGTCTGGGATGGTTTCCTGCCAGCGGCATGTTCACCATCGGCGGACCCCAAAGCTTTGCCGACAGCGCCAAGTACTACGTCTTACCTGTCTTGACCCTGACCGCAGCCTTTGGCGGCAGCTTCACGCGCTTCACCCGGGCCTCGATGATCGAGGTGCTGCGCATGGACTACATCCGCACGGCGCGCGCCAAAGGGGCGGGCCCAACCCGCATCGTGCTCAAGCACGCCTTGCGCAATGCGCTCATCCCGGTGGTCACGGTGCTCGCGTTAAGCTTCGGCAGCTTGATGGGTGGTGTGCTCATCACCGAGACCATGTTCGCCCAGCGCGGCATGGGCAAGCTCATCTTTGAGGCGATCCTCGGCAACGATTTCAATCTCGCCTTGATGGGCCTGCTCTTTGCGACCTCGGCGACACTGTTCTCGAACCTGCTGGCCGACATCGCCTACGCGTGGCTGGACCCGAGGATCTCGCTCACATGAACGACCTCTCGTCGGCAACGCCGCCTGCCGGGATCGCCGAGCGCCCCGAGTCGGTCTGGCAGCTGCGCTGGCAGCGCCTGCGCCAGAATCGTGCCGCGCTCGCCGGCGCCCTGGTTCTGGCCATTCTCGTCCTCTTTGTGCTGGCCGCACCGCTCTACGAGTGGGCTTACGGCCTGGATGTGAACGACACGGATCTCCTGAACCGCTTTAGGCCTCCCTCGGCCCGACATCTGTTGGGTACCGACGACGCCGGGCGCGACGTGATGGCGCGCCTCATGTATGGCGGCAGGATCTCCCTTCTTGTCGGTCTCGTCGGAGCGGTGAGCGCGGCCCTCATCGGTACGTTGATCGGGCTCGTCGCGGGCTACTACCGGGGTCGCGTCGAAGCCAACCTGATGCGCCTGACCGACGGCATGATTTCGCTTCCTCTGTTGCCCCTTTTGATCGTGTTTGCCGCGATCGACCTGCAAAAGCTCGGTTTTTCCGAGGAGTTCGTGCGCTCTCCCGCGGCGAACCTGTATCGGATCGTGCTGATCATCGCTTTGGTGCAGTGGACGACGGTCGCACGACTCGTGCGCGCCTCGACGCTTGGATTGATGCGCCGTGAGTTCGTGCTGGCAGCCCGTACACAAGGCGCCGGTGCCCTGCACATTCTGAGGGTCCACGTGCTCCCGAACGCCGCCTCGCCGATCATTGTCGCCCTGAGCCTCTCGGTGGGCGAGATCATCCTGCTTGAGAGCACCTTGAGCTTTCTTGGCCTGGGGATCCAGCCCCCCACGGCGAGTTGGGGCAATATGCTCAACAATGCGCAGGAACTGATCTCACGAGCGCCAGAACTGGCCTTCTATCCGGGCTTTCTCATCTTCACGACGGTCATTGCCGTCAATTTCTTAGGTGACGGGCTGCAGGACGCGTTCGATCCGCGGGGCGACTCGGCTCACTAGGCGGCGCACGGGGTGCGGGCCGCGCCGCATTGGCTCGGCGCGGGGCATCGCTCAGGCCCAACCCACCCCCTGGTCACTCCAGCCATAGAAATCGTCTATTTCGACGATTGATTCAATTGATTTGATTAATCCGACGTCCAGCCCCATCATCTGCGGCTGCAAGTCCTTTTCCTCCTACATAAGAAGGTTCCTATGCATACACTCATCAATACCGAGATCAAGCCTTTTAGCGCAATGGCCTTTCACCAGGGTAAGTTCAAGCCCGTCACCGACGCTGACCTGAAGGGCAAGTGGTCGGTGGTGTTCTTCTACCCGGCCGACTTCACCTTCGTGTGCCCGACCGAACTGGGCGATCTGGCCGATCATTACAAGACCTTCCAAAAGCTGGGCGTTGAGATCTATAGCGTCTCGACCGACACCCACTTCACCCACAAGGCCTGGCACGACACGTCCGAGACCATCGCGAAGCTGCAATTTCCGATGATTGGCGATCCGACCGGCACGATCACGCGCAACTTCGGCGTCATGATCGAGGAAGCGGGCCTTGCTGAGCGCGGTACCTTCGTGATCGATCCGGCCGGCAAAATCCAGATCATCGAGATCAATGCTGGCGGTATCGGACGCAATGCCGAAGAACTGCTGCGCAAGATCAAGGCCGCACAATATGTCGCGAGCCATCCCGGTGAAGTCTGCCCGGCCAAGTGGGAAGAAGGCGAAGCCACGCTCGCACCGTCTTTCGACCTCGTCGGCAAGATCTAAAGAAAGCGTTGCTCCCGCATCTGCGGGAGCCTGGTATCGCCCCGGCAGTGCCTGCCTCGCGCAGCCTGCCAGGGAGTCGTGCGTTTGAGGAGAATTCGATGTTGGACCGAGCTACCCAGAACCAGCTCAAGAGTTATCTGGAGCGCTTGCAGGCGCCCGTTGAACTGGTCGCATCCGTCGATGGCGGGACCAAGTCAGAGAGCATGCTCGAAATGCTGCGCGAAATCGCCGAGCTCTCACCGCGCGTCAGTCTGCGCGAGGACGGCTCGGATGAACGCGTGCCCTCCTTCTCGGTCGGCCAGCCGGGGCAGCCTGCACGGATCCGCTTTGCCGGTCTGCCAATGGGCCATGAGTTCCCCTCGCTGATCTTGGCGTTGCTGCAGACCGGGGGTCATCCGCCCAAGGTGGACGAATCGATCCTCGAGCAGATCCGCTCACTCGAGGGCCCTTTTCGCTTTGAGACCTACATCTCGCTGTCCTGTCACAATTGCCCGGACGTGGTCCAGGCGCTGAACCTGCTCGCCGTCGTCAATCCTCGGATCGAAGCGGTCATGATCGATGGAGCGCTCTTCCAAGAAGAGATCGAGCAACGCCAGATCATGGCCGTACCCACCGTGTTTGCCAATGGCGAACCGTTTGGACAGGGTCGGATGGTGCTAGAGGAAATCATCGCCAAGCTCGATTCGGGCGCGCTCGCGCGCCAAGCCCGTGAGCTCAGCAGGAAGGAGCCCTTCGATGTATTGATCGTCGGTGGTGGACCTGCCGGTGCTGCAGCGGCCATCTATGCCGCGCGCAAGGGTCTGCGTACCGGGGTCGTCGCCGAGCGCTTCGGCGGCCAGGTGCTCGATACGCTGGCCATCGAGAACCTGATCTCGGTTGCCTACACCGAGGGGCCAACCCTCGCGGCGGCAGTCGAAAGCCAAGTCCGTGAGCACGAAGTCGACATCATGAATCTGCAGAGGGCTCGCGCACTCATCGCACCCGGGGCGGATGGTCTTGTCGCGATCGAGCTGGAAGGCGGCGCGGAACTCAAGTCCAGATCGGTCATCCTCGCCACCGGCGCGCGCTGGCGCGAGATGAACGTTCCCGGGGAAGCACAATACCGGGGCCGCGGCGTGGCCTATTGCCCGCATTGCGACGGCCCGCTCTTTAAGGGCAAGCGAGTGGCGGTGATCGGAGGCGGCAACTCCGGAGTGGAGGCTGCGATCGATCTGGCGGGCGTCGTCGCCCACGTGACCCTGCTCGAATTCGACAACTCGCTGCGCGCCGACGCAGTCCTGTGTGCCAAGCTCGCAAGCCTGGCCAATGTGACTGTGCTGACCGGGGCCCTGACGACGGCAGTGCTGGGCGATGGCGAGAGGGTCCGGGGCCTCGTGTACCGGGAGCGTGCCAGCCAGACGGACGTGCAGCTCGAACTGGAGGGGGTTTTCGTGCAGATCGGCCTGCTGCCGAACACCGACTGGCTGCGTGCGTCGGTGGCCTTGTCAGCGCGCGGAGAAATCGAGGTGGACGCGCGCGGGCAGACTTCGGTCCCGGGAGTATTTGCTGCCGGCGATGCCACCACGACGCCCTACAAGCAGATCGTCATCGCGATGGGCGACGGAGCCAAGGCGAGCCTTTCAGCCTTCGACTACCTGATCCGCAGTTCGGCTCCCGCAGCGCCAGAGGTTGCGATCAGGCAGACCGAATTCGCCTGAAGCGCCGCGTGGCGCGCTGCCCAGAGAATCCGCGCTATATTGTCGCGGCAGGCTGGGATCGAGACAATCCTGCGAGGCGTCCAGCGGGGCGTGCGCGCCGCTGCCGCCCGAACGTTGCACCCGATGGCACGTCGGGGTGAGGTGCCCTGTCTCGAGAGCGAATCTCTGGAGAGACCGATGACGCTCGCGCGCGCCCTTCGAGACACCCCCGCCAGAGCTGCCTGGGCACGCCCGCAGGCAGTGAGCGCATGATCGCCCTGCCCGCGCTGATCCTTCTGGGCGCAACCGTGGCTCTGGGTCTCTACCTGGGTCTGCAGTTTCTGCGCAAGCAGCCCATGCGGCCGGGCATGATCGGGCTCCACTTCCTGCTCGGTGCCGGTGGTCTGGAGGTCATGGTGATGCTCCTGCGCGGAGCACCCTCGGGGCGGCTTGCCGTGCCCGGCTCGCTCGGTAACTCGGCCGCTGCGTTGCTCGCCATGGCGCTCATTGCCGGCGTGACCGCGCCCATGATCGGGCGACGCTCCCGACGCACGGCAGCCATCGCGCTTGCCACCCACGCAAGCCTCGCCCTCGGAGGCTTCCTCTTGTTTCTCGCCTGGGTCGTCCAGCTATAGGACAACGACTTAGGTCGAGCGCGAGAAAAGACTTAAGGCACAGCACCTTGCATGCGCGCCATTCGCTTCGTCTTCTGCGCTTTCTGGGCCCTGTTTGCTGGTGCGCCACGCGCTTTGTCACCCCTCGTCTGATCGGATGAGAGCCTGTGGTCCTTTTTTGGCCAAACTGTCAAAATAGTGCGTGTCGGGGGCGAGTCTGTGGCATCTGTGCCGAAAAGCGCGGGGGCGGACGCGACGACCGCGAAAATCTGTGACAACTTCTTCCGAAGCTTGGTATGAATAAGGAAATTGTCTAGGAAATTTGAGATGAGGAACAACCTCACCGGGGGCGCTGTATGGAACTTCTCATGAGACCCAAGCCGCATCAACCGAGACTGCCCGCCACAGGCCGGCTCGGATCGGCCCCTGCATGTCCTGGATAGAGCCAAGGAGATGCGCACCGCGCCTTCCCCTCTGAAGGTCAGGGGCATGCAGCCGCGCTTAGTGCAAGGTAAGCAGCGGTAGTCCGGGTAGTCCGTTTGGCAATCCAGGTCTGAAATCAGAGACTCATGAAACAATCACCACACCCCAGCCTGTCTGGCGACCAGCGCGCCGCCGTGATCGCGCTCTGGAAAGAAACGCTTGGGCTGTCCGAGGTCGATCTCGATCGGGGCTTTGCTGATCTGGGCGGCACCTCGTTGTTGGCCAACGAGTTCGCCGCCCGCCTAAAGCGCGGGTTGGACCTGAGCTTGCCCGTGATCCGGATCTTCGAATATCCGACACTGCGTCTTTTGCTGCGTTTTCTGACAGACGGGCCAGGCCCCATGCCTCAGATCGCCCCGCGCCCGGGGCCCTCGGAGAATGCAGCCACGACCGGGAAGGCCTCTCCAGCAGAGGAGACCGGCGCTCACGACATCGCCATCATCGGTATGGCGTGCCGCTTTCCCGGTGCCAAGAATCTCGAGGAGTTCTGGGCCAACCTGCTCGATGGCCGCGACACCATCACGATCCTCTCGGACGATGAACTCAGTCCCGATGTGCCCCCCGAGTTGCGCACCGATCCACGCTATGTGCGCGCGGCCGGACTGATCGATGAGCCCTATGCGATGGATGCCGAATTCTTCGGCATCAATCCGATGGAAGCCAAGCTCACCGATCCGCAGCAGCGCGTGCTGCTCGAGACCTCCTGGCAGGCGCTCGAGCATGCCGGCGAAGCGGTCGGGCAGATGACCGAGCGCGTCGCAGTCTATGCCGGGACCGAGGACAACAGCTACTACAGGGCCGAGATCGTGCCGTTTCCGCAGGCCGAGAAGCGGGCGGGACGATTTGCCATCATGACCGGCAACGAGAAGGACTATGTGGCCATGCGCATCGCCCACAAGCTGAACCTGAAGGGTCCGGCAGTGAGCGTGCACACGGCCTGCTCGACTTCGCTTGTGGCCGTGATCATGGCCGCAAAAAGCCTGCGCCAGGGTGAGTGTGACCTGGCGCTGGCGGGCGGCGCCTCCGTGCATTTTCCGACTCCCGAGGGCTACTACTTCCAGGAAGGTGGGGTCTTCAGTTCGGACGGTCATTGCCGGCCGTTCGACG
>CAJCID010000093.1 GCA_903970305.1 Rhodospirillales bacterium | reverse complement strand
CGGCGGGTCATCGCGCCCTGTGAACCGTCAGAAAAGATGAACATGCGAATGCCCTGGTCGGATTACGAGGAGAAGTTGTCGTGCCGTTGCACTCGACATGCCATTCTCACTAGCCCCGGTCGCCTCGGGTACCCCGGAACGTCGAGGTCGTGACTACCCCCAATGTGAGACTGCGAGAATCCATCGTGTGAATGGTCAGTGGGCGAAGCGACTCGGGCAACGCTCCATCGGAAGGTTCCGACAGCGTTCACCTGCTGCCGTCCGTAGCCTGCACGGTGGCCGCCACGGCCTCGTCGATGAGGCCTACAAGCACTTCTGGATGGGAGAGCATGACGACATGCGAGGCCCCTTTCACCTCGACCGTACGCTTGGCGCCCGCGCGCTTCGCCATGAAAGCATGTACCGCTGGCGGAATATTCTTGTCGAGACTGCCATAGAGGAACCACGAGGGGATGGTCTTCCAAGCGGCGGTGCTCGCGGCATCGTTCAAGGCTGACTCGGTAATGGGTCGTTGCGCCACGGCCATGAGCTTCGCATCTGCAGCAGGCACATCCGCGGCGAACTGGGCATGATATTTCTCGGGCAGGATGTAGAGATCCTTGCTGCCGTCAGTTAGCACGACCGGCGGCGCGAGCGTAGGGCCAAGCGTGCTCCCTGGAAATTTGCCGGCGAGAGTGGCTGCGCTCTCGCCGACGTCTGGGGCGACTCCCGAGACGTAGACCAGCGCCTTGACATTGGGCAGCGATGTGCCCGCTTCAGTGATCACGTTTCCACCATAGGAATGACCGACCAGGATCACCGCGCCACTGATCGAGCTGACCAGGCTCACGAGATAGCTCGCGTCACCCTTGACGCTACGCAATGGGTTTGCAACTGCAACGACGGTATAGCCTTTTGCCAGCAGTTTCGTGACGACTGGATTCCAGCTATTCGATTCGGCGAATGCGCCGTGCACGAGCACGATGGTCGGTTTCGTCTGTGCGGATTCAGCCGCCTTGGTTCCTGCGGGCATGACCCCTGCGCCAAAGACCAGGAGCGCGGCAAGCAATGTCGTGGCAGGTGCAAAGGGAAATGGGATTTGAAGGTATTGGCGAATCGGGATCATGTGAGCTCCATGTGGAAGGGGGACGCGCCGTACGGCACGGCACGGTGTCGAGAGGATATGAATTCAGGGGACGCCGGGCGACATCGGGAAGCACGAGGGTTGGATACCCCTTTTGGGGAGGTACCCGGCCCTGCCGGCCTGGACGGGCTGATTCCGAAGCGCCACGGGCGGGTGGCGGCTGACCATCGTCGAGATCTATGGGATATCCCTCACCAAGGCTTTCAGGAGGTTGCGCCACCGCAGTACCCAACTAGCATGGTCGGGAGGTCTCTTCAGTTTCAGGAATGGGAGTCGACATGCATATTGTGTTCAGACGCGCCGCGGCAATTCTCCTCGCGAGCACTTTCGCCGGTCTGGTCTGGGGTCAGGGCGCGGCGGATAAGACCGCTTCGAGACCGTTGCCCGCAAGTCTGGCCGATGATGCTTCACCGATCTTTGGAGTCACGATTCCTTCTGGATACCGGCAGTGGGAGCTGGTGGCACCTTCTCACGAGGCTGGCCGACTCGACGAACTGCGCGGCGTTCTGGGTAATCGGATCGCGCTGGCTGCCTATCGGGAGAACACGCTGCCTTTTCCAGACGGCACGATCCTCGTAAAGCTCGCCTGGAAGCACGTCGCGTCCGATGAACTTGAAGGAGCATTCGTGCCCGGGCGTCCCACGACCGTGCAGGTGATGGTGAAGGATTCGGCGCGCTACGCAGCAACAGGTGGCTGGGGGTTTGGGCGGTTCATCGGCGGAAAGCCGGTCGATGAAGCGCAGCACGAGACATGTTATGCATGCCACGCCGCAAACGTGAAATCACACGATCTGGTGTTCACACGCTATGCGCCGTAAGACCACTCTGCAAGCCCTGGGGAACCTCAAGTCGGCAAAGTTGCCTGAACCCATCGAAAGTGAACCCGATGACCAAGTCTAGGCACCAAGCCTCCAGTCATTCGCCACCAAGCGCGCGCGACATTCGGGGGCCTTCGCCCCTCATCGCTCTCACCGACGAGCCACCTCCTAAGCTCATCGTAGACCCACCGTTGCCAGAAGCTCTCTCGCAGGGCAGGGTCTTCATCCAATACCGTACAGAAAACCTCCGTATCGTCCCCGTGTTCGGGCAAGGTGCGTTAGCGGTATCACCACGCATCGGGCATATTCACATCACGGTCGACTATGCTCCTTGGCACTTTGTAGATGCCAGCGGGGAGACGATCATTGTTGTAGGTCTTCCCCCGGGCCCTCATCAGGTCTTGATTGAACTTGCCGACCCCACGCACAGGATCATCACTAGCGAGACCGTCCGGTTCATCATTCCAGGTTGAGCCGTTGCTCCAGGGAATCGCACGAATCGGCGCCGACGCCGGGCCACTCTTTAGTTCCAGCCCGCATGCTTCCCCAAGGGCTACTTAACGGAAACCTGTGATATCCCAACGCCCCTTGAGTCGATAGATTGGAGGGGCGTCTGGCGTGAGTGAGGAATCGACCAGGATGCGCGTGGCACCTTGACGATGTCGCAATTTGGGGGAGAGGTTGATGGCACTCGATCGTATCCGTGTACTCGTACTCCATGAGGATCCGGTGGTACTGGCTGGTCTGCGCGTGGCCTTCGCCAACTACGCGGATCTCGAGATCCAGCGGAACGCAATGCGGTCCTGCGATGAGAGCGGTCTTGCCCATGGGGGTGAGTCGCTGCAGGCCGACGTTGTGGTGGCTGACTACGCGCAGGGTCTGCGCTTGGTTCAGGACATCCACGACTGCGTACCCGAACACGGGACCCCCAAGGTGGTCATCGTGGGCGGTATCGATCGTGAATGGGAGATTTGCTACGCCCTCGATGCGGGCGTTCGGGGTTACCTGCTTGTCGGTTGCAGCTGGGATGAGCTTGTCGACGGTGTACGCGCTGTGCAGCGCGGTGATCGATATCTGAGCCCCCAGGTCGCCGCGCGACTTGCCGAGAGTGTGTCGCTCGAGCCGCTTACCGCGCGCGAGGAGCAGGTGCTCCGGCTCGTGGTCGACGGGCTGAGTAACAAGGGAATCGCCAGGCAACTGGATATTGCCGTCGGAACCGTCAAGTCGCACATGAAATCCATATTTAGCAAATTGAATGTGGAAAGCCGTACGCGGGCGGTAGCCGTTGTCGAGCGGAGAGGGCTGTTGCGTTCGATGCGCGAGGTGCCGACTCTCACGGCTGATTTCGGGAATGTTTCAACAGCAGGGTGGGCCCAGGCGGCGGAGGCCTTGCCCATCTCAATTGTCGCGTAGTGACCGATGGCCGGCGGCGTGAGCTAGTCTCCAAGTCGAGGCGCCGGTTCAACCTCCAAGTCGTAACACCGCGCGACCGAGGTATCTGGCTGTGCCGCTGATCCGCTCGACGCTTGGACTACCGAATTCGTTGCGAGCTGCGCCGCGCGAACTCGAAAATTGAGGTTCCCGAGCGGATGCCCGACGGGCTCGGATCACGGGCCGTGCCCGCTTGCGCGCCCATGCCATCTAGATAGGTATTAAATGACTGGTGCGGTTCCAATCGGCCTGGCGCGTTAATCTACTGTGCTCTTCCACTCGTGAGCTTGCCTTCGGACAAGACATGTGGCTGCTCGCTTCTGACGGGTTGATCCCACTCTTCGGCGTCACGTTTAACCCTCTCTTCTCGCCGTGTAACAAGCGGCAGGGCATGGGGTGCAGGCCCGGATCGTTGCCGATTGTCGTAAAGCGGCACGCGTCGCTGACTGCCCCGGCATTGCTCAGGTCTCCAATCCCGGACAACGGCGCTGGGAGAAACGATCGGTTCGTTAAGTGGCCCTGTTCGGATCGCCGTGACCATTCGAAGGAAGATTCAGTCGTATCGCGATCACTTCGGTGGCGCCGGCAAAGATCCCTGAGCTCGTATCTCGCAGGCGTGTGGCGCCGCCGTTGTTGGGCAAAACATGTCGAATAGGTCGGAATCGGGGCGCAGCGGGATCGCCTGTACTATGGTTTGGCAAGCCAGCGCGCCCAAAGGGAGCGACGCCCAACGGGGATGGTCTTCGGCAGCCGGCTGAGAGCCCGCTGGCGGCGATGGGTCTCGATGCGCCGCTTTCCCTTTGGATTCGTGTCCGTGGAGGGACGGGTAATGACTCTCATGGAGACTCCTTTGTTCGTCAGTGCAGAGGAAGAAGCCTGGCAGGCCGGAACGACAGGCGGTGAAGAGGCTCGACATCAGGTTTGGGCGCTGCAGCGCCATGATTAGAAGTCGTTTGCATAGCGAATTTCGAAGAAATTCATTCCTGGGTTCGGTTCTCGAATCCCCGCATTGGAAAAGTGCTCGATCCGAACCGTCAGCTCATGTGCGCCAGAGCCGGAGGGACCCTTGCCCCATCGATAGCCAAGACCGAGGTGGTCGCCGAAGTTGAA
>CAJCID010000092.1 GCA_903970305.1 Rhodospirillales bacterium | reverse complement strand
CGGCGGTCAGCGCGAGATCCTTCTCAGCAAGGCTGAGCCGGGTCGATGCGCTGGCCTTCTGAACCGGATCGGCGACGTGGTGCAGGCACACCGTCTTGTGCCGATACACCACGCCCCGGGCAGACTCGACCGCGCGCACGTAGAGATCCATGTCTTCACTATAGCGCACGCCCTCCCAGAAACCGCCAATCAGATCGAGCAATGTGCGCCGGAATACACATAGATTCATCGACGGGAAATGATCGATCAGGCAGTTTGCCTTGCTTAAGGGGTAGAGGGCCCCGTCAGCCGGCGCGCTCAAGCCCAGGCGCTGACACAAAAGGGGCAGCCATAGTTCGCTCACGAGGCGCCCGTCGATGAGCGTATGCTGGTTTCCAAAGAGAAGATCAACCCCTTTGGAACGATCGAATTCCGCCACCGCGGCCTCGATGTGCCGCTCGTCACACCACTCATCGTCGTCGTCACAGAAGGCGATCAGGTCCCCCTTCGCGACCCTCAGGCCGGCGTTGCGCGCAGCCGATGGTCCGCTGCCCCCGGACAATCCGGATTCGAGAAAGAGGTAACGGGATTGCCAATCCGGATCAGCAATGCGCCCAGCGGCGATCGTCGCGAGGAGGGCCGCGTTCGCCGCGGCAGCACCCTCCTCCGAGCCATCGTCAACGATGATGAGTTCGACGCGGGTATAGGTCTGCCGCGCGATCGCGCGAAGCGCAGCACCGAGCTTCAGGGGTCGATTTCGGGTCGGTACGACGACGGAGACTTGCATTCAGGCCCTTCAATGGTGTCGCAAGCCGAGGCCAAAGAGGCTGCGGGATGACATGCCTTGAGGGGTCGATCGAGGCTTTGCCGGTTCGCTCGGAAGGACACTGTTGCGTGAGTGCAGAATGCTATCTTTCGAATGCACTCTCGCGCCAAGTTATTGATTATAATCGAATTAGAAGAGCCACCGTTGGCCTTCGCACCGTCGTTAGCCCATGGCTGGGCCCGCCCTACGCGATAGCGTATCCGGATTAGGGTTCCATCACGGCAGGCCCTGAAGTAGGCTTGGTCCATCCGGGATAGAACCGGGTGCAGGGGAGAGGCTATGAAAAAGCCGGAGGACAATACGTTCCTGGATGAGCTGTGCGACAGCCGCCCAAGTAGCCGCATCATGTTGCGCGAAGCTTGGCCTGCGCTCTCACCGGAGACGCAGATGACGGTCCTCTATCGGATCACCTCGGACCCGAACTATCCCGAAGACCTCGAGCTGATGGAACGCGCACTCTCGAGCTCCAACCCCTATATCCGCTATCTCGCCGTACGCTGTCCCTGGGTTGAATCCCGCTCGATCGAGGAGGACGCCGAAAAATCCACTTTGCGAGACCAGGTGAACAACGACCCGAGTCCCCTCGTACAGGGGGGTCTCGTGCATCGCGACGCCTACTCCCAACTCGTCGGCCTGGGACCAGACCCGGCCCGGGTCCTCGCAATGGCCCCGGACGCACGCATCACGCTTTTACGGCGGGTGAAACACCCCGTCGACTGGTTTCCCAAGCTCATCCGTAAGGCCGCGAGCCAATCCTTACCCGAGCATGAATTACATACCCTCATCGAGGAGTATCTGGCCAGCCACGTCCAGAAGAAGTTTGCCAACGCAAGCCTCGATACCTGGGCCGACCGTGACGCGCAGCGCGGCCTGGGCGAGCTCTGGAGACTGTCTGCGCAACTGATGCCCCAGTATCCTCACAGCGCGCTTTTGCTCATCACTCGGCTGCCCACGCGTACGCGCGGGTCGGCGACGCAGTGCATTCCCGAAGATGCGCTCGCCGCCCTGGACGACGCAGCACTGGTCGCGCTGCTCCATCGCAGGGACGTCGATCTCGCCGAGTTCAGGGGCCAGATCCTGGTTCAGGCCGAACGTCCCGGAGATGATGTGCTCGAGGCGGCCGCGAGTCGCAGGGTCGCCCTGAGCCCGGCGCAGTTCGCCACCTTGTTAACCCTGCCCGAGAGGATCCCCGCGCTCGAGTACTGCGAAGGCCTGCCTCTCGTCATGGCCCAGGCGATGAAGGAGTGCTTCCGGTACAAGTACGGCCATGCGCGCTTTGGTGAGTTGACCGATTATCCGAACGATGCGATACGCAGCCAGCTCTCCCGACTGCCTCCTTTGGAACAACGCCAGACCGTCAAGGAGTTGCGGGCTTATCAGCTTGCGACCGTCCTTGCACCCTGGCCGGGACAGACAGCTCCCTATGACGAATTCGCGCGCAGTTCGGAACTCATCGGACGCGGCAAACCCTGGTCCAACCACGTGGCGCGCCTACAGCGTCCAAAGGCTCTCGCCGTAGCCGGCGATCCCTGGGCCACCTACTGCAATTTTGGGCGCTACTTCGATATCCGCGAGAATTACGAAGCCCTGCGGCAGTTCAGTTCCGGTTACTACCCAGATGACGTTCCGGATGGCGAGACCGTCGGACTCGGCGCCTCCATTCCCTGATCGCGAGCCCCGGGCCAGCTGGGCGGCTCCGATTCGAGTAGTTCATCGAGCAGTCTCACTTCGACCCGCTCGTACTCGCGCCCCCTAAGACTCACCGCCGCGTTCAGATTGTCGACGACGAGGGCCGCAGCGGAGAAGGGTCCTTTCCGGAAGTAAGTGCTCGGCGTCAGAACCGTCCTGATGCCCGCACGTACAGCAGCCTGAAGCCCATTGGGCGAATCTTCGATCGCCACAGCCGCTGACGCGGCGTTGCCAACGCGCTCCAGGGCGACAAGGTACACGGAGGGGTCGGGCTTTTTCACGGGAGCATCTTCCGCGCAGGCGACCGCCGCAAAGAGACTCTCCCAATCGGGGCCCAGTTCATGGGCGAGCAGGGAGTCCACATTCTTGCGTCCGGTCGTCGTTGCGATCGCGAGGGCAATACCCTCAGCGGCGCACTCCTGCATCAGGCGTCGGACCCCAGGACGCAACTCGATCTCCTTCGCGGCCACAAGCTCGGCATAGTGGCGGTTTTTGACCTGGTGCAAGAGGCGGGCGAGCCTCTCGCGTTCCTGCGCCTCGACCGGAGCGTCCTCTCGAGAGGCCATATCGAAGAGCAGCCGCTCGTAGCCGCCAGTCACATCGAGAAGCCGGCCGTAAGCATCGACATCCCAGAACCAGGGTACGCCACACTCGGAAAAGGCCCGATTGAAGGCCACGCGATGGCCGTCGCGTTCCGTTTCGGCAAGCGTTCCATCGACGTCCCACAGGACGACCTTTAGGCGATGCATGGCGCTCCTCGTCGTGCGGCAGGTCTTGCGAATCCCTCTGAACGCACCGCGGGCAGACCGGTCGCTGGAGGGGGCACTTTCGTGCGCTCGTTGGCGCGAGCCCCGGAACAATCCGACGGCCGGAGCCGACAGTGTAGTGCCGGGGCAGCGTTCGAAGGATACGCAAGTCCGTGAGTCATCGTTCAGTGGGTGATTCGGACTGGCTGCGCGCCAGATGAATCCTGCGCAGTGGCTTCAGTACGAATAGCCCAAGGCTCGCAGCGAGCGCGTTCATCGCCATGGCGATGCCGAAGACCACGAGCCAGCCGTGCCTGGCAGCTAGTGCGGTCGCCAGCGGCACCATCAAGGCGGCGGTGCCTTTGGCCGTGTACAGCATGCCTGCGTTCGCCGCCGCATACTTGGAGCCAAAGGTGTCGGCCTGCGTGGCCGGGAAGAGGCTGTAGATCTCGCCAAAGACGAGGAAATAAAGACCCGACACCACCACGAAAACGACGGGATCCGAGCCGAATTGGCTGAGAACGAAAAGCGCGACCGCCCCCCCTGAGAAGGCAATGCCCATGGTGTTCTCCCGGCCGATCTGATCCGAAACCCAGCCGAAGAAGGGTCTCCCGAAACCGTCTAGGATGCGGTCGAGCGACAGGGCGAACTGCGAAGCCGGAAAGACAAGGCCGAACAGCGCCACGGGCAGGGATGCGATCTTGAAGTCCTCAGCGACCGGTACCACCGAAGCTGCGAACATCAATCCGCCCGAGGCGACCAGAACGAACATCAGGTACATGACCCAGAAGACCGGAATCCGCAGCACCTCGGATGGGCGGTACTGCCGCACGGTCTGGCTTGGATGCAGCTTGGCCCTTCCCACCCACGCAGGTGCCTTGCGCAGACCCCACGCCAATAAGAAGACGATCGATCCTTGCACCAGCCCGAAGAAAAGAAAGGCCTCCTGATATCCCGCCGACCGGATCATATTACCAATGGGAATGACACTGAAGGCCGCGCCCGCTCCAAAGCCGGCCGCAGTGCAGCCTGCGGCCAGGCCGCGCCGGTTCGGAAACCATTTCAGGGCATTTCCCACGCACGTCCCATAGACGGCGCCAGTTCCGATGCCGCCCAACGCGGCGCCGAGGTAGAGCAGGGTGAGCGAGTCGGCCCGCGAATTGACGACCCACGCCAGTCCAACCATTACAGCGCCCCCGAGGACCACCGAGCGCGGGCCATAGCGATCAACGAGATAGCCTTCGACTGGGACGAGCCAAGTCTCGATCAGCACAAAGATTGTAAAGGCGACCTGAATCGACGCGCGGCCCCAATGATACTTGGCGTCGATCGGATTGACGAAGAGCGTCCAACCATACTGAAGGTTCGCCACACACGCCATCGAAGCAACGCCGATCGATAGCTGAACCCAGGCGTTCGCGAACGGCGAACCCAACTCGCGTGATGACTCCATCTCCTCTCTCATTATTGTGCGGCGCAGAACCATACGTCCTGGGGGATCGGCCCAGACCGGATACTAACCTACACTAGAAAAGGGGAAGTCGAAGGGCTGCGAATCGACGCGGGCTCCGACCGTGTCAGGGCATGAGCGCCGAAACTCTGGGTCAGCCCGTGCATCGAACCTCGGAACGACATCTTGCCAAGGCCCGAACGCCCGATCAGACCGGAGGCTCGCTGCTAGCTGCGCGAACGGATACTCTTGATGAGAAGGCTGATCAGGATGACCTCTAGGACCACCCCGACGGCAAGCTCAACCCAAAACCAGAAAAACACCATGGAGCATTTTCTCCTTGCGGCTCTCGTTGGACGTATTCGAATAACGCACACCTCGGTCGCAACGCGGCCGGTATGCGGCAAGCCTTACGCTGCTCTTCACCCTAGCATAGCAGGCCTCGCCGGTTCACAAAACCCTGCGCGGCACGGGCATCGACTGGCAAGCCCATCTGAGCTACGTCAGCGCAAGCTGTCCTCATGTTGCCTGACCCGCACAGTTTGTGCCACGGGCACTTCCGCCCTTAGGAGCCCACCAGGAACTTCATCATCGCCTCGAAGCGCCTGCCGTAGGGCGGCGAGAAGAGCTTCATCGCATTGATGCGACTCTGGCGCAACACGGGCTTCATGTGAGAGAACGTCTCGAAGCCGGACGAACCATGGTAGGCGCCCATACCCGACGGACCGACACCGCCAAAAGGCAGATCGTCCTGGGCGATATGCAACAGGGTGTCATTGACCGTGACACCGCCTGAGACGGTCTGCGCCAGGACGGTTCGTATGGTCTCGGGGCTGCTTTCGAAGAGATACAGTGCAAGTGGTCTGGGCCGGGAGTTGACGAAACGGATTGCCTCGTCGATGGAGCGGTAGGGGATGAGGGGTAGGACCGGCCCAAAGATCTCCTCTTGCATCACCTTGGCCGAGGGCGGCACATCAGTCAACAACACAGGCGCAAATATGCGTCGTGTCATATTGTCTCCCCCGGGTGCGAGCGAGACGAGCTTGGCCCCACAGGCGCGCGCCTCGGTGACGAGGTCCTGCAGACGCTGCATGTGACGCTCCGAGATCATGCTCGTATAGTCTGGCGAGCCGGCGCCCGGTCGGTCCAGCCCCGGATAGGTCCTTCGGACGTCCTCGCGCGCCGCCTCGACGAAACGCGGGATCAACGGTTCAGGCACGAGGGCATAGTCGGGGGCGATGCAGGTCTGACCGGC
>CAJCID010000091.1 GCA_903970305.1 Rhodospirillales bacterium | reverse complement strand
TGTGCTCGGGCACGAGGTGAGTGACCGCCCGCACTTCGGGGATTTGCGCCTCCATGGCATCGAGCAGGGGAAATGGGGCCTGGGCCAGGTGCCAGGGTGCACGTCCGGGCAAGTTGAACGTCAACTCGACTCGATACAAGTTGGCGCTGTCCGGGACCCAACGATCGTACGAAAGCTCGTCGCGAACAAAGAGCGCGATGAGGATCGCACATGCCAACCCGATCGACAGCCCGGCGATGTTGATGAAGCTATAGAGCTTGTGCCGGGTGAAATTACGCAGCGCGGTTACGAGGTAGTTGCGAAACATACTGTCACTCGTAGCGCAATGCGTGGATGGGGTTCGCGCGAGCGACGCGTAACGCATGGGCGATCACAGTGCTCCACGCGATGACCAGGGCTGCGGCGCCCGCGAGAACGAAATACACGGGGCTCAACTCCATTCGAAAGGCGTAGCTTTCGAGCCAGTGGTGCAGGTAGTAGTACGCGACGGGCCAGGCAATCAGATTCGCAATGAGCACCGGGACCGAGAACTGCCATAACAGGAGTCGCACGATGTCAGTCTGACACGCACCGAAGACCTTGCGTACGCCGATCTCCTTCGTGCGCCGCTGGGCAGTGAAGGCTGCGAGGCCGAACAGTCCGAGGCAGGCGATAAAAATTGCGATGCCGACGAACAGGCTGAACATCCGCGCCTGCCGTTCGTCTTCTTTGAAAAGGTTGTCGAAAGCCTCGCTGAGAAAATACCGGTGCACCGGCACCGTGGGTGCGAACGACCGCCAGGTGCGATCTATGAAGTCGAGCGTGTCACGAATCCCGGGGCCGTGAACTCGCACGGAAAAGATCGAGTTTCCATCCGGGTTGTAGACGTACAGCATGAGCAGAATTTCCACCAACGCGAGGGCGACCACGAGCGCGATCAACGCGGTGAGGACCGCTTCACCGAGGAACTGCACGACCAACTGTCCTCGAGTGGCGCCCACGGTCTTGCGCAGAGAGATCTCGCGGGCGCGCAGTGTCGCCCGGGCGGTCGCCATGTTCATGAAGTTGAAGCAGGCGACCAGGACGATGAGGAGTGCGATGACCGCGAAGCCATACAGGGTGGTCCAGCTGCCCGGCGGCCTCATGCCACCGCCAGTATAGTTGTCGGTGGTCAGGTGAAGGTCCTTGAACGGCGTGAGATGAGGTTGCTCGAACTCACTGCCACTCACCTTCAGGATGTCGGTAGCCTCGTGGAGGACACGATCGATTATCGAGCGGGTCTTGGCGAGGACCTTGCGGGGATCGGCGTCCGGTGCCAGTCTCACGTAGCCGAAGCCCTGCTGGGAGGTCCAATCTTCTTTGAGTGATTGCGGCAAGACCTCGGACCGGGAGGAGTTCGGAACCACGAAGTCCGCGACGAGGTGTGTGTTATGAGGGAGGTCCCGCAGCACGCCCGTCACCGTAAGCACGTGAGTTGCGATCTTCCCGCTCTCACCTATGACGTTTGCGCTCACAGTGAGTGTCTGTCCGAGCGGATCGGCGACACCGAAATATTTCCGTGCCATGGTCTGGGACAGGACGATCGACTCCGGCTGGGAGAGGACAGTGGTCGGATCGCCTGCTACCAGCGGGAGCTCGATGACCTGGAAGAAACTCGGGTCCACGAGGTCGACGCTCTCGTAGAAATGACGATCGCCGCGAGTCACCGTCATTTGCTCGGGATAGACCCGGGTCATCCCCGTTATTTCCGGTATCCCGTCTTGCATCGCGCTCGGCATCGGGAACGGCGAGACCGCCAGCCTCATCGGGTCCCGACCCGGAATCATGACGGTCATTTCCGTCCGATACAGGTGCTCGCTGGCGGGAATCCAGCCATCGAAGGAGATCTCGTCGCGAAAAAACAGGACTATGAAAATGGCGCAGGTGAGCCCTACGGCGAGCCCGGAGATGTTGATGAAGCTATAAAGCTTCTCGCGCGCAAGGTTGCGCGCCGCCGTGACCAGGTAATTACGGTACATGGCGTTACTCAAAGAAGTTGCCGCACGTTTTCCGTTACGATGGCGCCGTCGAGAAAGTTAACGATGCGATGCGCGTATTCGGCGTGCGAATGGGAGTGGGTCACCATCACCACCGTCGTGCCGTCGCCATTCAACTCGGTGAGGAGTTGCATGACTTCCTCGCCGTTCGCGGAATCGAGGTTGCCGGTCGGCTCATCGGCCAGAATTAACTTCGGGGCTGCGACCACGGCGCGCGCGATGGCTACGCGCTGCTGTTGACCACCTGACAACTGCTGTGGCATGTGTCGGGCGCGGTGGGCGATTTTCATACGCTCGAGGGCTGCCCGCACGCGGGTCTTGCGCTCGCCCGCCGAGATACCCTTGTGATACAGCAGCGCGAGTTCGACGTTCTCCGCGACATTCAGCTCGTCGATGAGATTGAAGCTCTGGAACACGAAGCCGATGGTGTTCTTACGCAACTCCGAGAGTTGCGACTCCGAATAGCCAGCGACATTCTGCGTGCCGAACCAGTATTCGCCACCGCTCGGGTTATCCAGCATGCCGACGATGTTGAGGAAGGTGGATTTGCCGCAGCCGGACGGGCCCATGACCGCGACGAATTCTCCCACCGCGACCTCGAGATTGATGTCCCGTAATGCCGCGGTCTCCACTTCGGTGGTGCGATAGACCTTGCTGAGATGTTTGAGTGTGATCATCGTGGTCCTTGACTGTTTCAGTGAGTACCGGCGCTACGGTGACTCGAATTCAACCCGATCCATTTTCTGGAAGGCCTCGTAGCCGGAGACGATGACTTTCTCGCCGGTCTCCAGGCCGCTGACCACCTCGACGTTCTGGGGATTGCGGCGACCCATGCGTACATTACGGCGCGTGGCGCAGGTTCCGTCCGGGGACACGACAAAAACCCAGTTGCCGCCGGTGTCCTGGTAGAAGGGACCGTTGGGTAGCATGCGTGCCGTGGTGGCGCCGCCCAATTCCAGTTTGATGTCGATCGCCTGGCCGGTGCGCATGCCCTGTGGGGCGGACTGTGCGAAGTGCAGGTCCACTCTGAAGGTGCCGTTGGCGATCTGGGGGTAGATTTTTGCCACCCGGGCCTGGTAGTCACGCTCGTTCAACGAGAAGAGGGCGATCTGCCCCAGGACGATCCGTCCGAGGTAGAACTCATCGACCTGGGCGATGAGTTTGAAGCTCTGGAGGGAATCGACCTGTCCGAGCACGGCGCCCTGGGCTTTGGACTGCCCGACCTCCACATCGAGCGCCGTCAATTGACCGTCGCTCGGCGCGCGGATCGTGAGTGCATCGAGGCTCGCCTTCGCGGTCGACATGCTGGCATTCAGGTGGGCCAGGGTATCCTCGAGTTGGGACAGTTGGCTGGCGCGCACGGACTGCTGCGCGTCACGCGAGGCTGTGGTTGCATCCCTCAGCTTCACTTGATAAGCATACTCTTCGACCTCCTGCTGATAGGTGGCCGGGGCAATGGCGTTGCCGTCCAGGAGCACCTTGTCGCGGGCGAGGTCGCCGGTGAGCTTGCTGATCTGGTGCTCGATGTCGAGCAGGTCGTGCTGGTACTTGAACCGCGTTTCCTCCAGCTGCAGCTTGGTATTCTCCAGGGCGTTGATCTGGCTGGCGGTGTCGGCCTCGCGCGAAGCAACTTGCAGTTGTAGAGCGGCATTCGCCAGAACGATCAGGGGCTGACCGGCCGTCACGATCGCGCCGTCCTCGGTCAACACCTGCTCCACGGTGCCGCCTTGATCGGCGGTGAGATAGCGCGTGGTGAAAGGGGCTCCCGTGGCGCGGACCGCGACGAAATCCTCGAAAGGCCCCCGGGTGACCGTGGCAACTGTGAGCCGGTCCAGCGGTGCGCGATAGACATGGGCGCTCGAGCCCGTGAGCAACCAACTCGCGGTGGCTAAGGCGAGCATTCCGACTGCGGCATACGGCGCATACCGCCGCCAGGCTGGGCGAGGGGTGACCGGGCTGTCCATGGCGTCGCCACCGGATGACGTAGCCCGCGCCTGCTCGGCGTCAACGGGACTGGCCTGGTTGGGACTGGAATGGGTCATGCACCGATAGAGGCAAAGGCCGTGCCAGATTGGTGAAGGCAGCGATTTCAACAGGTTACGAGTCGCTCTCTGGCGCTGCGATGTCCGTTGGCGTACAAGTGACCGGACACTGTTCATAATCGGACACCATGACACCTGCTTCCCCAAGCTCCGCCCGCATCCTCGTCGTCGACGATGAGGAGGACATCCTGCAGGCGGCGCGCCTCCTGCTGAAGCGCCATTTCTCCTCGGTTCAAACCTTCCGCGACCCGTCTTCATTGCCGGAGTTGGTGCGACGGAACGCGTTCGACGTGCTCCTGTTGGATATGAACTTCTCCGCTGGGGCTGACGATGGGACCGAAGGTCTCAAATGGCTGAAGGAGGTCTTGTCGCTGGATTCACAGGCAGTCGTGGTGCTGG
>CAJCID010000090.1 GCA_903970305.1 Rhodospirillales bacterium | reverse complement strand
TTCAGGTCCCCCCTGGGCCGCGCCCGGCTTCTCGGCGGCCTGGGCGGCAAGTAGCGCCTTATCAAGCAGGCGCTGGACTTCCGTCCAGTCGTCTTTGGCCAGCGCCGCAGCAAGACTCTGTCCGGCCGCGGGATCATTGATCGACTTGGCGAGGTTGCCGATGGCCTCATACGCGGTTAACTGGACCGAGCCACCGCTCGCGATGGATTGGTACATCTGGCGGTAATTCGAGGGCGTTGCTGGCAATTGTCGCGTGGCCAGCATTCGGATCGCCTCCCGGGCAATGGACGTCACGCTGCTCGTGGGGGTGGAAGCGGATTCTTTCATGTTTGTTGGATCAGCCGGCTCAAACGGTTCGGTTTATCGGGTGTCGGGTCATGCTGCACAATACGGGCCGAGTGGCGTGCGGAAACGATCGATTAGAACCGCGTAGACCCTCTATTTCGGCAAGCTGGCGCCAATCCTGAACGAACAGCCCACGCAGGGCGCCTGGCTGAACAGGCCTTCACCACCGCGAAGAAGATAGGTCTGTTAGCGAGCGCTTACTACAAGTCCTCCAGAATGCGATGTGCTCCCGAGGATTGCTGGCCCTGTATCTGAGCGTGCTCAATGACTTGGCGAAGCGCGAGCGGTCTGCCCGCGATCGAGGGAGCGGCTCTTGCTTACCCGAGTTCTCCACGGTATACTCGCGGGCTTGGCTTTTGGAGGCCCTGGGCTTCGACAAAAGCACGTTTGAATCACCACGACCCGGGACAAGACACCGCCCCGGGCCTCACTAGCCCCGGCCAATCGCAGTCGGGAATGGAGTAATACAATGACTCTGGGCCTTGTCGGTCGCAAAGTTGGGATGACGCGTATTTTCACGGATGACGGCGACTCGATTCCCGTTACCGTGCTGGACGTATCCAACAATCGCGTCACGCAGATCAAGACACTTGAAACCGATGGCTACAGCTCGGTTCAGGTTACCTTCGGAAGCCGCCGGGCTTCCCGTGTCAACCAGGCCGCCGCCGGGCACCTCGCCAAAGCGGGTGTCGAGGCCGGGACGGTTCTGAAGGAATTCCGCATCGAGGCCGCAAAGCTGGGTGAGTTCGCTCCAGGTGCCATCGTGGCGGTGGAATCGCTCTTTCAACAGGGCCAAAAGGTCGACGTGCAGGGGGTCACCATCGGCAAGGGGTATGCCGGGGTCATCAAGCGCCACCACTTCAAGTCCAATCGCGCCTCGCATGGCAATTCCCGCTCCCATAACGTGCCGGGCTCGATCGGTATGGCGCAGGATCCGGGCCGGGTTTTTCCTGGCAAGCGCATGACGGGCCATCTCGGAGACGTGACTCGTACCGCCCAGAACCTGGAAGTGGCCCGTGTCGACGCGGCCCGTGGTCTTTTGCTCGTCAAGGGCGCGGTACCCGGTGCCAAGAACGGTAACGTCATCGTCCTGCCGGCGGTCAAGACGCCGCTCAAGAAGGGAGCCTAATCAATGGAACTCAAGCTCCTCAACGAGGCGGGTCAGTCGTCCTCGAACGTGACGGCGCCAGACACGGTCTTTGGGCGTGACTACAACGAAGCGCTGATCCATCAGATCGTCGTGGCTTATCAGGCCAATGCGCGGAGCGGGAATCGCGCCCAAAAAGGTCGTAGCGAGATCGCCAAGAGCACGAAAAAGCCCTGGCGTCAAAAGGGTACGGGTCGCGCCCGCGCGGGTATGGCTTCGTCCCCGCTGTGGCGCGGGGGTGGCAAGATCTTTCCGAATCTGCCCGACGAGAATTTCACGCACAAGGTGAATAAGAAGATGTATCGCGCGGGAATGTGCTCGATTCTCTCGCAACTCGTGCGCGAAGGCCGGCTCTCGATCATCGAGAGTCTTTCCGTCGAGGCGCCCAAGACGAAGCTTCTGGCGAGCAAACTCAAGGGGATGGGCATGGCGTCCTCGGTGCTCGTGATCACCGACAGCGTCGACGAGAATCTCTTGCTCGCTGCGCGCAACCTTCCGAATGTGCTGGTGGTCGAGCCGCGTCATGCCGATCCCGTATCGCTCGTCCAATATCAAAACGTGATCATGACCCGCTCGGTCATCGCGAAGATCGAGGAGATGCTGGCATGAAAGCCCTCGTCAAGAAACCGAAAGTAGAACGCCTGTACCAGGTCTTGCTCGCACCCGTGGTCTCGGAGAAGGCGACGTTCGTTGCGGACAAGCATGAGCAGGTGATCTTCCGTGTCACGCCCGACGCCACCAAGCCCGAGGTCAAGGCCGCGGTCGAACTGCTCTTCAAGGTCGAAGTCGACTCGGTCCAGATGGTCAACCAGAAGGGGAAGGTCAAGAAATTCGGCCGGACCACGGGTCGCCGCAATCACGTCAAGAAGGCTTACGTGAATCTGAAGCCGGGTCAGGAAATCAACTTCCAAGCGGAGGCCAACTAATCATGGCACTCGTCAAAGTCAAGCCAACCTCGCCGGGCCGACGCGCGGTCGTCAAGGTGGTGAATCCGAACCTGTACAAGGGCCGTCCGATCGATGCGCTCATCGAGAAGAAGTCCAAGACCGCGGGACGCAACAACAATGGTCACATCACCACCCGCCATATCGGTGGCGGTCACAAGCAGCACTATCGCGTGATCGACTTCAAGCGGAACAAGGACGGCGTGCCTGCCAAGGTCGAGCGGCTGGAATATGATCCGAACCGATCGGCCAATATCGCATTGCTGTGCTATCTCGACGGCGAGCGCCGCTACATCATCGCACCCAAGGGCGTTTCCGTTGGGACGATGCTGGTCTCCGGCGCCGAGGCACCGATCAAGGCCGGTAATGCGCTACCGATCCGCAACATCCCCGTCGGTACCACGATTCACTGCATCGAGATGCTTCCTGGCAAGGGCGCCCAGATGGCACGTGCTGCCGGCGCCTCGGTCATGCTGCTTGCGCGCGAAGGAAGCTACGCCCAGGTTCGGCTGCGCTCCGGCGAGATCCGCAAGGTCCATATCGAGTGTCGGGCGACGATTGGTGAAGTGGGCAATGAAGAGCACAGTCTGCGTCAGATCGGCAAGGCGGGTGCGATGCGCTGGCGCGGCATCCGACCCACGGTCCGCGGCGTGGCGATGAACCCGGTCGATCACCCACACGGCGGTGGAGAAGGCAAGACGGCTGCCGGACGTGACCCTGTCAGTCCCTGGGGCACCAAGACCAAGGGCTACCGAACACGACGCAACAAGCGCACGACCAGCATGATCGTCCAGCGCCGTTACCAGAAATAAGGGGATCTGCACATGACACGCTCCATTAAGAAAGGCCCATTCGTCGATGCCCATCTGGTCAAGAAGGTGGACACGGTGAAAGCGACGGGCGACAAGCGCCCCATCAAGACCTGGTCACGCCGCTCAACGGTGATGCCGGACTTCGTCGGCCTGACCATCGCGGTGCACAACGGCAAGCAGCATGTGCCGGTGTACATCTCGGAAAACATGGTGGGCCACAAGCTCGGGGAGTTTGCGCTGACGCGGACTTTCAAGGGACACGCGGCCGACAAGAAGGCCAAGGCCAAATAAGGACTACCCATGGAAACCTCAGCGAAACTGCGTGGCGTGCGCATCTCCGCCCAAAAGGGACGGTTAGTGGCCGATATGATCCGCGGCAAGAAGGTCGATACCGCCCTGAATATCCTGACCTTTAGCCCGAAGAAGGGTGCAGTCATCATCAAGAAGGTGCTCGAGTCAGCGATTGCCAACGCCGAGCACAATGACGGCGCGGACATTGACGAACTCAAGGTCAAGATCATCACGGTCGATAAGGCCACGTCCCTGAAGCGCTTTACGGCCCGCGCCAAGGGTCGCGGCAACAAGATCGAAAAGCAGACCTGTCACATCATCGTGACAGTCGGCAACTAAGGAGTCACGATGGGCCAAAAAATTCATCCGACTGGCTTCCGCCTGGCCGTCACGCGCAATTGGGCATCGAAGTGGTACGCAGGAAATGCGAACTTCGCGACGATGCTCAACGAAGACCTGAAGGTGAGGGAGTTTCTGAAGAAGCGCCTGAAGAACGCTTCGGTCGGACGTGTCGTGATCGAACGCCCCGCCAAGAACGCCCGTATCACGATTTTCAGTTCGCGGCCCGGTGTGGTCATCGGCAAGAAGGGCGAAGACATCGAATCGCTTAAGGTTGAGCTGCAAAAGCGCATGGGGGTGCCGGTTCACGTGAATATCGAGGAGATCCGCAAGCCCGAGATCGATGCGCAATTGATCGCCGACTCGATCGCCCAGCAACTGGAGAAGCGGATCATGTTCCGTCGCGCGATGAAACGCGCGATGCAGAACGCGATGCGGCTTGGCGCACAGGGGATCAAGCTCATGTCGTCGGGACGACTGAACGGGATCGAGATTGCCCGTACGGAGTGGTACCGCGAAGGGCGTGTGCCGCTCCACACGCTGCGTGCCGACATCGACTATGGCTTCTCCGAGGCCGTGACAACCTACGGCATCATCGGCATCAAGTGCTGGGTCTACAAGGGCGATCGGCTAGCGGCCAATGAGGCCCCCGCCATTGCAGCTCCCGAAGTCGAAAAGGAAGAGCGTCGGCCGGCCCGCAAGGCACCTCCGGGCACGCGCGGCGCGAGGACCAAGAAAGCCGCTGAGGGGGAGACCCTCGCTGCGACGCCAGTTGCCACGCCCGATGCACCCAAGCCTCCTGTGGTCAAGCGTGTGCGCAAGGCGGCCGCGCCGGCGGACAAGCCGGCTGGAACAGAACCGAAGGCTGGAGAATAATCATGTTGCAACCTGCACGTAGGAAGTACCGGAAGGAACAGAAGGGGCGCAACAAGGGCATCGCCACGCGCGGTACCGCCGTGTCCTTTGGGGAGTTCGGCCTGAAGGCCGTTGGCCGGGGTCGGTTGACTGCTCGTCAGATCGAGGCCGCACGGCGGGCGATGACGCGCCACATCAAGCGTGGCGGCCGTATCTGGATTCGGATCTTTCCGGACAAGCCGATTTCGCAGAAGCCCGCGGAAGTGCGGATGGGAAATGGTAAGGGGAATCCGGAGTACTACGTCGCCGAGATCCAGCCGGGCAAGGTTCTCTACGAGATGGACGGAGTAGACGAGGTGTTGGCGCGCGAAGCATTCCGACTCGCAGCAGCCAAGTTGCCGATCTTGACGACGTTCGTGGTGCGCCAGGTCGGCGCCTAATCAGGAGATCACTATGAAAGCATCCGAACTGCGCAGCCAGGATGAGACCTCCCTTGCGAAGGAGTTGGCCGATCTGCTCAAGGCGCACTTTGGCCTACGTATGCAGATCGCGACACAGCAGTTAAACAATACCAGTCAGTTGAAGAAGGTACGCCGTGACATCGCACGGGTGCGGACCGTCATGAATCAAAAGGCCAAACAAAAATGAGCGAATCCACCACCTCGTCTCCAGGCAAGCTGACCCGAACTCTCGTTGGGCGGGTCGTCAGTAACAAGATGAACAAGACCGTGACGGTGCTGGTCGAGCGCAAGGTACAGCATCCCCTGTATGGGAAGTTCCTGATCCGCTCGAAGAAGTATCACGCCCACGACGAGACGAACCAGTACAACGAAGGCGATACCGTGGAGATCGCAGAGACTCGCCCGATCTCGAAGACCAAGGCCTGGACGGTCGTGAAACTTCTCGAGGCCGCGCGCATCATCTAGTGTCGTGGGCGCGCCGCGGCTGGGTCTTCCGGTCCATAGCGCAAACCCCCTGGCGCGCAGGGAGGACCCCCCCGCCGAGTCAGCGCCCGGTCTTGCCGATCAAGAAATCCGGCGCGACCAGACTCCACTCCAAAAGACCAATGTATCCATCCTTTGCGGCAATCACCATCCGCAAAGCAGTGCTGACGACGAGCTGGCCGGGGGGGTAGTCGTGCGACTCCGGCCAGCCAACGGCCCTCCTCACGAAGACGCGGGCGTCATTGACGAGTGCAAAACACTCATGCTCGCCGAAGGCGCGTGCGCGCCTCAGGATATCGGCCACGGGTTGGTGAAAATCGAGAGTCCGATCCCCGTCGCTGAACATTCCGAAGTAGCTTCCCTCCCCCTGTGGCCAAGCCTGAGCCCAAAGCTTCGAGAAGTTCTGAGAGACCCTTTGCGCGAGCTTGGTTGCGGCCATCTGAACCTTCAGATCCAGACTCTCGTGGCATTCATCGCTCGATAACGGAAAGTGCTCCTGGTCAAGCACATCGCCGGTGTCAAATTCGGGAGCGAGTTTGTGACAGCTCACTCCCCAGTGGTCCCAATTGTCGATGATCGCGCGGACCACGGGGTAAGGACCTCGACCTTGGGGCAGCGGGGACGGGTGAAAGTTAATGGCGTGTGGCACGAATCGCTCCCAATCGAGGATGCGCCAGGTATAGCTCGCGACGATCAGAACGTCGCAGCCCAGATCCTTTAATTCCTGCAGATCGGCCTCGCGAAGTCGCGAGATCTGAATGGGCAGGCCAAGTTTCTCCGCCCGATTGATCACCACCCGATTCTGAAACATCCGGTTGTCCACCGGCAGGGTGAACAGCTTAAGAGGCTGCCATCCTGCGTTGAGGAAGGCATTGAGCACCCCTAGGTATCGGTCGGTCGTACAAATGGCAAATCGCATCGGTGGACTCCAGCAGGCGTTTCCGATCGGTGGGGTCGCACTCTGGCGGGCCGCCCGGCCCCCGCGCTCCGGCGTCGTGGAGCAGTCTCGATGGACGGACGCGTGTCCATCGATGATCCAAACAGGGTGCTCCCCGAGAATACTGCATTCGCGTGAGTTCGCGCCGTACGAAGCCCGTCCGCATGGCTTGGCCGGAACGCACTGAGACGCGTCTTGACGCGCGGTCGAGCTGCTCGAGTCGCGTACCCATGGCGCTGCGTAAAGGGAGCCGGGACGGGGAGGGCCTGCCCCAAAGGCTCAACTTTTGTCGTTTCTGGCCGTAACAGTGCCTAGGAAGATTGCGTAACTCGGGTGGATCCATGATTGAGATGGTGCTCAGCCTCTTTGGGATTAGATCCCGATCGGTAGCCGTTCCCGGCGCTGCGCCCCTGTGTCGTGCCGCGACCTCGATCGATCGTCTCGATAAGGTGGCGCCCCTTAAGGGGGAGGGTGCTCAAGGCGCATCCACGAGTGCGTCATCTTTCGTCTGCCGGGAGGCTGTCCTGAATCGACAAGAACGCATCGCGGGCTATGAATTCTCCCTACATCGCCGACTCCATTCCCGCTTCATGGGTGAACGGGATCGGGTACGGCGTGTCTACGACGACCTGCTGGTGCGCAGTCTGGCGTCGTTCAATGTGGACCAGTTGCTGGATCATCGATTGGCCTTCGTCGATGTTTCTCCAACGATTTTCTTGAACCCTCGCCTCGAGGAGATGCCCGTCAAGAACACGGTCATCATGCTCGACGTACCGCCCCAAAGCCAGCTCGATCCGATGCAAATGAGCGTGCAGGTCGAAGCTCTGCGCGATAAGGGATTTCGCGTGGGCTGGCGCCTGCGTCCGGGCGCGACGGAGACCGCGGCAGCCTTCGCAACGTGTGATTTCATCCAAGTCATCACGCCAGATCTAGATGGTCTAGAGCTCAGCGACATCGTGGCTCAGGCCCGCTCCCATAGCCGGCCTGGACGCGAGGAGCTGCGTCTGATCGCCAGCGACGTCGAGACTTTCGACGAGTTCCAGCTCTGCTTCCAGGCAGGCTTTGACTTCTTCCAGGGACCCTTCGTCAGCAGCCGCGAGAACTGGCATCCGCCGAAAAGTGACATCGATCGCACCAAGGTCATCCAGATCCTCAATCGCCTGCGAGCCGGTGCCGAGACCACTGAGCTGGCCGAGGCACTCCGGCGCGACCCCGTCTTGACTTACAAGATGCTCCGATACATCAACGCACCGGCGATGGGCCTCAGAATGAAGATCACGGAGATCGAACAGGCGCTCGTGCTGCTTGGACAGGATAAGCTGTATCGTTGGTTGTCTTTGCTTCTCTATGACGTCAAGGGAGCGGGCTATGCCGAGCACGCGCTCTTTGAGCAGGCGCTCATCCGGGCGCGGCTGATGGAGCAGTTGGCCTTGTGCCGCTCGATGCCCTCATCGGTCGCCGATCAACTCTTCATGACAGGACTGTTCTCATTACTCGACCAGATGCTCGGCCTGCCGACCGAGCAGATCCTTGCCAAAGTTGCCGTCACCGAGACCGTCCGAGACGCCCTCTTGCATGGCAAAGGACCGTTCGCCGCGCTTCTGGGACTGAGCATCGCTTGTGAGGCGAGTGCCTCAGAGGAGATTGCGATCCTGGCGAAGGCATGCGAACTGGATCCGGATGTGGTGAATCACGAACTGTTCCGCGCTCTCACATGGGCCAACGAAGTGGGCGAACTCAGCCGCTAGCCGACTTCATCTTGGTCGTGAGTGGACCGCCGTGTCCGGACGGGCGACGGCGGCCTCGGTCTGCCAAGTCCCTCGGTTATAGGGCCTGTCGCGTCCAGAAACCTGGAGAGCAAGTGCCACGAGCCAGCGCTGTGCGTGGGCGCGCTCTCCATAGAAGGCTGCGCCCAGACCCAGCATGGTTAGGAGCAGCACCGGGGCGATCCTCGGGAATCGCTCCGACCCGCGTACCGGCACAAATTTGATGATCAACGCGGATACAGCAAAACCGAGCATCAGGCCCAGTACCACTTCAGAGGGAGAGTGGGCATTCAGCACGACCCGGGATACGCCAATGCCGATGGCAAGCAGGATCGCTAGCCCCTGGCAAACGAGCCGGATGAGCAGGTGGGTCCGGGAAATCGCCAAATACGCAAGAACCGGAAAAATTGCCCCGGCCAGTGTGGCGTGTCCACTGACTCCTGTGAAATCGATCGCGTGGATCCCAAGGCCCCAGCCAATAAACGCGAGTTTCGTGGCGGCGACGATCAGAATGGCCGCGCCGAAGACTGCGATCCACGCCGCGGCAAGGAGCAAAGATGAACGTGCGGCCAGCCAGACGGTGATGCCAAGGGCGAAGCTGGCGAGAAAAGCCGCGTCCCCCAGATCGGTCAGCGCTTGCCAGAAATTCACTGTTGATGTGCTCCAGTGTATGGGGAACTGAGCGGCGGAGCCCATCAGCGAGCCGGACCGAAACCGGACTGAATCCTCGCGCTCCCTCCTCGCGCCCCGTGTAAGTTACGCCGAAACTTCTCGGTCCATGTGCGTCGCCCGATCCGCGAGCTTTCACACCCTTCCAGCCCTCGCCCCGAACTCAGGGCATTCTAGTCCTTGTGAAGCCTGAAAAGGCTTGCTACAATAGCTGGCTTAGCCCGAATTGCCGGGCACAGGATTGCACTTGCGGGGAGCGCTGCTCTGTCCCCGCATTCGACTCAACCCTTACGGGACCAAGACTGACCGCTTCGCTACTGGCGTTACGGATCAAGTTGGGACGAAAACCATGATTCAGACGGAATCCCGGCTCGAAGTGGCCGATAACACGGGTGCGCGCGAAGTGATGTGCATCAAGGTCTTGGGTGGATCCAAACGTCGCTACGCGACGATCGGAGACATCATCAAGGTGACGGTCAAGGAAGCGACACCTCGCGGGCGTGTCAAGAAGGGCGAGATCTTCAACGCGGTCGTCGTTCGGACTGCAAAGGGTGTGCGTCGCGGCGACGGCTCGCTGATCAAGTTCGACGGTAATGCCGCGGTGCTGTTGAACAACAAATTGGAGCCCATCGGCACACGGATCTTCGGCCCGGTGACGCGCGAGTTGCGTACTGAGCGCTTCATGAAGATCGTGTCACTCGCTCCTGAAGTTCTTTGAGGTCTCCATGGACAAGATTCGTAAGGGCGATGAAGTCATCGTTATCACCGGAAAAGACAAGGGCAAGCGCGGCACCGTGATCGAGAGGCTTGACGAGCAACGCCTCATCGTCGAGGGCGTCAATGTCTCCAAGAAGCACGCCAAGCCTAATCCGATGAAGAACATCACCGGAGGGATTGTTGAAAAGACGATGCCCATCCAGGTTTCCAACGTCGCGCTGTACAACGCCGCGACCGGGAAGGCCGATCGGGCCGGATTCAAGATTCAAAACGACGGCATCAAGGTAAGAGTCTTCAAGTCCAGCGGCGAATTGGTTTCTACCAAGGCGTGAGCGCTGGGGCTAAAGCATAGAGGAACGGATCATGGCGCGTTTGCAGGAACTGTACAAAGAGAAGATCGTCCCCGACCTGACCAAGAAATTTGGATACAAGTCGATCATGGAGGTGCCCCGCATCACCAAGATCACCTTGAACATGGGTCTGTCCGAAGCGGTGGCCGATAAGAAGGTCATCGAACATGCGGTGGGCGATCTGACCAAGATTGCCGGTCAGAAGCCTGTGGTCACCAAGGCCAAGAAGGCCATCGCAGGCTTCAAGATCCGCCAAGGGTATCCGATCGGGTGCATGGTCACTCTGCGGGGAGCCCGGATGTACGAATTTCTCGACCGTTTCGTGACCGTGGCATTGCCTCGGGTACGTGACTTCCGGGGTATCTCGGGTCGCGCATTTGATGGACGGGGCAACTACAACGTCGGCGTGCGTGAGCAAATCATTTTCCCCGAGATCGAGTACGACAAGATCGATGCGCTGCGCGGACTGAATATCAGTATCACCACGACCGCAAAGAACGATGAGGAGTGCAAGGCACTGCTCGTCGCGTTCAAATTTCCGTTCAAGAATTGAGGGTACCTTGGCAAAACTGTCGCTGATCAACCGAGAGAAGAAGCGCGCAGCGCTGGTCAAGAAGTTCGCGACCAAACGGATCGAGCTCAAGGCGCTGATCGAGGATCAAAGCAAGTCGGAAGAGGATCGCTACGAGGCGCGTCTGAAGCTGCAGCAACTCCCCCGCAATGCGAACCCCACGCGCCAGAGGAATCGTTGCGCGATCACGGGTCGCCCGCGCGGCACGTACCGTAAGTTCGGCCTCGGCCGCACGAAGGTTCGTGAAGCGGCGATGCGTGGTGAGATCCCGGGTCTGACCAAGGCCAGCTGGTAATCAGGTGAATCAGGAGAAATAGCAATGAGCATGAGTGATCCGATCGCCGATATGCTGACGCGCATTCGTAACGCGCAGAGCGTCGAAAAGACCTCGGTCGTGATGCCTTCTTCCAAAGTGAAGGTGGCCATTGCGAAGGTACTGAAGGATGAAGGCTACATCGAAGATTTCGCGGTGACCGACGAGGCCGGCAAGCCCCTCCTCACCGTTGAGTTGAAGTACTACGCGGGTCGTCCCGTGATTGAGCGCCTTGAGCGCGTCTCCAAGCCCGGACTGCGCATCTACAAGGGTCGCGATGCGATTCCTCAGGTGCTCAACGGACTGGGTGTTGCGATCGTTTCGACCTCGCAGGGCGTGATGACCGACCGGAAGGCCCGCGCGACCGGCGTGGGCGGCGAAGTCATCTGCTACGTCGCCTAAGGAGTACAAAATGTCCAGAGTAGGCAAGAACCCAATTGATGTTCCCAAAGGCGCAGAGGTCTCGATCGCCGATGACTTCATTTCCGTCAAGGGGCCCCTCGGTGCACTCAAGCAGAGCCAGCACGAGGCCGTCCGGGTCGTCCAGAAGGACGGTCAGATCACTTTTGAGGCGGCCAATGAGTCCCGGGAGGCGAACGCGATGTCTGGAACGATGCGCGCCCTCGTGGCCAATATGGTCAATGGGGTGACGAAGGGTTTTGAGAAGAAGCTGACGTTGGTGGGGGTGGGTTACAGGGCCCAGGCGCAGGGCGACAAGCTGAACCTGACCCTTGGTTATTCGCATCCGGTGGTGCATCAGATGCCCGCTGGCGTGAAGTGCGAGACCCCGACGCAGACGGAAATCATCATCAAGGGCGTGGATCGGCAACGCGTGGGCCAGACTGCCGCAGAAGTACGCGCCTACCGCAAGCCTGAACCCTACAAGGGTAAGGGCGTGCGTTATGCCGATGAGGTCGTCTTGATCAAAGAAACCAAGAAGAAATAACCCCATTTCGCAAAAGAGATCGAGCTATGGACAAGAAGCAATCGCGTTTGCGCCGCGCACGGCAGACCCGCTCCAAGATCGCCGAGCTGGGTGTGAACCGGCTGGCCGTGCATCGCACCAATCTGCACATTTACGCCAACATCATCTCCGGCGATGGTGCAAAGGTGCTCGTGTCCGCGTCGACGCTCGAAGCCGAGGTGCGCCTGGAACTCGCGGGCCGTTCGGGCAAGGGCGGCAATGCAAGCGCCGCGGCGCTGGTGGGCAAGCGCGTCGCCGAGAAGGCCAAGAGTGCCGGAATTGAATCGGTTGCGTTCGATCGTTCGGGGTTCCGTTACCACGGTCGCGTCAAGGCCTTGGCCGAGGCGGCGCGTGAAGCCGGGTTGAAGTTCTAGAGGAATCGAAATGGCTAAAGTTCAAGCAAAGACCCCGATGGGCGAAGAGCGCGATGACGGCATGCGCGAGAAGATGATCGCCGTGAACCGCGTCACCAAAGTGGTCAAGGGCGGCCGGATCCTGGGTTTTGCCGCACTCACGGTCGTCGGCGATGGCGACGGTCGGATCGGCATGGGCAAGGGCAAGGCGCGTGAAGTGCCGGTCGCTGTCCAGAAGGCAATGGAGGAAGCCCGCCGCAAGATGATCAAGGTCTCCTTAAAGCGCGGCACTCTGCAGCACCCGGTGGTGGGCAAATGGGGTGCCTCGACAGTGTTGATGTCGCCTGCCAAGGATGGTACGGGCGTCATCGCAGGGGGCCCGATGCGGGCCATCTTCGAAGTCCTGGGGGTCACCAACGTCGTCGCCAAGAGCTTGGGCTCGACCAATCCTTACAACATGGTGCGGGCCACGTTGAATGGTCTCCAGAAAATGAACACTCCGGCTGAGATTGCTGCCAAGCGCGGCAAGTCGGTTGAAGAGATCCTCGGGTAAAGAGGCGCACCATGAACCCCAAAGCTGATAAAGATTCGAAGACTGTCACGGTCACGCTCGTCAAGAGTATCAACGGCACACGCGAGTCGCACCGCGCCACCGTCCGGGGACTGGGTCTGCGTCGCCTCAATAGCTCGAGCGTCCTGGAAGATACGCCGGCAGTACGCGGCATGATCAACAAGGTCTCTTACCTGGTAAAGGTGTCCTGATCCCTTCGGGCGATTGGGTCTTCCTTGGAGCAGAACATGAAACTGAACACCATCCAACCCGAAGAGGGTGCAAAGCATTCCAAACGCCGCGTCGGCCGTGGCATTGGATCGGGCCTGGGCAAGACTGCCGGGCGGGGTCACAAAGGCCAGAAGTCGCGTTCGGGCGGCTTTCACAAGGTCGGGTTCGAGGGCGGTCAGATGCCGCTCCAACGCCGCCTGCCCAAGCGCGGCTTCAAGTCGCTGACTTCGCGCCATGTCGGCCAGATCCTGCTGTCCGATCTGGAGCGTTTGCCGTTAGAGGAGATCGATCTGCTTGCCCTGAGGCAGGCGGGGCTGGTGTCGGACCTGAACCGTTCGGCCAAGGTTGTCCTGTCAGGCAGCCTGACGCGCAAGATCACGCTGAAGGGCATTGCGGTCACCGCCGGTGCCAAGGCGGCAATCGAAGCGGCCGGCGGCACGCTGGTGGCCTAGCGAAAACCCACCTGCCCATCGAACAGAGCGGAGATCAGTACAGTGGCGACCAGCCCTAACAATATGCCTGGCAAGACAGGAAAGTACGGCGACCTGAAGCGTCGTCTGACCTTCCTTTTGCTTGCGCTCGTGGTCTATCGCATCGGAGCGCACATTCCAGTCCCGGGAATCGATCCGACGCAGCTCACGCGACTGTTCAATTCCCAGCAGGGCGGGATATTGGGGATGTTCAACATGTTCTCGGGGGGCGCACTGTCGCGCTTTACGATCTTCGCGCTCGGCATCATGCCTTACATCTCTGCATCGATCATCATGCAGTTGATGTCGGTGGTTTCGCCCCAACTTGAGGCGATCAAGAAGGAAGGTGAGGCCGGGCGGCGCAAGATCACGCAATATACGCGCTACGGGACACTGGTCCTGGGCACAGCGCAGGCCTTGGGGATTGCCGTCGCCTTGGAATCGCAAGCCGGCTTGGTCCTCGATCCTGGTTTCGGCTTTCGGCTGACCACCGTGGTCTGCCTGATGACGGGCACGATGTTTCTCATGTGGTTGGGCGAGCAGATCACCGAGCGCGGTCTGGGTAATGGGATCTCCATCATCATTTTTGCGGGGATCGCCTCGGGGCTGCCGCGTGCCATCGCCAACGTCGGTGAGTTGGTGAGCACTGGCGGTATGAGCGCCCCATCGGCAATCATCATCGCCATCATCGCGATTCTCGTGACGGGGTTCGTGGTCTTCGTCGAGAGAGGCCAACGGAAGATTCTGGTGAACTATGCAAGGCGTCAGGTCGGCAACAAGGTGTATGGAGCGCAGCAATCGCATCTTCCTTTGAAGTTGAATATGTCGGGGGTGATCCCTCCGATCTTCGCCTCCTCGATCATCCTGTTCCCGGCCACGATTACGAGTTGGTTCAGCGCCGGACCTTCGATGCGCTGGCTCAAGGATGTTGCTGCTGCACTGTCTCCGGGTCAGCCGATCTATGTGTTGCTGTATGCGTCAGCGATCATCTTCTTTTGTTTCTTCTACACCGCGCTCGTCTTCAACAGCAAGGAGACCGCGGACAACCTGAAGAAAAGTGGTGCTTTTGTGCCGGGAATTCGGCCTGGAGAACAGACCGCCCGGTATATCGACAAGATTCTGATGCGGCTGACACTAGCTGGAGCGCTGTACATCACGTCCGTTTGTCTGCTGCCTGAATTTTTGGTGCTCTCGTATAACGTGCCGTTCTATTTTGGCGGGACGTCCCTGTTGATCATCGTGGTCGTGACGATGGACTTCATGTCGCAGGTGCAGGCGTACATCATGACTCACCAGTATGAGGCGCTGCTGAAGAAGGCGAATTTCAAGGGTGGCCAGGGAAGTTTCCCAGTCCGATAGGGCGGCTCGAATAAAGGATCGCATGGCGAAAGACGACGCAATCCAGATGCAAGGTGAGATTCTCGAAAATCTCCCGAACGCGACTTTCCGCGTCAAGCTGGAGAACGGACATGTGGTGTTAGGTCACATCTCGGGGAAGATGCGGATGAATTACATCCGCATCCTACCCGGCGACAAGGTCACAGTGGAACTCACCCCCTATGATCTCAGTCGCGCACGGATCGTATTCCGTGCGAAGTAGGGGCAAGTGGGCAAAGGGCATTCGGGCAAGGCGCACTCAATATACGGTTAGCAGAGGTCATCATGAAGGTATTGGCATCGGTCAAGCGGCTTTGCCGCAACTGCAAGATCATCAAGCGCAAGGGCGTGGTGCGAGTCATTTGCGTGGACCCGCGCCATAAACAGCGTCAGGGATGACTGTCGGATCACGGCTATTTGATATCAAGGGACGAGCATGGCACGTATCGCTGGGATCAACATCCCCAATCATCAACATACCGAAATCGGCCTGACGGCGATTTTTGGCATCGGTCGACCGCGCGCGCGCAAGATTTGCGAGGCGGCCAAGGTAGCCGTATCCAAGAAGGTCAAGGATCTTGACGACGCGGAAATGGAGCGCCTGCGGGACGAGGTGAGCAAGTTCATCGTCGAAGGCGACCTGCGTCGCGAAGTATCGATGAACATCAAGCGCCTGATGGATCTTGGCTGCTATCGAGGCCTGCGCCACCGGCGCGGATTACCCGTGCGCGGCCAGCGTACCCGCACGAACGCCCGGACCCGCAAGGGGCCGAAGAAGGCGGCTGCCTCCCTGAAGAAATGATGCGCGGTCACTCTCTCCAGCGCAAATAAGGAAACCGAATGGCAAAAGCACCTACCAGTAACGCGGCGTCGCAACGTGTCCGCAAGAAGGTCAAGAAGAATGTGTCGGATGGTATTGCACACATCCACGCGTCCTTCAACAACACGATCATCACGATCACCGATCGACAGGGTAATGCGCTGTCGTGGGCGAGTTCGGGCGGGGCCGGCTTCAAGGGCTCCCGTAAGTCGACCCCGTTTGCGGCCCAGGTCGCGGCAGAGACCGCCGGTCGTGCCGCCATCGAATGCGGAATCAAGAATGTCGAAGTACAGATCAAGGGCCCAGGGCCCGGACGCGAGTCTTCGGTGCGCGCGTTGAATGCCCTCGGAATCAAGATCATCAGCATTACGGATGTGACGCCGGTTCCGCATAACGGCTGCCGGCCTCCCAAGCGCCGCCGCATGTAAGTTGCACTGCCGGGGGCTCCTCTGGGGGCCTTCGTCGGCGCGGTCCAACCGGCCGCGCTATTGAAGACCACCGCCTGCCGCCCGACCGCAAGGACGGGTACGCAAGAGCAGGCTAACCGACCGGTGGATGGACCGCCGGCGTATTGAACAAAGGAACTAACCGTGGCTCGCTATATTGGACCAAAATGTAAGTTGTCCCGCCGGGAAGGGACGGACCTCTTTCTGAAGAGTGCACGTCGTTCCCTGGACTCGAAATGCAAGCTGGATAGCAAGCCTGGGCAGCACGGACGTACCTCCGGCGCCCGGACTTCGGACTTCGGCAACCAGCTCCGCGAAAAGCAGAAGGTCAAGCGCATGTATGGCATTCTCGAGCGTCAGTTCCGACGCTATTTCGAGGAGGCTGACCGGCGCAAGGGCAATACTGGAGAGAACCTCCTCCATCTGCTCGAGTCGAGGCTGGACAACGTCGTCTACCGGATGGGATTCGGATCGACCCGGGCCGAGGCGCGCCAATTGGTCAGCCATAAGGCGATCTCCGTGAATGGGGCTGTCGTCAACATTCCCTCAATGCAGATCAAAAAGGGCGATGTCGTCGCGATTCGCGAGAAGGCCAAGAAGCAGGCGCGGATTCTGGAAGCCCTGTCCCTCGCCGAGCAAGGAGGCATAGCCGCCTGGGTTGCCGTGGATGCGACCAAGCTGGAAGGGACATTCAAACAGCTCCCCGAGCGCAGCGAAATCGCGGCGGATGTGAATGAAAGTCTGATCGTTGAACTGTATTCGCGCTAATTGATTTGAAATCGGGGTCTAGATACCCCGGTTTCGCGAGCGCTGCGTTCTGGCCGTCGTTGCAGCGCCCTTCTTTGTGACGGCCCAGCAGCCTTATCGGCGTGACGTGCCGAGGGTATTGTGAGAGGAATTTTATGGCAAGTACTCCATTGTTGAAGCCACGCCAGATCGACGTAGAGGCCACGGGCCCTCATTCTGCAAAAGTGACCATGGAGCCTTTCGAGAGAGGCTACGGTCACACCCTGGGGAACGCGTTGCGCCGCATCCTGCTGTCCTCTATGAATGGCTTCGCGGCAACTGAAGTGTCCATCTCCGGCGTGGTGCACGAATATTCGACCATTGACGGCGTTCAAGAAGATGTCGTCGACATCCTTCTGAACCTCAAGGGCGTGGTCTTCAAGCTGCACAATCGCGATGACGTGATCGTCACCCTGCGCAAGGAAGGTGAGGGCC
>CAJCID010000089.1 GCA_903970305.1 Rhodospirillales bacterium | reverse complement strand
CCATTGCCGAATCCGGTACTGCAGGTCTCGCGTTCGGTCAGGGCAACACCTACGACCCTGTTCTCTGCCCTGGCGGCGTTGCGAACGTGAAGGGCACGTTCAACGCGCTGTGCTCCTACCCCGCGGTGGGCGTCGAGGCCTCTAATCGCGATCTAAAGGCGGTCGAATCGATCAACTCGACCGTGGGATTCATCTTCGAGCCGTTCAAGCAGTTCAGCGTCTCGGTCGATTGGTACTACATCAAGCTCCTGAACGACATTATCTCGGCCTCTTCGGCCGGCGGCTTCTACGTCGATTCCATCGAGCTGGTGCGCGGCCCGGCGGCAAAGCTGCCGGTGTGCTTGAACACCGTGACGACTGGAACCTGCACGCAGGCACTGGAAACCACGCCCGTGGGTTATCCGGCCTATACCCTTATCCCCTACGTCAACGCGGGTGAGACCAAGACCTCGGGTTTCGACGTCGACCTGCAAAGCCAGTGGGACTTGGGCGCGTTCGGCGGATTGAAGGCAAAGCTCGATTACACCATCATCCAGCAGTACGAGCTGATCGCCAACAACACGCTGTTCAACTTGGTCGGAACCCACGGCCCGCAAAGCATTTCGGGCGACACGGGTAACCCCCGGCAGCGCGCGGTGGCGTCGTTGACCTGGGACCAGGGCCCGGTGTCGAGCACCATCTCCGTGAATTACCAGAGCTCGTTCTCGATCGTCGATCCGTCTTCCGGCTACAACACGTGCTTGCAGGCGCTGCAAGGCCGATCGCCGTCGGCTTACGGGTCGGCATTATCCTCGAGCGTCACGACGCTGCCCGCCGCCTGGAACAGCTATTGCGCCGTGCAGCACTTCACCTCCGTCAACTGGTACGGGTCTTATCAGGCGAACGACCATCTGCAGATTCACGGCTCGATCCAGAACCTGTTCAATTCCCAGCCGCCGGTCGACCTGCAGACCTACGGCGGTGGCGCGGAACTCGCCTATTCGACGCTCGACCAGGACGGCGCGGTCGGCCGGTTGTTCATAGTCGGCGCTACCTACAAGTTTTAGTATGTCCGTTAGCCTGATCGAAGCCGCGAGTGGATCTCGCATGAAAGCGAATGAGCTGCGAAGCGGCTTTGAGAAGGCGACACCGAACGAGGAACGCGACGCGCGGGTAATGGTTGCGACGATGGATCACTCTAGTATCCGCGCGTTGGGTAGCGCATTTCCTCATTTCTTCGCGGGGCTGCCTCGGTCTGATTGCGGAGATCATCGCGATCGATGCTCACTCAAAACTTTCGAGGATTCCCCTCATCGGTCCCGCGCATCGCGTTTCTGGTTCGGTGTCACGCTTTTAGGATGATAAGGTCAGTTGGCGCTTTCTCCTGCAGTGGCAAGGTCAAGCTCATCGAGGTTGTATTACTGATGCACCGGGACGTGACGTGCCAAGTCCCAGATGAAGCCGCAGAGCTCGCGAGCGACCGCCACGCAGACTTTGGTGGCCTTCATCTTGCGACCCAAGCTGAGCTTGCGATAGCGCTGGGTAAGGCGCAGTTGCGCTTTCCAGGCGATATCGCGGATGGCTTTGGGCTGACCCTGCTGGCGGATCTGGTGTTCGCGACCGACGTGGGCGCCATAGCGATACGTCCAGGCCGACTCGACCAGGATGCGTCTTGCATGCCGGTTGCCGGTGCGGGTGATGGCACCTTGGCGACGGGAGTTGCCGCTCGAATGTTCGGAGGGGACAAGGCCCAGATAAGACATCAGGGCGCGCGGGTGAGAGAAGCGGTTCAGATCCCCGAGCTCTGCGATGATCGTCACCGCGGCGATGAAGTCAAAGCCACGCAAGCACATCAAAGCTTCGACCACCCGGCCCATGCGCCAGCCGGCACATTGCTCGCGCAGCGCTTGGGTCAATCGTTCACAACGCTCGTGAGCATCCTTCACGCTCTGGCGGTACTCATCGAAGGCGATCTGCTGAGCCGGGTGTTCGAAACGCACGGTGGCCAGCGATCGCTCGTGCGCAAGCGTCCAGGCGTTGCCAGAGTAGGTGCGGCCATGCCTGAGCATCATGGCCTTGAGCTGCTGGCGGGCGCGCAAACGCGCTGCGATCGCGTCTTCTCGAGCGCGAGACAGATCGCGGATCGCCTCATCCCGCTCGTCCGGCACGGCGATCGGCGTCAGGTTCCCGGCACGCGACTCGCGCGCCAGCAGCAACGCATCCCGACGATCGGTCTTGATCGCCTTCCCGGCCGCAGAGCGCACCACGTGCGCCGGCGAGATCACCTCGCAACGCCAGCCGTTGGTGTTCAGATACCGCGCCCAGCCGTACCCGCAAGGCCCGGCTTCATAGACCACCAGCGTCTTGCTGGGGGTGCACTTCTGGCGCGTCAGCACCTTGCGCACCTGCGCAAGCTGCGCGACCGTCGTACCAATAAATTGCGGTGCATCACGGCCCGCTTTCGCGATCGCAATAGCGATGGAGTCCTTGTGAATATCCAATCCAACATAGGAAGTGATAGGCTCTTTCATGGTCTGTCTCCCGCTGGTTTAGGCAGAACGATCCCTTCGGGGCCTCTGCATGTGGCTCTACGTACGCAACTACGCAATCCACGATATGGGAGACAGACCCCTTCCGCTGGCCACATGAATATCCCCCTACGCCGATGCTACGCGCGTCAGGACATCAAGTCTGATTTTGATACCCTCGCGCCGTAACGCGCGCGCCGCGGCTGCCACGCCAGGGAGATCTGTGACGATCATCAGAACTTACTTGGGGCTTGCCTGCTGCGTGGCAGGAACTCTGCTCGCGGCCCCTTCGGTCCATGCCGCCGATGAGCAGACCGCTGAATCGACCATCACCTACCAATGGGCCAACGGTGCGGTCGCTCCGCAGTTTCATGAGGCGCATCGGATCACGATACGCAGCAGCGGCCCGAGTGAGGCGTCCGTGATCAAGGGCGTCCCCGGCAAGGAAGTGAAAGCCACATTCGAGCCGGACCGGTTGAAACTGAAGGAATTGCTGGACTACCTCCATAGCAATGGTTTGGATGTCCCTCCGGCGCCCGACTCGATCGAACCGGCGCGACGCAGACCCGGCGATGGCACGTGTAATCTGCACTTCGACGTTCGCGGCGCTGCCTACGCGATCCCCTGCCAAGGCAAAGGCGTGGGGCCCCTGTTCGACATGATCAAGGCCCTGGTTCCGGCGTCGCTGCTGGATGGAGGAAAGTCCGCGTCGACGCGGAGACTCGAGACACCCAGCTTTGGAGGAGGATCCTTGGCATCTCAGACGTAATGCCCGGCGCGCTCCAGGACCTCGATCTTGTAGCCGTCGGGATCGGTGACGAAAAAGAACCGCGCGGCGCCGTTGGGAGCGGCGAGGTCCTTCAAGTCCCCGACGGGATACCCGAGTCCTTGTAAGCGCGCGTGATGCGCTGCCAGATCCTCGACGCAGAACGCCATATGACCGTAGGCCGAACCGTGGGTATAGGGCTCCGTCTGTCCCTTGTTCCAGGTGAGCTCGATCTCGAAGCCGCTCT
>CAJCID010000088.1 GCA_903970305.1 Rhodospirillales bacterium | reverse complement strand
CCGAATTATGATTCGATGGTCGGCAAGGTCATCGCCTATGGGAGCGACCGCGACCAGGCCATCGCGCGCATGCGTATCGCGCTATCGGAGATGGTCGTCGAGGGGATCCAGACGAACATCCCGTTGCATCGCGAGCTGATGGCTGACGCCCGCTTCGTCGAAGGCGGAACGAGCATCCACTATCTTGAAAACAGGATTGCCGACCGCAAGGTCTAGCCGAATGTATACCGAGATCATTCTCGAGACGGAACTGCAGTTTGCGGAGGCTCTCTCGGATGCGCTGGTCCAGGCCGGGGCTCTTGCCGCGTCCGTCGAGGATGCCGAGGCGGGCTCAAGCAATGAAGAACCCCTCTTCGGAGAGCCCGGGAGCGAGGCCCAGCAGCAGGGTTGGCGGCTCTCCCGAATCGTGGTCTTGTTCGATGCGAATGCCCAGATCGAAGCGGTGCTCGAGCGGGCGCGCAAGGATGCGGGACTTGCCACCTTGCCGCGTTGGAGATCCAGAGCGGTCCCTGAAGCCGACTGGGTCCGCCTCACCCAGGCCCAGTTCGATCCGATCGCGATCGGTCGGCGGCTGTGGGTCGTGCCCTCCTGGCACGACCGCCCTGCCGAGATCGGCGCAAACGCAGTGATTCTGAAGCTCGATCCAGGCTTGGCTTTCGGAACGGGCGCTCACCCCACCACCCGCTTGTGCCTGAACTGGCTCGAAGACGAGATGAAGCCGGGGCAGAGCCTGATCGATTATGGCTGCGGCTCCGGTATTCTTGCGATTGCCGCAAAGAAACTGGGAGCCGGAAGGGTCCAGGGCACGGACATCGATCCCCAGGCATTGCGTGCTTCGATCGATAATGCCCGGGAAAACCAGTGTGACGTCGACTTTCTCCCAGCCGAGGATCTGATGCCTGCCGCGGATATCGTGATCGCCAACATCCTCTCCAACCCACTTCAGGTGCTCGCCCCGCTCTTGTGCGGTCTCCTCGCCCCTGGGGGCAGCCTTGTGCTCTCGGGGGTGCTCGAACGACAAGCCGCTGAGGTCAGCGCAGCATATCAATCCTGGCTGACTCTCGACATCTGGGGTCGAAGCGAAGGCTGGGTTTGCCTCGCGGCACGCCGACTCGACGGGGACACCTGATGCTGGCTGCGCGCTGCCCGTGGTGTGAGACAGTGTTCCGACTGACTAAGGAGCAGGCTGCGGTGCGCGCCGGCATGGCACGCTGTGGGGTCTGCAATCACACCTTCAATGCTCTGGATTATCTGGTCCGCGGAAGCGATCTGGGTAGCAATGTCGAGCGCAGGCTCAACGCACCAAAGGTCACCTTTGTCGACGACCTCGGGGAACTGGTCGAAGTCGAACGCCAGGCACCTGAGCCCACGCCAATCATCCCGACCGAGCGGGCTGAGCCGAAGCTCTCGCCGCGGCTCGGTGATGCGCTGGACAAGGACGACGAAGATCGCGAGCCGGTCCTCTCGCGGCGCGCCGAGGACCGGTTTGACCTGGGCGAGCGCGGCCTATCCGAGCCCTCCTTCCTGCGCTCGGCACGGGGTGAGGAACGCGTCTCTCATCGCAGTACCTATGTCTGGTCCGCACTGAGTCTACTCGCGCTGCTTGCGCTCTTGGGCCAGGCGGCCTACGTGTGGCGCTCCGACCTGGTGGTGCGCGTGCCCGAACTGCGCGGGCCCCTGGTGCAGGCTTGCCTCTACTTCGGTTGTCGGATCGAACCTCCCGCCAACATCGACCAGATTTCCATTGAATCGTCTGCTCTCGAACCGGTTCCCGGGCGCAAGGACGCGATGACATTCTCGGCGCTTCTGCACAACGCGAGCCCCCTGCCCGGCCGCTTCCCGGCCATAGAACTGACCCTGACCGATGCCCAGGACCGGGCGATGGTCCGTCGAGTTCTCAACCCCGTAGAGTACTTGTCTGGGTCGGACCGCGAGCATCTCGGCCAGGGCATGGCACCCACGAGCGAACTGCCGGTGAAGATCGTCTTTGATGTTGCCGGCGGTGGCGTCGCGGGCTACCGCGTCGCCTTGTTCTATCCCTGAGCGCCGCACGTCTCGCTCGACCCCTAATCCACCTCCGTAGTCGACGTCCTTCCTCCTTAAAGGCCAGCACCTATTATGTCTACCCTCATCTGCGGATCCCTGGCCTATGACACGATCATGGTGTTTGAGGGTCGCTTTAAGGACCACATCCTTCCCGACCAGCTGCACATCCTGAACGTCGCCTTTCTTGTTCCAAGCATGCGTCGTGAGTTTGGCGGCACGGCGGGAAATATTGGCTACAACCTACGCCTTTTGGGCGGTGATCCCGAAATCATGGCGTGCGTGGGAGACGATGCCGGACCGTACCTCGAGCGGCTCCGGGCGCAGGGCTTCCAAACCCGCGCGATCCAGACCGTCGCTGGCGCCTTCACGGCCCAGGCGTTCATCACAACCGACCTTGACGACAATCAGCTCACCGCATTCCACCCGGGCGCGATGAGCTCTGCGCAGATCAACCACGTGGGCGACGTGCCTGGGGTCCGCCTGGGAATCGTCGCGCCGGACGGACGCGAGGCGATGATCCAGCATGCGCACGAATTCGCCACCGCAGGAATTCCCTTCGTCTTCGATCCCGGCCAGGGCCTACCGATGTTCGATGGTCCGGAACTGATGGCGTTTGTGCGAATGGCCCAAACGATCGCAGTCAACGACTATGAAGCGAAGCTTCTTTGTGAACGCACGGGCCTGTCACTCGAGGAGATCGCCGGGTCGGACAAGACCCTCCTCGTGACCCGCGGTG
>CAJCID010000087.1 GCA_903970305.1 Rhodospirillales bacterium | reverse complement strand
AGGTCTGAGTCCTCAGCCAATGGGCGCCAATTGCACACGAGGGCCGCCGAATCAACCTGTGTTAGCAGGTCGCTTACCGCGAGGAAGCAGACTTGTGACCCGCTTCGGGAAGTCAAGGAGACCAAGGTCACGCGACACTTGAACATAGCGTCTGGCTCAAGAATAGAAGGGATGATTTCCAAATAGGAGAGGGATGTGGAGATGCGACAAGGATGGGACCTCCAGATCGAGACCGATGGTGGACCGATTTCGGTCGAGGAGCTTGCGGATTTTCTTTCCCACTTCCGGGCCGTATATGCTGTTGCCGTGGATATGAATTTGAACGTCGATCCACTGCGCTTGAGCCCGGACGCACTTGGCTCGGCTCGCGGGCAACTCGAATCCCGATTGCGAGGTATGTGGTGGGGTGAGGTAGGCCGATATGCCCACAGCGATCTTGGTGATCGGGATCTAGGGATAGTCGAGATTCGTCGCGACAACCCGCTAGGGATGTTCATGGAGGGCGTACTGGGGTCAATCGCGCTGGCCGTTATTATCTCCGGTGGCACGATCAATGTGGGCGGTATATTTAAGGCGAAACTGCCGCCGCTTGGAAAAGGAATTTCTGAACTTCGCAAAGCCTTCGGGTGGCAGCCGCGGCGCCGTCGTAAGATACCACCGAAGGAGTGACGCTACCTTCAAATGGCTCGGTCCGGGAGTGGCTTCGTTCCCGTGAGAGGAGTGGTCCTGATCGAATCAGACTCCGGGTAGCGGGGCTCCAAGACTCTGATCGGGTGCGGCACCCGCGAGCTACCAACACTTAAGGGTTAGTGGACACTATCGTGGAGATTGAGTATCTATTGGCTCCCCAACCTGGACTCGAACCAGGGACCTGCGGATTAACAGTCCGTCGCTCTACCGGCTGAGCTATTGGGGAACGGAAAAGCCCTCGATTATATCGACCGCCGAGCTTGCTGGTCAAACCGCCTGTTGGCGCAAAGCAGTAATGTCCGGTGTTAGCAAAGTAAAAATGTCCGGTTCCACAGTTTACGGTACTCCCCAAGGAGGGCCATGGAGACCGGAATGAGCCGGCAGGAGCTTGATCGAGTGATGAAAACCACGCCTATCGCCCCAAAAAACCCGCTCCGGGCCACTAAATTCGCGCCCTGAGCCTCGAACGACCGGACATTTCTACTTTGCCTTGACAACCGCCTTTGGCTCAGGTGTTGGGTTTCTAGTGCGAGGCGACCTTTTCCGGGGCGACCGAGACCACTTTCCCGATCGCGTTGGCGACGTAGTCGATGTTCTGAAGGTTCAGCGCAGCAACGCAGATCCGGCCGGTACTGACCGCGTAGATGCCGAATTCGGTCTTCAGGCGCTCGACCTGGGCTGCGGTCAGTCCAGAGTAGGAGAACATGCCATTCTGCTTTGCGATGAAGGAAAAATCCCGTCCCGGCGCTGCGGTCTTGAGTAGTCCGACCAGCTTTTCGCGCATCGCGCGGATGCGCTTTCTCATCCCTGCGAGTTCCTCCTCCCACTGGGCCTTTAGGTTCGGGGTGTTCAGGATGGTCGACACCAGCGTCGCCCCATGGGTCGGAGGATTGGAGTAGTTGGTCCGGATCGTGCGCTTGACCTGGCTTAAGAGCCGGGTCGACTCGTCCTTGTTTCCCGTGACGATCGAAAGCGCACCGACCCGCTCACCGTAGAGCGAAAAGGACTTGGAGTAGGAACTCGCCACAAAAAAGTCGATGCCCGTTGCTGCCATGGCGCGCACGACCGCCCCGTCCGCTTCGATCCCCTGATCGAATCCCTGATAGGCAAGATCGAGAAATGGGATCAGATTCTTCGCGACGACCAAGTCGATCACTTCTTTCCACTGGGCTGGGGTCAAATCCACGCCGGTCGGGTTGTGACAGCAGGCATGCAGCACGACGATGGAGCGTGCAGGGAGCCCCCTGAAGGTCTCAAGCAGTTCGGCAAACTTCACGCCGTGGCTGGCCGCATCGTAGTAGGGGTAGTTGTTGACTTGGAAGCCGGCCATCTCGAAGAGCGCCCGGTGGTTTTCCCAGGAAGGATCGCTAATCCAGACGGTCGCATCGGGCTCCAAGTGCTTTAAGAAGTCGGCGCCAATCTTCAGCGCCCCCGTCCCGCCAAGAGCCTGGATGGTCACCACGCGGCCTTCCTTGATGATTGGCGCATTCTCCCCAAATAAAAGTGTCTGGGTCCCCTGGTTGTAGCCGGCGATACCGTCGATGGGGAGATAGCCCCGTGGGGGCAGGGCCGCCACGCGGGCCGCCTCAGCCTCGCGCACCGACGCCAGCAGCGGGATCTTGCCGTTCTCGTCGGTGTAGACCCCAACGCCCAGATTGACTTTGCCTGCCCGCGTGTCGGCATTGAAGGCTTCGTTCAGACCCAGGATGGGATCACGGGGAGCAAGTTCCAGATGTTCAAAGATGGAGCGTGTCATGGCGTGGTGGGGGGTATGGGGGGTGGTATGAAGGGTGGGATGGCGAAGGTCAAGCGCTCAGAGCGGCTCGCGGTCTTGGAAATCGAACTCGAGGCATCGTTGGGCGCGCCAATAGCGGGATTCTGGGCGCTAGAATCGATCGAAACGAGCGGATTTGCGCCAGTCACGAAAGTCTAATGGATCTGCTTAAAGATGGGGTAAGAGTTCCTCCCGGAAAGCTCTTGCAATTTGTTTGGATGTCCCCAAATCATCAAAAGATTATCTTTTTAAATCAATAGTTTAAGTAGGTAAACTGCCAGTGCGGCCTGAGCTTCGCAATTGGTTACACAAAGTCACGCTTACCCCATATTTTGAGATCAGAAAATGCTGGCTTTTGGGGGGGCATCCGGGCGATAATACTGCCTTGATTTGTGGCAGCGCCCCTTCGTATATCGATGAACGTATAGCAAGGCAAGTCGTAGTCGGGTGCAGACGAAAGTCGGGCACTTTTTGCTCCAAGAACAACCCAAGTGGTACCCAGTACTGCCCCAACTCGGTGCAGGCTGGATTCTAACATGTCCGCCAACCTCTCCCCCTCCCCCAACGACAGCCAACTGGTGACGTTTCCGAACAGTCCATTCCAGTTGGTGCAGCCGTTCGCCCCGGCCGGTGACCAGCCCCAGGCGATCGAGAAACTGGTCGAGGGACTCGAGGACGGGCTGGCTTTCCAGACCTTGCTTGGCGTGACGGGATCGGGCAAGACCTACACGATGGCGCATGTGATCGCGCGCATGGGGCGCCCCGCGCTCGTGCTCGCACCGAACAAGACGCTCGCAGCCCAGCTGTACTCGGAGTTTCGCGACTTCTTTCCGAACAACGCGGTCGAGTACTTCGTCTCCTACTACGATTACTACCAGCCCGAAGCCTATGTGCCGCAAAGGGATCTCTTCATCGAGAAGGATTCCTCGATCAACGAGCATATCGAGCAGATGCGTCTGTCGGCCACCAAGTCGCTGATGGAGCGGCGCGACACGATCATCGTCGGCACTGTCTCGACGATCTACGGTATCGGTAATCCGAACGAATACCACCAGATGATCCTGACCTTGCGCGTCAAGGACAAGTTGAGCCAGCGCGATGTGATCACGCGCTTGATCCAGATGCAGTACACGCGTAACGAAGTCGATTTCGGGCGCGGCACCTTCCGTGTCCGAGGCGACGTGCTCGACATCTTCCCTGCGGAGCACTCGGAACTCGCCGTGCGTGTCGAACTGTTCGACGACGAAGTCGAGAGCCTGCAGCTCTTCGATCCGTTGACCGGACGCGTGCGCCAGAAGATCCCGCGCTTTACGGTCTATCCCGCATCGCACTATGTGACGCCGCGCCAGACGGTCTTGCGCGCCATCGATACGATCAAGGAGGAGTTGCGCGATCGGCTCGAGTTCTTCTACAAGGAGAACAAGCTCGTCGAGGCTCAACGACTCGAGCAGCGCACGCGCTTCGATCTGGAAATGATGCAGGAGCTGGGTTTCTGCAAAGGCATCGAGAACTACTCCCGGCACATCTCGGGTGCGCGGCCGGGTGATCCGCCGCCGACGCTCATCGATTACCTGCCTGCCGATGCGCTGATTTTCATGGATGAGAGCCATGTGCTGATGGGACAGTTAGGCGGCATGTACCGCGGGGACCGCGCCAGAAAAGAGAATCTCGTCGAATACGGTTTTCGACTGCCGTCAGCGCTCGATAATAGGCCCTTGAAATTCGAGGAATTCGAATCCAAGGTGCATCAGGCCGTGTTCGTCTCAGCCACGCCCGCCCAGTACGAGAACGAGCACGCCGGTCAGGTGGTTGAGCAACTCGTGCGCCCGACGGGACTGATCGATCCGACGCTGGAGGTTCGGCCCGCATCGAGCCAGGTTGACGATGTCCTCTCGGAAATCAGTAAGCGCAGCGCCGCACATGAGCGGGTGCTGGTCACGACCCTGACCAAGCGCATGGCCGAGCAGTTGACGGACTACCTGTCCGACCATGGGGTGAAGGTGCGTTACCTGCATTCGGACATCGAGACCGTCGAGCGCGCGGAGATCATCCGCGACCTAAGACTGGGCGTCTTTGACGTCTTGATCGGGATCAACCTCTTGCGCGAGGGCCTGGACATCCCCGAGGTGTCGCTCGTCGCCATCTTGGACGCCGACAAGGAAGGCTTCTTAAGAGCCGAGCGCTCCTTGATCCAGACGATCGGGCGCGCGGCACGCAATATCAATGGCAAGGCGATCCTGTATGCGGACACCGTGACCGAGTCGATGCGTAAAGCCATCGACGAGACCAACCGGCGCCGTACCAAACAGATCGCTTTCAATCTCGAGCGCGGCATCACGCCGGTGGGCATCGTGAAGGGCGTGCGCGAGATGATTGACGGGGTCTATGACTCGCAGTCGGCCAAGAAAGACCAGAAGGCACAGCAAGAAAAGGCGCGGATCGAGGAGATGAGCGAGCGGGACGTGTCGCGCGAAATCAAGCGGCTCGAGAAGCTGATGCTCGACCACGCCAAGAATCTGGAGTTTGAAAAGGCGGCGCAAGTTAGAGATCAATTGTCGCTCTTGAAGGAACAGGTGTTCGGTGCCTCGGGTCAGAGCCTTATTGTCCCGATCGCCTCTTCCGGCAAGGCGGCGTAGGACAGGTTGGCAGTCGAGGCGGGGTGGGGTTACCTGCTTCATTAGAGGAACATCTCTAATCTATTGATTTTTATAGCGTTTTTTGCAACTATTGCACCGGAAAGGTGACTGAAATGTTGAAATTGGAAGCATTTAGAATTCTCTTCGTCTGTACCGGAAATATCTGTCGATCGCCGACGGCCGAAGGGGTGTTTTTGTCGAAGGTGCATGACGCGGGGCTGGATGCTCATGTCAAGGCGGATTCCGCCGGCACGCATGGTTTTCACGCGGGCGAGTGCCCTGACGCGCGGTCGATCCGTGCCGCCAAGAAGCGCGGCTATGACATCGCCGAGCAGCGGGCGCGCCAGATCACGAAGGACGACTTCAATAACTTCGACCTGATCCTCGCGATGGACTGGGACAACCATGCGCTTTTGCACCAGATGTCGGCACGTCAATACCATCACAAGATCAAGCTCCTGATGAGCTTTGCGACCGAGCACGAGTCGGCCGTGGTGCCTGACCCTTACTACGGCGGTCCGGACGGCTTCGAGATGGTGCTCGACTATGTCGAGGACGCGACGACCAACCTCGTCGAATTCGTGCGTCGTCGTCTGGCCCAGAAGGCGGCCGCGTAGCGGCCTTTTGCGGGCAGGGCGAACGCAGCGCTTTCCGGTCTCCGACATCGGCCAAGCCGCTCGTCGCCCCCCTCACTTTCGCACCCAGCTGCGAACGGTCGCTCCCGACATCCAGGGAGTTGGAGCCGTCGCGCTCCTACGCCATGAAGGGCCTGCCATAGAGCATGTCCAGCGCCGGTGCATCCGCGCTCATATCGGACGGTAGGTCAGGCGGACAGTACTCTGATCGGGTCCGGTATGGACGGTGTTCCTGGCTCGTCGCGGGCAAGAGCGCGCTTTCGGGGTGGCGCGGGCACGGGAGCACATTGCGGCAATCCCCCCCTCAGCCCAAAGTGGGGTTGACGATGACTTGGGCCCCATGAGCCAATCGCCATGCCTTGGCAACGAACCTTGGCAACGAACCTTGCCAACGAATCTCGCCAACGAATCTCGCCAACGATCCAAGGGGGTGCGATGCGGAACCGGCTGCTACTTGTATTCTGGGTGGTCCCCTTTCTCGGCGGATGCGTCCTCCATCAGGTCAAGGAGAGCGCGATCGACTACAACCAGGTCGTCGAAGAAGCCAACAATCAACTCCTTGTGATCAATGTCCTGCGAGCCCGCGACCGTGCCCCGCTCTACCTTGCCGAGTTCAGCGACATTCATGGCTCGTTCGCGGAGTCGGCCGGTCTGGGCAGTGGCGTCTCCATCCCCTTCGGCCCGGGCTATGTGCCAACCGGTACGACGTCGAGCTACGCGTGGCGCTACACGGCGACCCCGACCTTCAGTTTTCAAAACAGTCCAACCTTCGATGCCTCGGCGTTGGACACCCAGCTGACCACGCAGGGGCTGCTCAAGCCGATCGATCCTCTCGTCTGGGAGTACTACTGGCATCGCAACTATCCGACGGCGCTGCTCCTTTATCTCTTCCTGCAATCGATCCAGGACACGGGAGTCGATGGCGGGCGCATCGCCATCGCGAACGATCCCGATGACGCCACCCAGTTCGAGCTCTTCAGAAAGGACTTCGTCGATGTCGTCACCTGCAAGGGGGACGTGGCGTGCAAGCACTCGGTGCATCTGCATATCTTTGTCACGTCCGAGCCCTACGTCGGCAAGAACGCGGGTCATTTCACGCTCAGCGAAAAGGATGTCCTCGATAATCTCAAGTCCTTCGTCGGCCAGCCTGGCCTCGTCGTGAAAGAGGAAGCAGACAAACCAGGTTCCTACGAGCTCTTCAGCACCAGTAAGCCGATCGTTGCGATCTGTTTCCAGAATCCCGAGATGAGGCCAGCGCCCCTTTCGCGCGCGCCGAGCGGGGCGACCGAGGAGTCCGCGGCGCCCGCGCCACGCTACCAGCACAACATCGTCCCGTATTCGTTGCACGGCACGCTGGGCCGATCCGAGTTGCCGCCCAAAGGGACCCCACCCAGCTCCCCACCCACCTCGCCGAAACCCCCGCGAGCTCAGGGTGCCGGCGCGACGGCCACTCTGGCCAATCCGTGCACGGCCGACGTCGTCGACCATGAGCAGTGGAAGAGCGAGGCGGGTTGGTCGCAGCAGTATCAGTTGCGCTCGGCCGAGGGCATGCTCGAATATCTGGGAGCCCTGGTGCGCCGCCGCGAGAGCCTGCAAGACACGGATCCCGATTTCACCGTCGGTGGCGAGCCCCACTACCTCTTTCGGCTCTACAGCGAACCGGCCCAGTCCACCGGGCGCGACCGAGTGGCCGTCACCTATCGCGGCAGGTCCTACTACGTGCGCGAGGGAGATCCCTACGACCACACGCTGGAAGTCCTCGCTCTGGTCACCCAGCTCATCAACCTGAACAAGAACGCCTCGGAGATCCCGAGTACCAAGACCGTGAACGTCGCCCCGTAGCAGCGGTCGCTGCGCGTCATTCCGAGGCAGGATCCGGCTCGTCAGGGGCGGGCGTCAAGCGCGCCCCAAGGCCAGGTCGCGCCTTGGGCTGCTCGTTCAAGCGCTCGATATCCTCCTCGGAAAGGAGGCCTTGCAACTGCTTGACGATCGCGGGTGCCCGCGCGGAACCCAGGTGCAGATCGAAAGCGCTCGCGGAGGCCTTGCGCATCGCAAGAAGAGCCAGCGGCGTACGCGCGCCGAGCGCGCGCAGCTTGCTGCGCTCCTCCTCGGACAGATCGAGATCCTCCAGATAATCGCTCATCGTCTTGTCCCATCCTAGCGGATCGCGTAGGCCTCTTCGCAGTTCCCGGCAATGTAGCTATAGGGAATGGTGCCGTAGCCTGCTGCGCCGATGGCCGACTGGTAAGCCCAGGTCGTCCCCCAGCTGTTGCGCAGGTAAAAGCGCCCACCGCCAAGCGCAGTCTGGTCCGGCAGATCCTCGTAGCCCACGAGGCACATCGCGTGACCACCGACATTCTGCTCCCCGGGGATCGGGTTGACCAGTTCGCCCGTGCGCTCGACCTCGGTGTTCTCATACCAGGAATTGAAGACCGGAATCGTGAAAGCCACGCACAGTCCCTCGGCGAGCGCGGCCTTGATGTCCAACACCGCACTCGGCGAGATCTGCTCCGAGCCCGGCACCTTGTAGGTCGGCGCTTCCGCGGTGGCCGCGGGCGGCGGGGGAGCCTGCGCTTCGTTGCCGGGAATGGGGTTCATCACGTAAGGCCAGGTCGCTTCGAGGCAGCAGCCGTCGGCCGCAAGCTGCGCCATCGCGATCTGGATCCAGGTGCCTTCGGAGTTCGGGTCGCCGTCGTGTTCCTTACAGTCCCAGTAGAGGAATTGGCGCGACAAATCGACGATCTGGCCCTGGCGATGCCAGTAGTGCTCGGCGGCGGCGGTGGATGAGTGCGCAACGCAGGTACCGCGCGTGCCCTGATCGCGCACCGGTTGCATCTCGGCGATCAGATTGGCCGTCGCGGGCAGTGCTGCGACCGTGCCCGGGGCGCGCATGAGGGCAAAGCCCGAGCGCCGGACGCGATCGAGCCGCACCCCCAAGGGGTACCTGCGCCGGGTCATCGCGCGCAGCGATTGTGGCGCGCGGGGCCCCACCTGGGTGACGACCGCCTGCAGGTCCTTGGGGTCGACCTTCAGATAGCGGGCGAGGGGCACCAGGGCGCTCTCCGCCGAGCCCAGGAACTGCTCTAGGCTCCGGTAGCCCAGCGCCTTCAAGCCCGGCTCGTAGGCGGCCAGTTCGGGTACGTCTTCGATGCGTGTCTCGGCCATGCTGGTTTTCTCCTTCGGGCTGCGCAGTGTTGGGGTTGATCGAGGCGGCCGCTGGCCAGGGTGGTTCAGGGTGGTTCAGGAGAGTCCCTTCGAGAGGATCGGTTTGGAGAGGTCACGGATGCGATCCAATCCAAACTGCCCGAAGAATCCCCAGATGAACGCCGACATGAAGTCGGTGGCGGTTCCGAGCCAGTTCGCCTCGAATGTCAGATAGCCCACGCCCGTCGTCAGCAGCGCGGTCGCAATCCAGATGATCCGGTTCACGCATTCGGCGCGCCTCTGGATGTCTTGAGAGTCCGCCGCCTGGATGACGGCCCCGATATAGGCACGGGCCGAGACCACGGAGCCACCCTCGATGGACGCCGTGATCGTCACCCCACCGGGCTTGCCGGGAATCAGGATGCCGCCCTCCCGGCCGGCGCCTTCGATCCGTGCCAAATCCAGGGGAGACACGGACCAGTCGATGCGCACCTCTGCTGGCGGCCCTTCCGGCCAATCGAGGCGCACGGGTGCCGCCTGGTCCACGACGAGATCGGGGTCGACGATCACACGCGGGGGAAGCGCAGCCACAGGCGGCCCGAGGAGGGCCGCAGCCCCGCTTGCCTGATCGTCGAGAATCCGACCCACGATCCCGGCCGCCTGCTGAGCGAGACCGAGCCCGGCGCTCAGTCCGGCACTAACTCCGGCAGGTGGAGGCTTGGGTGCGATCACGCCCGCTGCGCCGACGAAGTCGCCCACATCGAGGAACTTCTGCGCATCGACCCCGGGCGGTGTGGCGAGGGTCAACTGAGCCATCACCTGTCTTTTGATTGCCGCCAAGGCGTTCAGCCGGCCGATCGGATCGGGCAGCGCCAATTGCAAGACGCTGTTGGCGGCGTCATCGAGTTGTGCCGCGAGATCGGGCTTCTTGCCATCGATGAAGGCAGCCGAAGTCAACTGGAAGATGCGGGCCACCTGGGAGCCGATCTGCAGATCGGTCCAGGATCGAAGCGTCGCGGCGATGCCATCGGATTGCAGGATCAGGGCCCCCGCGTCCGATGCGCTGTAGGCGGTCGCGATCGCGGTCATGAGCTTCGCGCGCGTCGCTTCCGGCTCTTGGTTGCTCGCACCCCAGGGCCCGAGGCCGATCAGCGCCGTGTTCACGAGGCTAAGCCAGGGTCGAAGCGCAGTCGCTGCCCTCTGGGGCAGGGCGTCCTTGTAGAGCTGCAACTGGCGCTGGCATTCCTCCACGTCGCCCGACGCCGCGAGCCGGCTGATCGACTCGAACTGATTGAGCGCCGTCTCGAGGCTGTTCTGGATCATCGGATCGAGCGGCGCGCCTTTGTTCGACAAGAGGGTGTGGGTCGCAGCGAGATCGTCAAGGAGGGCTTTGGCGGCAGCGGTCGCCTTGGTCTCGACGTCCGTCGCTGCGGCGAGCGCGGTCTTCTCGTCATCGGCGATGGCGTCCGCCGTCGTCTCGATGCGGGTCGCGGCCTCGAGCTGGGTTGCGATGCGCAAGAGCCGCTGCTGCACGGCGGGGTCCTTCTGCATCTGGGCCCGCCTGACGATGCCGTCCGCCGAGCGGAGCGCCTGGAGCAGGGCGGCGTTGAGCTTGGCCGCGTTGGCAAGCTGGGTATTGATGAGCCAGCCGAGCGCGACGCCCGCGATCAGAACGAAGAGCAGAAAGACCGAATAGATCCTGACCTTGACGGTGATATCGGAGGTGACGGTCTCGCGCAGTGCGGGCGAATGAAACACGAGCTGCCCGCTATAGACTCCGGGCGGAGGAGTCCCCGAGAGGGCGAGCTGTAAGTCGGCCGTGCCGCCTGGCTTCAGATCGACCGGAGCACTGGGTCCTTCGAGCCTCACGTCCGAGATCTCGCCACCGGCATTCTTGAGTTGTGCAGGCTGGACGGTGATGGATGTGAGCGGGCTGGAATAGGACTCTTCCTTTAGCGCGATCGTGTGCGATGGGACCAGTCCTCCCTCTTGGAAAGGGAGCCGCCCGACCCCGAGCGTCGCCGAAGGAAGTACTCGCAGGACGGGATCGGCTGCGCGTTCGAGCTCAAAGCTCAAGGGATCGCCCGTCGAGCCTGCCGCTCCCGTGAAGACGCGCACGGTCACGCGATAGCGCCCGGTTGGGGGGCAGCCGCCGCCGAAGGTGCCGACCGTCTGGTACTCGTGGATCGAGGAGTCGGTCGCGACCGGTTTGCTAAAGCCAAGCGTCCAGCCGGGCGTAGGGCCCGTCGCGCCGTCGATCACGACCTCGCGCGTGCGCACAGCCGTGGGTTCGGTCGCCGTTGTGAAGAGCAACGTGATCGGGTCCTTGGTGCAATCCGAGACCACAAAGGTCGATTTACCCGAAATCGCGGTCGTTGCAGCCGGGGGTGCTGCCTCCCCAGCTGAGGCTGCCGTGGCGGCAGCGGGGTGATTCTCGGCCCAGCCGCCGGCGGGCGTCAGCGCGCCTAAGACTGCGAACCAACCAATGGCGACCCAGGTCCTCGTCACGGACGATGCTCCCACTCGCGCTCCTCTGGTGAACTTCGGTGAACCCGGGGCTCTCCGGGCCATGAACATCGCTCCGGGGATGCCTCTTTTTTCCTGACTTCGAGGATGCCATACCTCGATAGGCCCCGCGCCCTTGCTTGGGAGCCTGCTTGGGAGCTTGGGAGCCTGTTCCGGTGGAAACCGCGCCGCTCGTGCTACTTTGGGATGACCCCGTAGCCGGTCCGCGGACTGCGGATCGGGGAGGGACTGCGCCAGATCCCGAAGGACGACTTCAATAACTTCGATCTGATCCTCGCGATGGACTGGGACAACCATGCCCTCTTGCACCAGATGTCGGCACGTCAATACCATCACAAGATCAAGCTCCTGATGAGCTTTGCGACCGAGCATGAGTCGGCTGTGGTGCCTGACCCTTACTACGGCGGTCCGGACGGCTTCGAGATGGTGCTCGACTATGTCGAGGATGCGACGACCAATCTTGTCGAATTCGTGCGTCGTCGTCTCGCGCAAAAAGCGGCAGCCTAGCCACGCGTTCATGCGCCTGCCGCGGGGTTCGCCGTGGCGAGAGCCGTAGGTGCGCTAGCGCACTCTCCCGACAACGAGATCGTTCGTGCCCTCGCTCTTCCAGGCCATGAAAAGCCGGTCATAGAGCGTGGCCAAGACCGGTGCGTCTGAAGTCGTCTCGGATAGCGTCACCCGGTTGTGAAAGCTTTGTCCGCCCGACTCGGAATCCATCAGGTTCAGGTTCGTTGCGGTCTCGGCACGCCAGCCGAGATAGAGTCCGCCCTCGAGAGAGCCGAGCGTGGGGGAGAGCGGCGTCGTGTCGGTCAGGATGAACTTGCTTGCGAAGCTGCGCGGCTCTGCATGGGCGATCGTAATCCGAGCGACATTGATCCGGTTGTCCTCCTTGCCGCTCCAAGAGAGATACAAGGAGCCCCGATGGGAGGCCAACGCGGGCGCGTAGGTCGTCTTCTCGTAGGCGGTGGCCTTGGCCTTGAAGTGTTCGCCCTTATCGGTGGAGACCATGACATTCAACTCGTCCGTTCCGTCCCCCCTCCATCCGAGGTAGAGAGCGCCATCCAGGACCGCCAGGGCCGGACGCACCGGACTTTTCTCGTCCAATTCCGTCTTGTCGTTAAGGCCCACCGGATTGCCGCTGGCATCGAGCTTCACCTGGGCTACGATCAAGCGATTCTTGTCGGTCCCGGTCCAGCCGAGATAAAGAATCGTGTCGTCGCAGGCGAGCGCGGGACCATCGGGCGAGACTTCGGAGAGCGTGATCTTGTTCGAGAAGCTCGCTCCCTTGTCCTTCGAGACGATGAGGTTCAGCTGGAACTTCCCCTCACCGCGCCAGGCCAGATAGAGATTGCCCTGGCAGGCGGCCAAGGCAGGCGCCGAAGGACTGCTCTCGGCCAAGGTGACCTTTGTGAACTGCTGCGCACCGGCCGGGCCGGGTGCGATGAGGATTGCAGCAAGCGCAACCCAGAGAAAGCCTCGCCTCTTCAATCTCTTGTCTCCCGTGTTCAGATAGCCTCCAACGAGGGTGTCCTGGTGCGTCCCCGACTACAAACCAAGACGGCAAACAAGACCCCGGTAATGGGCCGTGAGCGTAGACGATCGGCTCGCCAATGACAAGATCGGACGAGTCCAGAACGCGTTTCTGCGTCGTGCTCCGTGAGGATGATGCCCCCCGATCGGCGCGACCTTGCCTTTGGTGAATTCAGGCGCTTCGTGCGAGACTTCATTCGATGGAAGTCCTCGAACGCATCCGCGCCCTGCAGAGGAACTGGCAGGCCGCAGACGCCGCGCACCTCGCCCTTGATCAGCTGCTCGCGGCGGCCGACCCGAAAGCGCCGCTCGCCGCAAAAAACGAGTGGTTGATCGAACTCGGCTACTGGCTGCGGCGCAAGGCGCGCGTAGAGGTGGTCGCGGTACCCGTGGTACCTGTCGATATTTTCTCCGAGCACACAAGTCCGAGCGCAGACGCTAACCCAGGCGATGGCAAGAACTCAGACACTGAGGAGTCAGCGCGACCCAAAGAGGCGCTGACCCGGCTCAAGTTTTTCCTGCGTGTTCTCGAGCGCCATCCTGAGGCGATGGAGCGGGTCGCCGCGACCTTGCAGTCGATCGTGGCCGAGCTCGATGCGATCTCGCTCTTGTGCGAGACGGGACTCGCCCAGAGCCCCGGTTTTTGGGGGGAGTTGCGGGAGCGCCTGGCCGCGCGGGCGATTCCGGCCATCCCCCAAACGGGTGAGTGGAGTACTCTTTTGACGCTCCTCTTTCCCAACGCGAATGATCCGAGTTGGATTGCCGAAATCGATGCCGACTCGTGGCGGGCAGCGCAGCTACTCCTGGTGCTGCCCACGCGCGAAGGCGATCTGAGAGGACACGGCATCGCAGACGTCGCAGCGAGTCTACGGGTGCTGGTCAGCCAGGTCTGCGCCACGGGTCTGAATTCGGGCATCCGCTCGCGCATGAGATTGGCCGACTTCGCCCACTCCCCGTACCTGCCGCTCGCCCGCGCCGGCGAGGAACTCTTCACCGCGGGTGAGGGGGCAAGCCCTGACCTCGGCGATGCCGAGACGCTGCAGCGCTTGAACGTCTTTCGCGGCTGCCTGGAAGAGTGCCGGCTCGCCGCCGGCCGGGTTTTCGAACACCTCGAAGATAACGGTGTCTCGGTCGATATCGAGTTCCGGGTCGAGGGGATTCTCGCGCGTATCGCGCGTATCGAGATGCTGCTCGAATTCTGGCTGCAGCCAAACGAGCCCGAGGCCGGTCGAAGGGTCCTGGCGAGCCTTGTCGCAAGCCACCAGGAGAGCCGCTCGATCGGTGCGCTCTGGCGCCAATCCTTTGCTCGTCTGGCCCGCAAGGTCGTCGATCGCAGCGCCGAGACGGGAGAGCACTACATCACCCGTACGCGCAGCGAGTATCGGGCGATGCTCGGGGCCGCCGCAGGTGGAGGTGCGGTGACGGTGTTGACGGTCTACCTGAAGCTCTTCATCACCTCTGCGCATCTGCACCGGCTTTTCGAGGGACTGGCGGCATCGGTCAACTATGCGGCGAGTTTCCTTTTGATCCACTTCGCGGGCTTCACACTCGCGACCAAGCAGCCGGCGATGACGGCGCCTGCGCTCGCGGCCAAGCTCGACGGCCTCGAAAAGCCCGGCGGCCTTGATGCCTTCGTCGAAGAGACTCTGTCCTTGATGCGCAGCCAGGTCGCGGCGGTGCTCGGTAATGTCGCGGCTGTGATCCCGATTGCCTACCTGATTCAGTGGGCGTTCCACGGCATCTTCGGCGCGAACCTCTTCACCCCGGAGAGGGCGCACGCGACGATCGAGTCGTTTTCTCTTTTGGGGCCAACGCCCATCTATGCGGCCTTCACCGGGGTGCTCCTGTGGCTTTCCGCACTCGTGGCCGGCTGGGCGGACAACTGGTTCGTCTACCGCAAGATCGGCGACGTGCTCGCCTACCACAGGCGCCTACGCTTCATACTGGGCGATCGGCGCGCGGCGCGCCTTGCGGCCTTCTGCCGGGAACACGTCTCGGGGATCGCCGGCAATGTCTCGCTCGGTTTTCTGCTGGGGATGGCTCCTGTGATCGCTGAGAATCTGGCACTGCCGCTCGAGGTGCGCCACGTGACCCTGTCCTCGGGAGGTCTGGCGGCGGCGGTCGGCGTTCTCGGTCTCTCGACAGTTCTGACCTCTGGCTTCTGGCTGGCCGTGCTCGGGATCGTCTCGATGGCCTTCTTGAATGTCGGGGTCTCGTTCTTCTTCGCCTTTCAGCTGGCTCTTCGCTCCCGGGATCTACCGAGGCTCGAGCGTTCCTCGATCTACCGCGCCATCGTACGAGCCATCCTGACCCACCCGGTGAGCCTTTTCATGGTGACGAGTGAGCCGGACGGTGCGTCAGCGAGCGAGAGTCACTCCAAGACGGCCAGTGATTCTCCCTAGTTTCTCCTTCGATTCTCCTTCGTGCCAGAAGGCGGGGCCAGAACAAATCGGAGTCACATGAATCGTATCGAGATCTGTGGCGCGATCGCTGCGAAGACATCCCCTCTGCGCGCCGCGATTGAATCCGAAGATGGGTTCCGACGATCAGATCCTAAGGCAAAGCCTCGACAAGTGCTCGATCAGTTCGATGCGTCGCCGTCGGACTCGTTCGCCTGGGTGGAGCTTGGGTGGATCTACTTACCGATTTCGCAACAATTATTCCTAAGTCTTCACAGTTGAACTGTTAATCACTGCGACAATCGTTGCGCAAGCACCTCATGGGGCTTGCCCCGGGCGCAACTAGCTGCGAGGCTCGCGCGTATATCGAGAATCCACGATCTGATTCACTCGGCCGCACCACACAAGGGCCTGGGGAAACTGGAAGTGGAACGCGACGAGGCGTCCGGTGAGAACTGTCTTGCAGGGCCAGCGATCCTGGCGCAAGGCAACTGGACCCCTCCACCGAAAGGATCATGATGCCGCTCGGCCCAAGCGTATTGCGCACCCCTGATGACCGTTTCACGGATCTGCCGGGGTTCGACTTTAGCGCGCACTACGAAGAGTCGCTGCCGGGCTTTTCCGGGCTGCGCATTCATTATCTGGACGAGGGACCCAGAAGTGCCTCGGAGACCGTCTTATGTCTGCATGGCCAGCCGACCTGGTGTTATCTCTATCGCAAGATGCTCCCGGTGTTCGTCGCGGCGGGTCAGCGCGTTCTCGCGCCCGATCTCCTGGGCTTTGGCCGGTCCGACAAGCCCGAAGATCCCGACTTCTACA
>CAJCID010000086.1 GCA_903970305.1 Rhodospirillales bacterium | reverse complement strand
CCGCACATGCCGTAGTTTCCCGCTCCAAAAGACCCGCCGATGATCACCGTGAACTTGGGAACCTGCACGGTCGCCACCGCAGTCACCATCTTTGCTCCGTTGCGGGCGATGCCTTCATTCTCGTACTTCCGGCCGACCATGAAGCCGGTGATGTTCTGCAGAAAGACCAGTGGTATCTTGCGCTGCCCGCACAGCTCGATGAAGTGCGTCGCCTTGAGCGCCGATTCGGAGAACAGTATGCCATTGTTGGCGACGATCCCCACCGGCATGCCCCAGATGTGGGCGAAACCACAGACGACGGTCGTGCCGTACCGGGCTTTGAATTCGTCAAACTCCGACCCGTCGACCAGCCTCGCGATGACTTCGCGAACGTCGAACGGTCGGCGCGTGTCCGTCGGAATGACGCCGTGGATTTCGCCCGGCGGATAGAGGGGTTCGCGCGGTTCCTCGAGAACCACATCGGCTCTTTTGGTCGTGTTCAGATTCGCCACGATCTGCCGCGCGATGGCGAGCGCATGGCGATCATTTTGCGCCAGGTGGTCCACCACCCCCGAAAGCCGGCTATGGACGTCCCCGCCGCCCAGATCCTCGGCCGAGACCACCTCTCCCGTCGCCGCCTTGACCAGCGGCGGCCCGGCCAGAAAGATCGTGCCCTGCCCCTTGACGATGATCGATTCATCGCTCATGGCCGGGACGTAGGCGCCACCGGCGGTGCAGGAGCCCATCACGATGGCGATCTGGGCGATGCCCCTCGCGCTCAGATTGGCCTGGTTGTAAAAAATCCGCCCAAAGTGGTCGCGATCCGGAAACACTCCGTCCTGGTTCGGCAGATTCGCGCCTCCCGAGTCGACCAGGTAGACGCAGGGTAGACGGTTCTCCAGCGCGATCTCCTGGGCGCGCAGGTGCTTTTTGACGGTCATGGGGTAGTAGGTGCCGCCTTTGACGGTCGCATCGTTGCACACGATGACACACTCGCGTCCCGCGATGCGTCCAACCCCGGTGATGAGTCCGGCCGCCGGAGCCTCGTCGCCATAGAGCCCGAAGGCCGCAAGCTGGGACAGTTCGAGAAACGGCGTGCCTGGGTCAAGCAGCAGGTCGACCCTTTGGCGCGGCAAGAGTTTGCCTCGTGCGACGTGGCGTTCGCGGGCGACGGAGCCGCCCCCTTCGGCGATCGCGGCGACCTTGGCCTTCAGATCATCGACCAAGGCCTGCATGGCCACGGCATTGGCGGCGAATTCGCTCGAACGCGGGTTCAGCTTGGTCTCAAGAATCGGCATGGCGGGAGTAGGGGGTCGTCAGCATCGCGTCGAGATCGTCCTGGCGCAAGGCCAGGTCCCACTCCAGGTAGAACTCGTCGAGTTGCGGAGGTGCGATCGGAGTCGAGCAGAGCATCGCATGGACCTGGCCGCGATGGTGGATCTGGTGGGTGAATAGGTGCAAGAGAACGTCCTCGGCCGTCTCGGCGATCTGCCCGAGTTCTGGCCGGACCCAGCTGACCGGTCGAAGCAGCGCATCGTCGCTCGTGCGATCGCAAAATCCGATCAGTTCGAGGTCAACTTGGAGTTGTGCATGGGCGAGCGGCGCCAGAGTCTGAAACGGCCCCACCGGTCGCGGTGGCGCGCGGTCGGGCTCACTTTGCAGGAGTGGGCCGAGATAGAGGAAATCCACCTCGAGGATATGGTTCAGGGTGGCTGCGATCGAGGGGAAATATCCCGAGCGCGGTGCGCCAAAATCCTGCTCAGACAGGTGCGCACACGCACCCAAGAGTCGATAGTTGGACCAGCGGTTATTGCGTGCCATGCGCCGGTAACGTTGGGCAAGTCGGTCGTCGCTCATGCCAGCATCTCTCCTTCGCGGTAGGTCCAGCGTCCGTTGATGCGCTCGAAAAGACTGCGTTCGTGCAGCCGGTAGCCGCGCGCGCCAATACGATACCGTGCCACGAACTCCACTGTCGCGCGCGATTCGGAGAGAAGCGTTGTCTTTTTCACATCCAGTCCCAGCCAGCGCGGTGCGCCACCCGGATCCTTGCCGAGCTCTGGCGGACAGGTCTTTGGATGCCAGGTCGCCTTCAGGTAGTCAAAGCGCCCGAGGACATAGGCACTGTAGCGTGAGCGCATCAGATCCAGGGCGGTCGGGGGCACCACACCCTCCTCCAGGAACCGCCCGCAACAGAGTGCATACCGGACGCCGCCGCAGGGACAGGTTACAGGCCCCGCCAAGGCTCGGGCGCGCTGGTCCGGCGGCGCGCTCGAGCGGGTCGGCATGGATCTCGCCCGCTTCCCTAAGCCAGTGCGCGGCCGATGAGTATCTTCCGGATGTCGCTGGTGCCTTCGTAGATCTGGCAGACCCGCACATCCCTGTAGATTCTCTCGACCGGGAAGTCGCTCACATAGCCGTAACCCCCATGGATCTGGATGGCGTCCGAGCAGATCTTCTCGGCGGCCTCGGAGGCGAAAAGCTTGGCCATTGCCGCCTCCTTCAGGCAAGGGCGTCCGGCGTCGCGCAGGACCGCCGCATGCCATACCAGTTGGCGCGCGGCCTCGAGCTGGGTGGCCATGTCGGCGAGTCGGAACGACACCGCTTGGTGCGAAAAGATCGGTTGACCGAAACTCTCGCGCTCTTTGGCATAGCGCAGGGCAGCCTCGAAGGCGGCGCGGGCCATGCCCACCGACTGCGCCCCGATCCCGATGCGCCCGCCTTCCAGCCCCGACAAGGCGATCTTGTAACCCTGGCCCCGCTCCCCGATCAGGCAGGCAGCGGGGACGCGGCAGTCCTGCAGCAGGATCTGGGCGGTATCCGAGGCGTGTTGGCCGAGCTTCTCCTCAAGCCTTGCGACCTGGTACCCCGCCGTGGTCGTCGGTACGGCGAAGGCGCTGATGCCGCGTTTGCCCGCACCCGGATCGGTCACCGCCAGCACGATCGCCAGATCGGCATTCTTACCGGAAGTGATGAACTGCTTCACGCCGTTGAGTACGAAACCGTGCGCGTCCTCACGCGCCGTGGTGCGCAGCTGCGCTGCGTCCGAGCCGACGTGGGGTTCGGTCAGGCAGAACGCTCCGAGCATCGTGCCCTGGGCCAGAGGCCTTAGCCACTCTTCCTTCTGGCGCGCGTTGCCGAAATTCAACAGGATGCTGCACACCGGGCAGTTGTTGACGCTCACGATCGTCGAAGTCGCGCCGTCGGCGGCTGCAATTTCCTCGAGGATGAGGGCAAGGGAGAGCGCATCCAATCCCGCGCCGCCGTGCTCCTCGGGAACCATCACCCCATAGCAGCCCAACTCGGCCAGACCGCGCAGTGCATCCCTGGGAAAGGTCGCGGTCCTGTCCCACTGGGCTGCGAGCGGCGCGATTTCCGACTGGGCGTAGGCACGCACCGCGTCGCGCACCATCTCCTGCTCGGCACTTAGCAGCATCGCGCAGCACTCGCCCAAACAGAACCGATGTTCGCCCCGGGCCGGCTCATACGACCTCGATGGCCATCGCCGTGGCTTCTCCGCCGCCGATGCAAAGCGAGGCCACCCCGCGCTTGCCTCCTGTCTTGCGTAGTGCCCCTATCAACGTCACCAGAATGCGGGCGCCCGAAGCCCCGATCGGATGGCCCAGTGCACAGGCACCGCCATGGATGTTGATGCGTTCGTGGGGGATGCGGTGTTCGACCATCGCCGCCATGGGAACGACGGCGAAGGCCTCGTTGATTTCGAAGAGGTCGACCTCCTCTGTCGACCAGCCTGTCTTCTTGTAGAGCTTCTCGATTGCAGCGATGGGCGCCGTCGTGAACCAACCGGGCTCCTGGGCGTGGGTACTGTGGCCGGCGATGCGGGCCAGTGGCTCCAGTCCGAGAGAGCGCGCCTTGGAGGCGCGCATCAAGACCAGCGCAGCGGCACCGTCATTGATCGAGCTCGAGCTTGCGGCCGTGATCGTGCCGTCCTTCTTGAAGGCGGGCTTGAGCGTCGGGATCTTCTCGAGCTTGATCTTGCGCGGACCTTCGTCCGTGTCGACGATGGTGTCCCCGGCGCGCGAGGTGACCGTGACCGGTGCGATTTCCCAGCTGAAGTCACCAGACTGCGTCGCCGCCTGGGCCCGGCGCACCGATTCCATCGCAAAGGCGTCCTGCTGTTCCCGGCTAAAGTGATAGCGCGCTGCGCAGTCCTCGCCGAAGGTCCCCATGGCACGCCCCTTTTCATAGGCGTCCTCGAGGCCGTCGAGCATCATATGGTCGTAGATCATCCCGTGTCCGATCCGATAGCCGCCCCGGGCCTTGGGAATGAGGTAGGGGGCATTGGTCATGCTTTCCATGCCGCCGGCGATGGCGATGTCTGCGGAACCGGCTACCAGCAGGTCATGGGCGAACATCGCGGCCTTCATCCCCGAGCCGCACATCTTATTGACGGTCGTGCAACCGGTGCCCAGGGGCAGCCCGGCACCCAGGGCGGCCTGGCGTGCCGGGGCCTGACCGAGACCGGCCGGTAACACGCAGCCCATGATCACTTCGTCGATGTCCGCCGGAGTGAGCAGGGCGCGCTCGAGCGCGGCCTTGATGACCACGCTGCCGAGCGCGGTCGCACTCACCCCGGAGAATTCTCCCTGGAAGGCCGCCATGGGCGTGCGCGTGGCGGCAACGATGACAATCGGATCTGCGCTCATGAAGTGCTCCTCGTTCGATGGATCGGGCGCGCCAGGGCGACCTCTCCGTTCACATGGTCTCGCCAAATAGTTCGCGCCCGATCAGCATGCGCCGGATCTCGCTCGTTCCCGCGCCGATCTCGTAGAGCTTTGCGTCGCGCCACAACCGACCCGTCGGGTAATCATTGATGTAGCCGTTACCGCCCAGGATCTGGATCGCTTCGCCGGCCATCCAGGTGGCCTTCTCCGCGCAGTAGAGAATGACGCCGGCGCAATCCTTTCGCACCTGGCGGACATGCTCGCGGCCGAGCGCGTCGAGATTCTTGCCCACGGTGTAGCAGTAGGCGCGACACGCCTGCAGGGTAGTGTACATGTCGGCGATCTTGCCTTGAATCAATTGGAACTCGCCGATGCTCTGCCCGAATTGCTTGCGCTCGTGGATATAGGGCACGACCGCGTCCATCGCAGCCTGCATGATCCCGATGGGTCCGGCAGCAAGCACGGCGCGCTCATAGTCGAGTCCGCTCATCAGGATGCGCGCGCCGGCACCTTCCTCGCCAAGCACGTTCTCCACAGGCACCTCGACGTCTTCGAAGACCAGTTCTCCAGTGTGCGAGCCGCGCATGCCGAGCTTGCTTAGCTTTTGGGCGACGCTGAATCCGCGCATCCCTTTTTCGACCAGGAAGGCCGTCATCCCCCGGGCACCGAGCTCCGGCTGGGTCTTCGCATAGACGACCAACGTGTCACAGTCGGGTCCATTGGTGATCCACATCTTGGTGCCGTTCAAGACGTAGCGATCCCCCTTCAGATCAGCACGCAGTCGCATGCTGACGACGTCTGAGCCGGCCCCGGCCTCGCTCATCGCGAGCGCTCCGACGTGCTCTCCGGACACCAGCTTGGGCAGGTACTTCTCTTTCTGTGCGGCCGATCCGTTGCGGTGAATCTGATTGACGCACAGGTTCGAATGCGCGCCGTAGGACAGCCCGACCGAGGCCGAGGCACGCGAGATCTCCTCCATCGCCACCATGTGGGCGAGATAGCCCATGTCGGCGCCCCCATACTGCTCGGCCACCGTGATGCCCAGCACGCCCAAGGCTCCCATCTTCTGCCAGAGATCCATGGGAAACTGATCGGAGTGGTCGATTGCCGCGGCTCGCGGGGCGATTTCGGCTTGGGCAAAGGTGCGTACCGCATCGCGCAGCATGTCGGTGTTCTCGCCGAGCGAAAACTGCAATCCTATCGAGGCATTCACAGGCGTCTCCAGATCATTTGGGGTCGGTGTGGGTTGGACGGCTGTCGATCGCAAACAAGGTCATCTGCATCAAGGCGCAGTGCCGTTCCAGCCCCCCCTTTCTGGCAAACAGGTCGACCGTTGCAATGACCAGCGAGCGCCCGGGCCGGATGACCCGGCCGCGCGCGAGCAGCGCTTCTCCCGTGGCCGGGGAGAGCATGTTGATCTTGTATTCTGCCGTAAGACACTCGCGTCGCGGCATGAGCTTGGTGTTGGCCGCGTAGCCCCCGGCCGAGTCCCCCAGCGCCGCCAGGACTCCACCATGGAAGTAGCCGTGTTGCTGGGCGACAGCAGGTGAGAAGGGCATTTCGAGCTCGCAGAATCCGTCGTCGAGCGACGTGATGGCGGCCCCCAGGGCCAGCATGGCGCCTTGGCTGGCAAAGCTCGCGCGCACCGCACAGGCGACATCGGTTCCGATCATCGCTCGCTCCAGTCGGGAAAGAGCCTGTATTCTAGCGCTAGCTTGACGTTTACGTAAACGTCAAGCTAGCCGAAGGTGGCGACTCAGCTCTGGCCCCCGGCCACGCTCTTGGCCGGGCGGCGCAGCGCTTTGGCCGTCGCCGCGCCCAGGCCCGCTGTCGGACCGGGCGTACCGGACTCGGCCAACAGTCGTCGGCACTGCGACTCATGGCTCTCTACCTCGGCCAGGGCTACTTCGATGTCTTCGCGTTGCTGCTCGAGGGTCTGGCGATGGCGTGCGAGGACCGCCAGAAAGCGGCTTAACTGGGCGGTGGTGTCCTTGGGCGACTCGTACATGTCGACCAGCTCTTTGATTTCGGACAGGGACAGACCCAGACGCTTGCCGCGGAGCGTGAGCTTCAGACGGGTCCGGTCACGCTGTGAATAAACCCTCTGACGTCCATTGGGACCCTCGCGCGTGGGCTCGAGCAGTCCCTGATCTTCGTAGAACCGGATCGCCCGCGGCGTGATGTCGAACTCGCGCGACAACTCGGTGATCGAATAGCTAGCCATCCCCGTCGGACCCTCCTGAGCAGCATTTCGGCACTGACGGTACACTGCAGTTTCCGTGAACGTCAATTCTATGCCTGAAACGCAGCGGCCGGGCCGCGGAGCTGCGGCCGGGCTGTCCCCTGTGAATACACTCGAAAGCCGCCTGGACTATCCCTTCGGCGAAACTTTGCCGGAACCTGGCAGGAAGCTGGAAGTTGCGCCAGGAGTCTATTGGATCCGCAAACCGCTTCCGTTTGCCCTCAATCACATCAATCTTTGGCTGTTACGCGACCGCTTTCAGGACCGGGAAGGCTGGACGGCGATCGATTGCGGTATTGCGTCGGACGAAACCCGGGCCCTGTGGACGAGCGTCATCGCAGAGGAACTCGAGGGGCTGCCGATCGTGCGGGTGCTGTGCACCCACACGCACCCGGATCATCTGGGCAATGCGGCCTGGCTGACCGAGCGATTCGATGCGCCGCTCTGGATGACGCTCGGCGAATACGCGATGGGGCGGATTCTGCAAAGCGGACTCGCGGGTACGGACGGTCCGGGAATCGTCGCGCATTTCGTCGCGCACGGCTTGAGGGATCCGAGCCATAGCGACAAGCTGAGGGAGCGCACCAACTACTTCAGCCGTCTCGTGCCCTCGATGCCCCTGAGTTACCGCCGCATCGCTGACCAGGAGTGGATCCCTGTGGGCGCCTATCGCTGGCAGGTCATCACGGGATTTGGTCATTCCCCGGAGCACGCGAGCCTGTATTCGCCCGAAATTCAGGTCCTGATCTCCGGCGACATGCTGCTGCCTAGGATCTCCACCAACGTCAGCGTGCATGCGATGGAGCCCGAAGCCAATCCCGTGCAGCAGTTTCTCGATTCGATCGACCGCTTCCGCGGCTTGCCCGACACGACCCTCGTGCTGCCCTCCCACGGCCGGCCCTTCCGGCATCTGTTGGAGCGCATCACCCAGTTACACGATCACCACGCCGCGCGTCTGGACGAAGTGCTGGAACTGTGCCGCTCGCCCAGTTCGGCAGCCGACGTCGTACCGATCATGTTCAGGCGCGAACTGGACACCCACCAGCTGTTCTTTGCTTTCGGCGAAGCCCTCGCCCACCTGCACGCGCTCTGGTTCCGGGGCCTGCTGGAGAGGCGCCGCGACGGCGATGGGGTTTTTCGATTCCGCACGGTCTAGCCGCAAAGAGGGGCTTCTTCGGTGCCACTCCTCTTTGGCGCTCAATCTCCGGAGCAGACGAAATATGAAGACCCGTATCCGAAACGTAGCGGTGACGCTCTTGGGCTGGATTGTTCTCGTAGCGGCCACCGGCACCCCCGAAGCCGCGCTCGAGGTGCACGATGCCTGGGCGCGCGCAAGCGTTCCCGGCCAGACCGCAAGCGGCGCCTTCATGGAGTTGAAGAGCCCCGTTGCCCTTGAGTTGACCGCTGTCAGGACACCGGTCGCTGCCCTGGCCGAGGTACATGAGATGGTCCAGAACGGCGATCGAATGTCCATGCATGCGGTGGGTAAGCTGACACTTCCTGCCGGGACGACGATCGAACTCAAACCCAATGGACTACACGTCATGCTCTTCGACTTGAAGCAGCCCCTCGTCGCCGGAGAGCATTTCCCCTTGACCCTTGAACTCTCCGATGCAAAGGGCAGAAGGAGCGAGAAGACGCTCGACGTCGTGGTTCGCCCGCTGGGCGGGACCGCCCCCTAAAGCGGCAAGGCGATGAAAGGCCAGACCACGCGTCAGAAACTCACCTTTCGGATCGAAACGCGCAAGCCCCGCAACCCTCTCGCCCTTCGAGCCCGCCAGCGCAGCGCAGGCCCGCACCGCAAGAGCGCCTCTGCCCTGCGCGGGGCGGCCAAGCGGGAACTGAAGAAAATCGTCGAGGGGGACTAGCAGGGCGGCTTGCCTTCGAGGTGCTCCAAACCCGGGCAGTGGGTGCAGGAGGGTCTGTCGTCTTAGTGTTCGTCAAAGCGGCGCATGGCCTTGCGGATCCACTCCATCTGCAGCTGGAAATTGGTGCAGGCGTCGCAGAACAGCAGGTGCGCACGCACCCGCAGACGCAAGACGAGACTCAGCCGCCGGTCCATCGACTCAGCGACCAGGCGGTGCATATCCTTACAGCTGCCCAGCGGATTCATCGACGTGCCATCGCTTCCGGACGTTCCCCAAACCAGTTTAGTTGCAGACATTCGCGCAGTCTCATCCGAGCGCGATACAGCATGACCCAGCAATTAGACGTTGAGATCGCCAATTCCTTACAGATTTCTTCGGTGTCCAATTCGAGCCACTCGCGCATCATGAAAACGCGTCCCACGGCGGCCGGGAGTCTTTCGACACAAACCTGGAGAATCTCGAAAAACTCCTGCCTCTCCAGCGTGGCGTGCGGATCACCCCAGTTGGGCGGAGCATCGCGGAAATGGCCGTCCGTGGAGAAGAGCTTATCGAAGGCCTGATCGTCGCCTTCGTCCTCCCGGGTCTCGAGGTGAACGTCCCGGTTGCCCGAGCGCAGCTGGTCGATGATCTTGTGCTTGAGGATGCCGATGACGTAGGTCTTGAGCGAGGACTGACCGCCAAAGGCGCCGGGCTTCTCCAGGACGGCCAGCAGCGTCTCCGAGACCACGTCCTCGGCCCACGAATCGTTACGCAACTGCAGGCGCGCGAAGCGCAACAGATGGGGTCTCAGCGGGGCAAGCTGAGTGGCAAGATCCGGCTCGGGGTGAGGTCGGTTCGTCATGGCGTTCTCCCAATCTGGCGCAATTCGCCGAGGCCGGCAAGGTGCCTCTGGCGCCGCAAAGTCGTTCCGGCTGCGCCACAGTGGGCTAAAATGCCGCACTCTTGTTTGGAGACAGTATGGAACAGCCTTCCTCCGCCGCGCCGGTACCGCCCCCGTTGAAGGCCGACATTCTCTCTGAGGCGCTGCCTTACATCAAGCGTTTTCACGGCAAGACCATCGTCGTGAAGTACGGCGGCAATGC
>CAJCID010000085.1 GCA_903970305.1 Rhodospirillales bacterium | reverse complement strand
TGGGCCTGGCGCTCGATGAGGTCCTGCAATCCACTGGGAATTGCACCCAGCCGGCCTAGCATCGCCTGGGTCAGAGCCGCGCGCTCCGGACCAGCCAATGCCGAGAGGTTAAGAATCGGGTGCTTCGCAAGCACATCCCTGAAGGAGGCGTCCCTGTCCTGGAATTCGGGGCGGCCCGCCATGACGAGGGCGAGACTTGAGTCCGTGCTCTGGAGCAGATCGCGCAGCCAGTCCAGCGAAGCGTCATCGGTCCATTGCAAGTCGTCGAGCAGCATGACGACCGGGGAGCCGTCGCTTGCCGCGAGCGCGCCGACGTAGTTCCGAAATGCAAGAAAGGCGCGGTCGCGCAAAAGGCGCGGATCCTTCAGGAATGGCGCCAAGCGTGGACTCTCTGAGAAGTCCATCCCCACGAGTTGGCCCAAAAGCTCTGCCTGGAGCAGCCCTTTCTCGGTAAAGAGCGGGGCCAAACCATCGACCAAGCGTTGCCGCGCGGTCTCGCCAGGCTCGCTGTCGGGGATCTGTAAACGCCAGGCGAGCAGGTCGCGTAACAGCCCATAGGGCTGACCAATGCTTGAAGGTTGCGCACGCCCAAGGAAGAGCCAGGTCGACTGCGCGGTGCGATCGAGCCGAGATTGCAGCTCGTGCAAGAGGCGGCTCTTACCGAGTCCCGCTTCGCCTAGCACCGTCACGGCCGCAAGCTGTCCCTTCTGCCGCGAGTCCTCGAGGATCGACAGAAGCATGTCGAGTTCGTGGCTGCGACCGATGAGCGGCGTCTCAAGCCCATCGATGCCGCGTGTCGGAACCCGGAACGACCTGGGCTTGGCCTTCAAGACAAAGTAGGTCCTAAGCGGCTCACTGTGCCCCTTGACGCGTAGCGGGGGTTGCGCTTCGACCTCGAAGATGCCGCGCACGTGGCGCCACGTGTCGTGGCTGATGCGCAGGCTCCCCGGCGTTGCAGTCTGTTCCATCCGGGCGGCGATGTTCACGGTGAAGCCGCGGATCGAGCTCTCCGCGTCGACCCCGCCCCCAAGCAGCACGTGGCCCGTGTGGATGCCCACGCGCACTTGGAATCCCAGATCATGGCGATGATGGGTGCGCGCAACCTGCTCGGCATGCGACTGTGCCTCGGTCAGAAGATCGAGCCCGGCCCTGACCGCCCGTTCGGCATCGTCCTCCCGGGTGACGTCGACTCCAAAGGCCGCGAGCACGCTATCTCCCGCGTACTGTAAAACGCTGCCTGCAAGCGCCATGATCACCGCGCTAAAGCGCCTCAGGGCCGAGTCCATGACCTCGTGCACATCCTCGGGCTCGAGCTCAGCACTCATGGCCGTCGATCCGACGATATCCAGGAACAGGACGCTCACGAGGCGCTTGCGGGGCGGCGAGGCCGCGAGCTCCTTCTCCCTTTGGCGCAGCGGCGCTAGTGCGAGTTCAACCGTGGCGTCCCCGAGAATGGGGCGCTGCGCCTCGAGTGATGCGATCCCGGCCTGAACCTGTTCGAGTTCGGAAGACATGGTCGAGGATCATAGCAATCCCCAAACATCAACGATAGACATCCTTGGCCGCACCACGGGTCCAGCACCCTTTGGGCACACCACGCGACCCGGATGGGATTGAACGCAGCCCGTCATTCTCGAATCGAAGAGGACGCCCGCTTGAGTCGCTGGGCGACGACCTTCGTGCCGGGCAGGGCCGCCCCTCCTGGTCCTCCCTGCGGCATGACGGTGTCCGCGGTGATCGGCTCGCCACAGGCCGAGCACGACACGCGTGCCTGAAATCGATGCCCGCAGGTGGTGTGCACGAAAAGAATCGGGCTGCCTTCCTTGGGCCGGGCCCATCTCTCCCCCCACGCGGTCAAGGCGAGGATGGCGGGGACCAGGTCGCGACCGGCCTCGGTCAGCCGGTATTCGTAGCGTCGCGGCCGCTCCTGATAGGCGAGGCGTTCGATGACGCCACTCTCGGTCAGTGCTTTCAGGCGCCTCGTGAGCAGATTGCGCGAGATCCCGAGGTCCTCGATGAGCTCGTCAAAGCGCCCGACATCGAGGTAGAGGTCGCGCAGGATGAGGGGCGACCACCAGTCGCCCACCAACTCCAGCCCGCGCGCGAGCGAGCAGCGCATCTTCGCAAAACTCGTGCGTTCCATGGTTTATGGCCTTCTTAGTTGCAGCGCAGTTGCATGATTGAACTCACTATTCTAGAATCAGGATGATAGTTCAATAATTGAACTGGAGGGCATCCGTGTACCACGCCATTGTCGAGAAGAAGGTGCGCGAGCTCTTCGCCGCGGTCAGTCGCGGGGATGCCGAGCCGGTCCTGCGGGCCTTCGGGCGCCGCTTCGAGCACTCCTTTCTCGGCGATACGGCCCTTGGAGGTTCCCGCACGACGCTTGCGGCAACACGCCTTTGGTACGAGCGCCTCTATCGGCTCCTGCCCGACATCCAATTCGAGATCCGGCGCATCGTGATCAGCGGAGGTCCCTGGAACACTCTGGTTCTAGCCGAGTGGAAAGAGACGAATTCCGCCACCGATGGGGTGCGCACCGTGAACTTCGGGGCCCATCTGCTGCAACTCAGATGGGGTCGGGCGACCCAACTGCTCATCTGTCCGGACACCGTTGGCTTGAAACTGACCCTGGATCGATTGGCGGCAGGAGGCGTTGCCGAGGCGCACGCGACACCGATCACGGACCTCTGAAGCTGACTTGGAGTCCATCGCTTTGAGCTCAACCGGTGCAAGAGGGTCGCGATCCTAGCCATACCCGCATCTTCCCGATAGAGTTACTCCATTGACCCCTTTCCGAGGATCGGCATCCATGTCGACGGATCTGCGTAGCGCGGCGCAAGAGTACATGATCCGGTACGGAGGCGACACCTTTCCGAATCTGTTTCGTTCGGCCAAGGGATCGGTCGTCATCGACGACACCGGGCGCGAGATCCTGGATTTCACCTCGGGACAGATGTGCGCAACCCTTGGTCACAACCATCCGGCGATCGTCGAGGCAGTACGGCGCGCCGGAGAGGAGGCCTTTCACCTCTTTAGCGGCATGATTCCCGAAGTCGTCGCCGAACTCGCAGCGCGGCTTGCCACTGACTGGATGAATCCGCCGCTTCAGAAGTCCATCTTCGTGAACACGGGCTCTGAAAGTAATGAGGTGGCGCTACGCATCGCGAAAATGTATACCGGCGGCTACGAGATCCTGGCCGTGGGCGGATCCTGGCACGGCGTCACGGGAGGCACGAGCGCGGTCTCGTTTGCCAGCGATCGGAAGGGCTATGGTGTCCCGGTGCCGGGGGTCTTCGTGATGCCCGAACCGAATGAATATCGGCCCTACATCAAGGGACTCTCCGCAGAGGATTCGGCTTTGGCGTGCCTCGAGATCGGCCTGAAGATGTTCGACATGGCCTCCTCGGGCCGGCGCGCAGCCATCGTGATCGAGCCCATCATCAGCGCAGGCGGAGTGCTCGTGCCGCCCCGGTCCTACATGCAAGCACTGCGCCGCGCAGCCGACGAGCGCGGCATGCTCTTGATCTTCGATGAAGCCCAGACCGCCTTTGGTCGTATCGGCGAGCGCAGCGCATCGGATTTTTTCGGCGTGGTTCCGGACATCATGACGGTCTCGAAGACTCTTGGTGGAGGCATCCCGCTTGCGGCCACCATCACGAGCGGGAAGATCGAGGAGGACGTCCACCAGAAGGGCTTCACGTTCTATACGAGCCACGTCTCGGACCCGCTGCCGGCACGTGTCGGCCTTGCGGTCTTGGAGACGATCCAACGCGAGGACCTGATTCAGCGTGCCCGATCGATGGGCGGGTATCTGCGGGAGCAGTTGCAGGAGCTTGGCAAGCGCTACGAAGCGATCGGAGATGTGCGCGGGGAGGGCATGCTGCTCGGCGTGGAACTGGTCCAGGACCGGGAGTCCCGTCTCCCTCACCACCAGTTGGGTGCGCTGACTACGCAGCGGTGCTTTGAGCTTGGGCTGAGCATGAACATCCGCCGGCGCCCCGAGCGGGGCTCGGTCTGGCGGATTGCACCACCACTGACCATCTCGAAGGCGGACATCGACCGGGGACTTGCGATTCTCGAGCAGGCCTTGCGCGAGAGCCTGGACGAACTCGCCCAGCGCTAAGCCCCTGGGTCGGCTCACAACGAGCGCGAGGCAACGTGCGCCTCGAGAGCTCTGCCGCGGCTACTTGCGCGCACCCCACGCAGCGGGTGGATCCTGGGTATCCTATGTTTACCAACGTACATACACGAGCCCACAACGCGTGATCCAATGCGTTTTGCGGTTCTGACGTGCCCCTCGTCCGAAGGGCATGAGTCCGAAAGCTTCACCGATGCGCGCCGCGGATCAGCGAAGAGTCCGCGCGACCGAGGGGTCCCAAATCCTGGGGCCCGGGCGCTCGACCCGGATCCCTAGCCGGGCAGGCATCAGTCAGAAGTCCTTCACCATCTATTCCGGAGACATTCATGAAATCAATTCTCGCAGTCGTGGCATCGACCGTCTTCCTCTCGAGCGCCTATGCTCAGTCCTCCTCGGCGACCCCAGTCCCGGTGACCTCGGGCAGCGTCAAGACGGAGACGGTGGCCAGTATGAAAGTCGAAGACCATATCAAGGATCTGCACGCGAAGCTGAAGATCACCTCGGCCGAGGAGACGCAATGGACCCTCGTCGCCCAGGCGATGCGTAAGAATGCCACGGAGCTCGACGCGGCGATCGACAAGCGCGAAGCAGGTAGCAAGACCGCCACGGCGGTCGACGACCTGAACAACTATGGTGCGATCGCACAGGCCCATGCCGACGGTGTCAAGGAGCTGAGCGCCGCCTTCAGTCCCCTTTACGTCGCGATGTCGGATGATCAGAAGAAGCTCGCCGACGAGTTGTTCGCCCAGCGCACTTCGGGCGTGAAGAAGTCCGTCACGACGCCAGCTACCCCGAAATAATGTTTGTGCAATGAGGCTTGCCGGGCCAGGGGCGCTTGTCCCTTGACCCCATGGTCTCATCAAAGGATTCATCATGAAAACGAAGTTCGCCTTGCTCGCGGCCGGGACCCTGGTTCTCGCCGCCTCATCCTTCGCTGAGGCGCAGGTCAACGTCAGCGTAGGTCTGAACCCCTTTGGTTGGGGCGCCTACACGCCTCCGGTTGTGTATCAGCCTCCTCCCTACTACGCACCACCCCCCGTGGTCTACGTGGGTGGCGGAGCCTGGGGTGGTGGTGGCGGCGACCATCGGGGTGGTGATCGTGGACGCGACGCGCGTGGACGTGACGGCGGACACGGTGGTGACCACCGCTGATCCAGCGATTCTTTCGGAAGAGCGGCCCTAACACCCGACCAGACAAGACATCCCAGCGGCTCAGCTCCAGCCGCAAGCGGCCCCCACGTGGGGCCGTGTTGCGTTGTGCGAGTAGTGTGTCGACCCCGCCCCTTCTGGGGCGTTTTGCTGCGGGGCGCAAGCGCTCGATCATGCGCTAGATGTGCACTTGCCGATCTGCGCTTCTCAGCCGCGGCCAAGCCTCGCCTCGTGCAGGTAGAGGAGCCGGATCGGGCCGGGGCGAAGTCAGATAAAATAGGGGACTCTCGCTTGGGGATGGCGAGCTTGTAGCCCAGGCTGCCTACCTCTGAGCGCTGGCTGGGGCAGGGGCGTACATCAATTCGATTGCAGAGAGTGCAGAGCCTCCAGTGTTCCGCCCCGGGGCAGTTCAATGCGAAGCAAGCGTTGGACCGAGCGATCCGCGATCGACTCGTCGGGCGAGCAACCAGTAAGGCTCGGCGCGCCGGTCTGGCCGAGACCCATCGAAGCATTCGCGCCACCGCTCAGAGGAGTGCGCGACTGTGCGCTCCGGACGGAAGACACACGACAAGACTCGCATGACGTATTCAGTTAAGGAAATCTTCTACACGCTCCAGGGTGAGGGGACCCATTCCGGCCGGCCGGCCGTGTTCTGCCGCTTTGCGGGCTGTAACCTCTGGAGCGGGCGCGAGAGCGATCGCCAAAGCGCAATCTGCCGCTTCTGCGACACGGAGTTCGTGGGCGTGGACGGAACGCTTGGCGGGCGCTATCCGAGTGCTGTTGAACTGGCAGGGAAGATCGCGAGCCTTTGGCCCGCCGAGCGGGTGAGCCGACCCTTTTGTGTTCTGACCGGGGGCGAGCCGCTTCTGCAGGTCGATGCCGATCTGATCACCGAATTGCACCGCGCGGGCTTTGAGATCGCTGTTGAAACCAATGGGACGATCGAGGCGCCAGCCGGTTTGGACTGGATCTGCGTCAGCCCGAAGGCGAATGCCGACTTGAAGCAGCGTACGGGGAACGAGTTGAAGGTCGTCGTGCCCCAAATTGGACTGGATCTGGATGGGCTCGCCGAACTACCGTTCGGCGCGCGCCTTCTGCAGCCGATGGATGGACCTGCCCGCCGTGAGAACACCGCCTGGGCGATTGCCAAGTGTTTGGCGGATCCGCGCTGGAGACTGAGCATACAGTCGCACAAGGTGATCGGCATCCGATGAACTACGAGCTTTCCCAGAGGTTCTATTTCGAGTCGGCCCATACTTTGGCGCGCGATGTCGATGCGGCGCCCAGTCAGAGAGTCCATGGTCACACCTACCTCTGCGAGGTGACAGTCTCCAACCCCCCTGATCCCGCAACCGGGATGGTGATCGATCTCGGGTTCTTGCGCCAAGTCGTTGAGCGCGCGCGCCTGGGGCTCGACCACCACCTTCTGAACGAGGTTGAAGGTCTCAGTGTCCCGACGCTGGAGAACCTCTGCGCCTATCTGTGGCGCTCGATGGAGGCGCAACTGCCGAGTCTGCTGCGCATCACGATCCGTCGCGAGGCGAGCGGCGATTCCTGCTCGCTTGTGCGCTGATTTGTCCAGGACGAGGATTTGTGATGCCGTCGCTGCGGAGGATGTCTTCAGAGCGTAGTCCGATTGGTACAAATATTGCGAGAGAAAGTACCGGTGCTTCATAACGGTGCATACCTCTTGAAGGGATCCTTGCTCATGGACATCCAAAATCCTTCCCCGCGTCTGTACAACGAAGACCTGGCTCCGGCCCGCGAGCGTCACTGGGGCGCCTTTAGCATTTTCAACGTCTGGACTTCCGATGTGCACAGTCTTTGGGGCTATTACCTCGCGGCAAGCCTGTTCCTTTTGTGCGGCAGCTTCGTCAGTTTCGTCGTCGCGATCGGCGTCGGCTCGCTCATCATCTTCGCCCTCATGAATCTGGTGGGCTTTGCCGGAGAGAAGACCGGGGTGCCTTATCCGGTCTTGGCGCGCGCATCCTTTGGCGTCTTCGGTGCGAACCTTCCGGCTCTGGTGCGGGCCATCGTGGCGTGCTTCTGGTATGGCGCCCAGACCTCGGCTGCCTCGGGCGCGATCGTCGCGCTCTTGACGCGTAATCCGGACATCATGCAGTTCCATACCAGCACGCACTGGCTCGGGCACTCGGGGCTGGAGGTGATCTGCTATGTGGCAGTCTGGGCCTTGCAGCTTCTCATCATCCAAAACGGCATGGAGACGGTACGCAAGTTCCAGGACTGGGCCGGCCCCGCGGTCTGGGTCGCGATGCTCTTTCTGGCCATTGGCCTGTGCATCAAGGCGGGCGATTTCTCCTTCACCAACAACATGCCGCAGGCCGCGCTTCTTGAAAAAACCAAGGACGTCGGGGTGAGCGGTGAGCCTGGATCGATCTGGGCCTTGATGGCGGTCGCGGCCACCTGGGTGACCTACTTCGCTGCGCTCTACCTGAATTTCTGCGACTTCTCGCGTTACGCGAAGAACCACGACGCGGTGAAGAAGGGCAATCTCTGGGGCCTGCCGGTCAATCTCATTCTCTTCTCCCTCGTGGCGGGCTTGACGACGATCGCAGCGTTTAAGGTCTATGGCGAAGTTCTGCTGCACCCGGAGCAGATCTCGGCGAAATTTGACAACTGGTTCCTCGCGGCTCTGGCGGCCCTGACCTTTGCGGTGGCGACGCTTGGGATCAACGTGGTGGCCAACTTCGTCTCACCGGCATTCGACTTCGCGAACGTCTTTCCGAAGGCGATCGACTTCAAGAAGGGGGGCTATATCGCGGCGCTGATCGCTCTCGTTCTCTACCCGTTTGCGCCCTGGGAGGGCAACGCGGCCTCGTTCGTGAGCGCGATCGGCGCCGTCATGGGACCGCTCCTTGGGATCATCCTGGTCGACTACTACCTGATTGCCAAGGGCAAGATCGATGTCGCCGCGCTTTACCAGGAAAAGGGTCGTTATGCGTACATCGGTGGCTGGAACCCGCATGCCCTGATCGCCGCTGCCATCGGCGCGATATTTTCAAGCGTGCTGCCGAACCTGACCCACCTGCTCCCTTCCTGGTGGGGGCTCTATGGCTGGTTCTTCGGGGTCATGATCGGGGGCGGTGTCTACTACGTGCTGGCACTGGTACGACCCCAGGCCCAGGGATTGCAAGCCTCACCGGCGGCGTGATGCCGGACGGATTCTGACTGGCTTCTCCAGACTGACTCTCCGCCTGATGCCCCGACTGATGCCCCGACTGATAACCCTATAGGGGCGGCTTGCGCCGAAACCTATAGGGCATCAGTTCGCCGTGTCTTCGCTCCATCCCTCCTGAAGTTCCCGGTGCGTAGGGGTCCAAGCGCGCCCCATTCATCAATCCCACTCGAAGACGCGCTTCGCGGGCTCTCCCTGTGCGATCTCGAGCTGATCGATTTTCTTTTGACCCTGATTGGTGGCCTCGACGGTGTAGTGTCCGATCGGCAAGCGGGCGAGCAGAAACGGTCCCTCGGCTTTCGTATCGAGAACGGTCTGGCCGGCAGCGTTACGGATCAGCACATGAACATCCGCAAGGTACTCGGCGCGCGGCTTGGCTGCTTCGACGAACTCCAGAGTAAGCGGATAGGACTTCTCAGCGGCGATGAAAGCTTGGGCCTCGGTCTGACCGATCCCGCCTGAGAGGAACTGGACCGACCCCTGCGTCTGCAGAGGCGGTAGAGCGCTATCGGCCTGCGCTTGGGCGACGGGTAGAAGAACGAGCGCCGTCGTCATGAATCCGGCAAGGACGAAAGCCTGGTTCTGCAAAATGATGGTTTTCATGGGAATTTCTCCAAGAAGAAGAAACACAAAAAAAGCAGGGACTTTGCCCTCGCCGGATCGATGCTGCGGTAATCGATCGCAGTAGGGGCATAGCGGAGCGGGCAGGCGTATCCGCCACCGCGCGCGCTCCTTCGCCTGCGGCTCGTACTCGATGGAACTGGAATTCACGATAGAACCCGAGCCTTAAAGTTGGCTTAAGGGATGCGCGCGCCGCTTGATCTGGATTGACCATGAGCGCAGTGAAGTCGAGCGACGCTACCAGGAGTCGCTCGATCCCGTCTTCGGAGTTCGCGCTTTGGGTCAACGCGAGGCAACTCGCCGAAACGTCGTTGGGGCGCCAGGAGCAAGAGCCTCGGAATGGCGAACCAGCGCCTGGCGAGATCAGACGGGCAACACCTTAAAGTCGAATACCCGTTCCAGCAACCATACGCCGGCCAAGAGCACAATCCCGCAGGATCCAAGTCCCACGACCCAGCGTCGGTAGAAGGTGGTTGAGCGCATCAGATAGGCCATCGGAAAAAACACCGAGACCACCGCGAGCTGGCCGATCTCGACACCCAGGTTAAAGCCGAAAAGCGAGAGCGCAAGCGCTCCCGGTGGCAGACCCAGATCCTTCAGCGCACTCGCAAAACCAAAGCCATGGATGAGGCCAAAACCGAAAGCCGCAACCCAGCGGCGCTCTTTCATGATCGGCCAGACATTGTTGGCTGCCGCTAACACCACGGTCAATGCGATGGCAGACTCGATCAAGCGCGATGGCAGCGAGACCCATCCCAAAACCGCGAGCGTGAGCGTGATCGAGTGCGCCACGGTAAACGCCGTGACGATCCGTACCACGTCGATGAGCGTGGTGCGAAACGAGCGCGTCTCGCCGCGCGCGTCGGGCACCGTGCGGCTGAGGACCGAGGGGAGCAGCAGGGCCA
>CAJCID010000084.1 GCA_903970305.1 Rhodospirillales bacterium | reverse complement strand
TCGGCCTGCGCGATGTGCGCTATGGCTATGCGGGCGAAAACCACGTGTTCGCCAAGTCGGGCGGCGCCGCCAATGCGGCCTGGATGCCGAAGGATGAATCCAACCCCTATTTTACCTATGACCCCTCGAAATGCATCGTATGCAACCGGTGTGTGCGCGCGTGTGAGGAAACCCAGGGCACCTTTGCTCTGACCATCAGCGGCCGGGGGTTCGATGCGCGTGTGTCGGCCGGACAAGATGAATCGTTTCTGAACTCGGAATGCGTCTCCTGCGGAGCCTGCGTTCAAGCCTGCCCCACGGCCACCTTGACCGAGAAGAGCGTCATCATGATGGGACAGGCCGAGCGGAGTGTGGTCACGACCTGCGCCTATTGCGGCGTCGGATGTTCCTTCAAGGCGGAGATGAAAGGCGCCGAGGTTGTGCGCATGGTTCCCAATAAGGACGGACACGCCAACGAGGGTCACGCCTGCGTGAAGGGCCGCTTCGCCTGGGGGTATGCGACCCACAAGGACCGGATCCTCAAGCCCATGATTCGCAAGCACATCACCGACCCTTGGCAGGAAGTGACTTGGGACGAAGCCCTGCAATATGCCGCCTCCGAGTTTCGCCGCATCCAGGCCCGCTATGGACGTGACTCAATCGGCGGCATCACGTCCTCGCGCTGCACGAACGAGGAAACGTATCTCGTGCAGAAGCTGGTTCGTGCCGCCTTTGGTAACAACAACGTCGATACTTGTGCCCGTGTCTGCCATTCCCCCACCGGATATGGTCTTAAGCAGACGCTCGGGGAATCTGCGGGAACGCAGTCATTCAAGTCCGTCGAGCAATCGGACGTTGTGCTCGTCATCGGTGCCAATCCCACTGACGGTCATCCGGTGTTTGCATCGCGCCTAAAGCGCCGCCTGCGAGAAGGGGCCCGTCTCATCATCGCCGACCCGCGTCGGATCGAGCTGGTCGCGGCGCCCCATGTCCGTGCCGACTACCATCTGCAGCTACGACCCGGCACCAATGTCGCCCTCATCAATGCGCTCGCCCATACGGTGGTCACCGAGGGGCTGGTGAAGGACGAGTTCGTTGCGGCCCGCTGCGACCAGAAGTCGTTCAAGGGCTGGGTTGAATTCGTCTCGCTTCCTGAGAATTCGCCAGAAGCGATGTCCGTCGTGACGGGCGTGCCAGCTAAGGACATCCGCGCTGCGGCACGACTTTATGCTACAGGCGGCAACGCCGCGATCTACTACGGACTGGGTGTCACCGAGCACGCTCAGGGCTCCACCATGGTGATGGGCATCGCCAATCTGGCGATGGCAACGGGAAACATCGGTCGTGAAGGTGTCGGCGTCAATCCGCTGCGCGGTCAGAACAACGTCCAGGGTTCTTGCGACATGGGCTCGTTTCCCCACGAGCTCCCAGGCTATCGGCACGTCTCCGATGCGGGTGTGCGTGCCCTGTTCGACGGTGCTTGGGGTGCCACGCTACAGGCCGAACCGGGACTACGCATTCCGAACATGTTCGAGGCCGCTCTGGACGGCAGCTTCAAGGGGCTATATTGCCAGGGCGAGGACATCGTCCAGTCTGACCCGAACACCCAGCATGTGTCTGACGCCCTCTCCTCGTTGGAGTGCCTGGTCGTCCAAGACCTCTTCCTGAACGAGACCGCCCGGTTTGCCCACGTGTTTCTGCCCGGATCGTCCTTTCTGGAGAAGAATGGCACCTTCACCAATGCCGAGCGCCGTATCTCGCGGGTGAGGAAGGTCATGCCGCCCAAGGCGGGCAAGGAAGACTGGGAGGTCACGGTCGCGCTCGCCCACGAACTGGGCTACGAGATGCCCTACTCGCACGCGTCGGAAATCATGGCCGAGATCGCAAAGCTCACGCCCACCTTCTCGGGCGTAAGCTACGAGAAGCTCGATCGGCTCGGAAGCATCCAATGGCCGTGCAACGACGCCTCTCCCGAGGGTACTCCGACCATGCACGTCGAGGAGTTTGTGCGGGGCAAGGGACGGTTCATGTTGACCCGGTATGTCGCGAGCGATGAGAAAGTGACGCGCAAGTTTCCGCTCCTCCTCACCACGGGGCGGATCCTCTCGCAATATAATGTGGGCGCGCAGACGCGGCGCACGGCCAACGTCATCTGGCATAGCGAAGACCGCGTTGAGATCCACCCGACGGATGCCGAGGAACGTGGCATCCGGCAGGACGATTGGTGTGGCATCGAAAGCCGCGCTGGCCAGACGGTTCTGCGGGCGGAAGTCACCGACCGGGTACAGCCGGGGGTGGTCTACACGACTTTCCACTTCCCTGAATCGGGAGCCAACGTCATCACAACGGACAGTTCCGACTGGGCGACCAATTGCCCGGAGTACAAGGTGACCGCTGTGCAACTGGTAAAGGTCTCACAACCCTCGCTTTGGCAGTCACGCTACAAGCAGTTCTCGCGAGAACAGGACGCGCTCCTTCCAAAACGGTCCAAGGCGACCGTGCTTCCCGGATAACCGCCATGGGGCCCAGGGAAGACCTCGGCGAGGGCCCGCAGAGTGCGAGCCAGAGTTATCCGATCCGGCGCCTCGTGGGCACCTCAGTGCAGGATACGGTCGACACGGTGGCCGAGGAGGTACCTGTCGCGCTTGAGTTTAACGGTGTCAGCTATGCCGTGATGCTGGCCAGTCCGACCGACCTGGAGGATTTCGCCCTGGGTTTTGCGCTCACTGAAGGAATTATCCAGGATGCCAGCGAGCTCTTCAGCACCGAGCTCGACCTGGGACCCACGGGTATCACGGTCAGGGTCGGGATTGCATCGGAACGTTTCGTCGCCATGAAGGAGCGTAGGCGCGCGCTCGCCGGCCGCACGGGTTGTGGGCTGTGCGGGGTGGAAAGTCTGGACCAGGTCGTGCGACCTGTAGGTAAAGTGGTGCGCGCCATGAACACGACGGCCGACGCTCTAAGCCAAGGTTTCGAGACGCTGCAACGACAGCAGCGCCTCATGAGCGCGACCGGCGCTGTCCACGCGGCCGGAATTCTTTCGTCGGATGGTGTTCTCGTCCTAGCGCGCGAGGACGTCGGTCGACACAATGCGTTGGACAAGGCACTCGGTGCCGCAGCCAAGAGCCGAGTGGACCTGTCCAGCCACGCGGCAATCGTCACGAGTCGGGCGAGCTTCGAGATGGTGCAAAAGGCTGCCGTTATGGGTGTTCCCATTCTCGCGGCCATCTCGGCCCCCACGGGCCTGGCCATCAGACTGGCGCGGGACTGCGGCATGGCGCTCGTGGGCTTTGTCCGCGACGACAGCTTGGTCTGCTACACCAGCTCAGAACGTATCCTCTGACGGAGACCTAGAGGTGGACCCTGAAAATCTGATCTCGATGGCCAATCGAATTGGACAGTTCTTCGAAGCCTATCCTGATCGTGAGGAGGCAAGGCGCGAAGTGGCCAACCATATCGGGCGCTTCTGGGAGCCCCGCATGCGCCGTGCGCTCTATGATGGTCTCGACCGCGGGCTCGCGACGGACCTGCTCCCCTTGGTCTCAGAAGCCCTCGAGGCGCACCGCGCCATCTTGACCCCTGGAGTGACCACGCCATGAGGGACGCGGCCCACGCTCTGTCGAATCGGTCTGATGTATTGGAGCTCGAACCGCTCCGACTGTTTGCCTTTGAAGCGGACATCGGACCCTCCCTCAGGCGCTTTCCGATGGTGGCGCGATACCGCCTCGACTGCTGTGGCTTGCGTCTTAAGCTCGAGGACTGGCAGCGCTTGTCGAGGGCCGAGCGGGCTCTTCTGTCTACCCTTTGCGTCGATACGGCCGAGCAGCGGGAGTTGTACAGGCAGTTCAGTGCAAAGACTCTGAACTCCTTGGGTCGAACCGTTGATGGGGTTCGTGCTCAGGCGGCCGTACCGCCTCAAGTATTGAGCGATGAGGTCCCGCCCGAGGTTCTGGACCAATGTGACCTCAGCGGGATTTCGCCCCTCGAGACCAGGGTATGGAAGCGCTTGGACGCACTATCCCGGTATGCGCTCGTGATGCTCTCGCGTCCCGGGCATGCCAACCGTGGATTTGTTGGACTATTAGCTGAGCTCCTCGAAAGTCCAGACGCCTGACAACGGGCATGCGTTGACTCGTCCGGTGCCAAGCTCGCATCGAGTTCTCATCGGTCGTCTGGATGGCGCAATGTCTACTGGCCGAACTCATTCGAGGTCGGCTTTGTCTCCATCGTCGGCCAGCAACGGATCGGTGTGGGGATTGCGGTCGCGGATTCGGCCCAGAGTGCTCTCGATCAAGCGAAGGAGCTTTTGAGCTGCGCCATGAATCGCATCATGAAGGTTCGCATCATGGCAGGTGGTCGAAACGGGCTGGTGATGCTTCAGGTGCGCCTGCATCAGGCAGCGCATATCGTCGAGCTTCCCTTTGTTGGCTCCTTTGGGGCCGCTTTCATCGCTAATATGGACTTCGATGCTGGTGATATGGTCACGCATCGCATTCAGCGCCTCTTCGACGACTGTATTGATGTGTGCAACGAGTCCTTCGCCGCCCTCGATGTTGCGTGATTTGTCGACAGTGATCTGCATGGGGTCTCCTCTTTCGAATCCTGTTCTCGACTGACCCGGGAGAAAGCAGATCGTTCCCGCAATTCGATCGGACTGGGCAAGGACGTCTCTTGTGGGTCGAGATGATCGCAGTGACGAACTCGACATCGACTGGGGCCCATCTTGCGATCGTCCTCTATGCTGCTGGGATGGGCGCACGGACTGCTGTGCCCCGAGTCAGCCAGGCGAAGCCGGGTCCGAAGATGCTCTTGCCCGAAAGCGTCATGTACTCTATTTCGTGCGCGAGGAGATGTCGTACACTCTCTTGGCGCCCCGGGACAGGGAGTTTTGATGCACAAACCAGCAGTGCTTGTGGGCTTGATCCTCTGGGTCGCAGCCGCGTGCGTTTGCGCAAATGATGCCACTCAGCCGACCGAGTATCTGATCCGGCAGAGCGTTCCCAGCACCGGAAGTCATGTGAAACGGCCCATCATCCGGGCCGGGTCGATATCCCTTGAAAAACCCTGGTCCGAGCTGGCTCCCGAGGAGAAAGCCTCCCTTAAAGCACAATACGAGCATCTGGGTGATAGTGACGAACCCCCTTTCCCCTCGAACGGCATGATGCCGATCTTTGTCGCGCTCAAACGAATCCACGAAGAGTCGGGCTTGCAGTACCGGGGACAGATGACCGCCTATGTCAGCGTTGCAAGCGACGGCAAACCACGTTCGGTAGCCGTGTTGCAATCCCCGAGCCAGGAAATCACCGATGTTCTCGTGACTTCGCTGATGTCACAGACCTATAAGCCCGCGCTCTGCAAGGGGGTGCCGTGTGCGATGGAGTTCCCGTTCCGGGGTGAATTGGTGGGGCCTGATGTGCGCGAGATCAATAGCCTGAACCCGTCCACGGGGCTGATGACGAGGCCTCCCGGGCCTTTGACACAATAGACGGGCTGAATCGATGGGGCGTCTGCCGCCAGGAGCCCTCTTGCTCACCGCCAGCGGCCGCCCCGCCCCTTTACATAGTGTGCGAAGACATAACCCCAGGGAATGGCAAGATAGACCAGCACCACCAAGGAGCAGGCAAAAATCGCCGGTTTGAGCGGCTCCTCGACGTGGCCTGCCAGCCATTGGGGGAATGGAACGATGAGGAGCCACAGGGTCTTCCAGGTAACCTCCCAGAGGAGCACGGGTAGCATCTGCAGGGGATAGCGGATGCCGATCAGGCACATGATCGAAAATGCGGCGAGCATACAGGACGCCTGCCCTTCCATGAGTTCCCAATGCCTTTCCGGATCGAGTATGCCGGGCCAAAGATAGGTCCCCAAACCGAGCACGATAAAAAGATACATCGCTCGCAGAACGTAGAGGCGTAAGAGCGAAACTTCCTTCATGGCGCGTGACCACCCTTTCTGTCAGCCTTCCCTACCGTGCCGCCTGCTCGGGGCCCAAACCGCGGCAACCGGGGCTGGCTCGCTCTGCATAAAGCAAGTTCAGTGCCGCAAATATCAACGCGGCCCGGTTACCCCAAGATTCGGGCGCCGAGCACGTTCGAGCGGGATCGTGAAGGCTGAATGGTCTTCGTCGCTGCGGAAGACTATGAGCCCCCGCCTGAGCGCGGGGTGGGTTCTGCGCCCTCTTTCTGCGATGTCAAGGTGTGCTCCCGCCAGCCCCCTCCGAGCGACTGGTAGGTGGCTACGAGATTCTCCAGACGCGTCAGTTTCACCGAGATCAAGTTCAACTGCGCAGAATAGAGAGTCCGCTCCGAATCGAGCGCGTCCAGGTAACTGTCGATCCCTCGCTGGTAGCGCGCAGTGGCCAATTCGTAGCTCTTCTGGCTCGCCGTGACCAGTTGCTCCTGGTCGGCCAATTGTGCGTCCAGGGTCGCGAGTCCTGCGAGCGCGTCCGAAACCTCTCGAAACGCGGTCTGCAGCGTCTTCTCATAGGTTGCGACCTCGATGTTCTTTTGCACCTTCGCCTGTGCGAGAGTCGCCTCGTTGTAGCCTCCTGTGAAGATGGGCAGGTTCACCTGGGGTATGAACTCCCAGGTCTTGGAGCCGGGCCTAAAGAGGTGAGACAGCTCATAGGATTCGACGCCGACGTCTCCAGTCAGGCTGATGCTCGGAAAGAAGGCTGCCCGCGCTGCGCCGATGTTGGCATTGGCAGAGATCAGATTATGTTCTGCCGCGAGAACATCCGGTCTTTGCGTGAGCACGGACGAGGGCAACCCTGCCGGCAGGGGCGCAATCAGCTCTTGGGCGTCAAGGCTTTGGTTCGACTCGCCTCCGGTGGGGATCGACACGCCCACGAGAAGGACCAAGGCATCGGTGTCAACTGCGAGTTGGCGGCGATACAGCGCTTCATTGGATTTCGCGGTCAAAAGCGCGGTCTGAGCCTGACGATAAGTGAGTTCCGTCCCGGTACCGAAATCCAGGCTCTTGCGGGCCAGTTCCGTGGTGGCTTCCTGGCTGCGCTCGGTTTGCTGGGTAATCTCCAAGAGCGCCCGGTCAGCGAGCACCGTGAAGTAGGCGTCGGCCACCGATCCAATGAGACTCAACTGGGCCGAGCGGCGCGTCTCCTCCAAGCCAAGATAGCTCTCGAGCGCGGCCCGATCCAGGCTCTGGACCTTGCCGAACAGATCAATTTCGTACGAAGTGGTACCAATCGAGATGCTGTCGTAGCGCGTGATGCTTGGTTCGCCCGGGATGTTAAAGCCTTTGGCAGCACGTTCCTCTGTGCGGGCGCCCGATAGACTTACTGTGGGGAAGAGTTCGCTGCGCTGGATATCGTACTTGGCGCGGGCCGATTCGATGTTCAGGATCGACACGCGCAGATCGCGATTGTTCTCAAGCGCCAGTTCAATCAGGCGCTGCAGAGCCGGATCCCGGAAAAATTCACGCCATCCGAGGTCTGCCGCGGGGATTCCGCCAACCGGGGTGTGCGCTGGAGGGTCCGCGGGCATGTTCTCCCACTGGCTGGCGACCGGCAGTGCGGGACGTACGTACTCTGGGTCGAGGGTACAGGCACCCAAAGCGAGCGCAAGGGTCAGGCACGGCGTGCACAAGCCGAGGAGGCTGCGGTGCGGCCTGGATAGGTTGAGAATGTGCATGTTAGGCCTGTGCCTCCCCAGTGGATGCGGTACCACCATTGCGCTCCTCATCTTCACGCGCGCGCTGGGTCTTGTATCTGACCCTTGTCAGGACCACGACGAAGAACACCGGCACGAGGAAGACGGCCAGGACAGTCGCGGTCAGCATGCCGCCGACAACACCGGTACCGATGGCAATGCGCCCGCCCGAACCGGCCCCGGTGGATAGGGCGAGCGGCATCACCCCCAACATGAAAGCCAGCGATGTCATCAGAATCGGGCGTAGACGCTGGTGTGCGGCATGGACGGTAGCTTCGATCAGTTCCATTCCGTCCTCATAGTTTTTCCTGGCGAACTCGACGATCAGAATCGCGTTCTTGGTTGACAAGCCGATGGTTGTCAAGAGACCAACCTGGAAGAAGACGTCGTTGTTCAAGCCGCGGAACCACGTCACGAGCACCGCGCCCAAAACTCCGAGAGGCACCACCAGCATGACCGAGAACGGAATCGACCAGCTTTCGTAGAGGGCGGCCAGGCACAGGAACACGACGATGAGGGAGATCGCATAGAGCGCAGGAGCTTGGGAGCCGGACAATACCTCCTCATAAGATAGGCCGGTCCATTCAAATCCAACCCCGGCCGGCAGCTGCCCGGCGAGCCGCGCCATCGTATCCATGGCCGTGCCGGTACTTTGTCCCGGCGCAGGCTGGCCCTGTATCTCAAAGGAGGACGAGCCGTTATAGCGTTCGAGCTTGGGTGATCCGAATCCCCAGCTGCCGCTCGTGAAGGCCGAAAATGGAACCATCCCACCGCCGGAATTTCTGACGTACCAACGGCCGATATCCCTGGGATCCATGCGGAACTGTGCGTCGCCTTGAATGAAGACCCGCTTGACCCGACCGCGGTCGAGGAAGTCATTGACGTACTCCGAGCCCCAGGCATCTGCGAGCACCCCGTCAATATCGCTCAGGCTAAGTCCGAGTGCGCGCGCCTTCTCCTTGTCGATCTTCAGGTGGTACTGGGGCTCGTCATTCAACCCGTTGGGCCGCACCGCGAAGACCGTGGGCTCCTTCGATGCCATGCCCAGAAGTTGGTTGCGGGCATCGACCATCCTCTGGTGGCCGACATTGGCGCGGTCGACCAACTCCATATCAAAGCCGGTTGCATTGCCCAGCTCAAAGACGGCAGGCGGCACGAGTGCAAAAACCAGGGCATCCGGTGTCTTGGCGAAGCGGCCCATGATCCGCCCGGCGACGGCCTGGGCTGAGAGTCTCGCCCCGCTGCGCTCGTCCCAGGGTTTGAGCCGGATGAATGCCAATCCGGAGTTTTGGCCGCGACCGGAAAAATTGAATCCCGTGACGGTGAAGAGGCCTTCGACGGCGTCCTTTTCGTCATTGAGCACGTAGTCTCTGACCTGGCTGAGCACCGCCCCGGTACGCTCAACGGTGGCGCCAGGCGGCGTCGTGACCTGCAGAAAGAGGATGCCCTGATCCTCGTCAGGCAGAAAAGAGGATGGCAGGCGTATGAACACGACCGCGAGTATGACGAGCAAGACTGCGTAGAACACAAGGGCCCGTCCTGAACGCTTGATCGTGCCTTGCACGGCTCCCTCATACTTCCGATTGGCGCGATCAAAGCTCCGATTGAACCAGCCGAAGAAGCCGCTGCGCTCATGTGCCTGTTGGTTTGAGGGCTTGAGGATCGTGGCGCATAGCGCAGGGGTGAAGGTCAGGGCCACGAGGACGGAGAGAATCATCGAAGAGGCGATCGTGATGGAAAACTGCCGATAGATGACGCCTGTCGAACCCCCGAAGAAGGCCATCGGCAGGAACACGGCCGACAGCACCAGGGCGATGCCCACCAAGGCGCCGGTGATTTCTTCCATCGACTTTCGCGTTGCGGCCTTCGGAGAGAGCTTCTCGTCATGCATGAGCCGTTCGACGTTCTCAACGACCACGATCGCATCGTCGACCAAGAGGCCGATCGCGAGCACCATCCCGAACAGGGTCAGGGTATTGATCGAATAGCCGAACGCGGCGAGCACACCGAACGTCCCCAGCAGGACCACCGGAACGGCAATGGTCGGCACGAGCGTCGCGCGCAGATTCTGCAAGAACAGATACATGACGAGGAAGACCAGCACGATCGCTTCGAGTAGCGTCTTGACCACCTCCTCCACCGAGATTCTGATGAAGGGCGTCGTGTCGTACGGATAGATCACCTGCAGGCCAGGCGGCAGGGTCGGAGCGAGTTTGTCCATCGTCGCGTGGACTGCGGCGACCGTATCGAGCGCGTTCGCTCCCGGCGCGAGCTTGATGGCGATTCCGGCTGCGGGGTGACCGTTATAGGCCGCATCAATGCCAGCGCTCTCGCCGGCCAGCTCCACGCGTGCGACGTCCTGGAGACGGACCTGCGAACCATCCTGGTTGACGCGTAAGAGAATCTTCCGAAACTCCGCAGGAGTGCTCAGGCGCGTGGGCCCGACGATCGTGGCATTGAGCTGCTGGTCCTTGACTGATGGAAGTCCGCCTAACTCGCCGGCAGTGACCTGGACATTCTCATCGCTGATCGCATTTGCGACATCGATGGGCGTTAGCGAGTAGCTATTCAGGCGGGCCGGGTCCAGCCAGATCCGCATCGCGTACTGCGTGCCGAAGACCTGGTAGTCGCCGACACCCACGGTCCGACTGAGCGGATCCTGGAGGCGCGATACGATCAGGTCCGAGATGTCCTGATTGTTCAGGCGGTCATCCGGCGAGACCAGGCCCACGACGACCAGAAAGTTACGCGTCGATTTGGCCACGCGCAGTCCCTGCTGTTGAACCACCTGGGGCAGTTCCGGGGTCGCCAGCTGCAACTTGTTCTGAACCTGAACCTGGGCGATGTCCGCATTGGTCCCCTGCCGGAAATAGAGGGTGATCGTGAGCGATCCGTCCTTGTCGCTTTCGGAGTTGAAGTAGAGCAGGTTGTCGATGCCGGAAAGCTGCTGCTCGATGACTTGAACCACCGTGCTCTCCACGGTCTCCGAGGAGGCGCCCGGGTAGGTGCCCGTGATCGAGATCGCCGGCGGAGCAATGCTCGGGTATTGCGCAATCGGCAGGACATGGACCGCGAGGGCTCCAAGGAGCATGATCAAGATCGCGATGACCCATGCAAAAATCGGACGGTCGATGAAAAATCTGGACATCATCGTCTCCTAGGAAGCGAAGGCGATGGGTGAGGGGCCGTGCACCCTGGCTGACGGTTCGCCTGCCTGACCCGGTGCCGCCGCAGGGCCGGGATGTTCGAGATTGACTTCCACGGGCTTGACGATCGCCCCGGGACGTATCTTTTGCACGCCCGCAACAATGACGCGTTCACCGGCCTTAAGGCCGCCGGTGACCAGCCATTGGTTGCCGACCGTCTGGTCGGTCTTGATCTCGCGTAATTCAACCTTGTTGTCCGCGCCGACCACCAAGGCCGTCGGATTACCCTTGTCGTCGTGGGTGACACCCTGCTGTGGCACCAGGATGCCGTTTTCGTTGATGGCCTGGGTGACTTGCTCATGGACAAAAAGTCCCGGTAGCAGGCGTGCCTTGGGATTCGGAAAGCGCGCCCTAACGGTCACCGTACCCGTGGTCTCATCGACCGTCACCTCGGCAAATTCCAGTTTTCCGGGCAGATCATAGGGCGTGCCGTCTTCGAGCGTGAGCCGAACTTCGGCCTCGGTGCCACTGATCCGCTTCAATTGGCCATTCTCAAAATGGCGCTGCAACTCCAACAGAGCAGTCGCAGGCTCCGTGACATCGACATAAATCGGGTCAAGCTGTGAGACGCTGGCGAGCGCGGAAGTCTGGTTGGCCGTGACAAGCGCCCCCTCAGTCACCGACGAGCGGCCGATGCGCCCCGAGATCGGCGAGAGCACCCGGGTATAGACCAGATTGATCTGGGCCGTCTTGAGCGCAGCCTTGGCCGACGCAATACTGGCCTCATCCTGTCCCAGCGTGGCCACCGCGTTGGCATAGTCCTGCTTACTCACGGCGTTAATCTCGGAAAGACTCTTGTACCGTTCGGCGAGCAGGCGTGCCGAGACCACTGCGGCCTGAGCGCTCGCCAGTGTCGCCTGCGCGCTCTCGACGGCCGCCTCGTAGGGAGCGGGATCGATCTGGTAGAGCTGTTGTCCTGCCTTGACATCGCTGCCTTCGACGAAGGTCCGCTTCAGAATGACTCCATTGACCTGCGGGCGGACCTCTGCCGAGCGGAACGCATTGGTGCGACCCGGCAGATCGGTCGCGAGGGTCACCGCCTGTATTTTCGTGGTGATGACGCCAACTTCCGTGGGGGGCGCCACGGGCAACGCGTGCGGTTGGCCGCTGCATGCGGTGAGGAGGACAGCGGCGCCGCTCGCAACCACAACGAGGCGCGAAGTCATCGAAAGGAATTGATGCGAAGGATAAAGCAGAGGCATGGGTCGAATCCTTGGACGAGGGTCGAGTAAGGAGAAGTTCGAGTCGGCTCGACAGAGCCGATAGCCCCTAAAGGGGGCCCAGCAAGCGCTACTAGGGGATTCGCTGCTACTTCTATAACGTACCGTACGGTATCATTATAGCTTGATGTTGTCTATAGGAAGATCTATACTGTACAAATCATTACAGTTAAAGGAATTTGCTTGAGAGTGCGTACCGAAGGCAAAAGAACAGCGATTCTGGAGACGGCGGCACAGGCTTTCATGGAATTGGGCTACACGCGCACCTCGATGTCCGAGATAGTCGCGCGACTCGGTGGCTCCAAAACCACGCTCTACAGCTACTTTTCTTCGAAAGAGGAGTTGTTCTTCCACGTAGTCCACTACCTGGTGGTGGGCAATCTGTCGACGGCCTTTGAGGATCTCAGTCTGAAGATCGATGAGGATCCACGGCCTGTCTTGCTCGATTTTGGTGAGCGCATCCTGATTTCCGTCACCTCCCCAAGAGCGATCGCCGCGCGGCGCATGGTGATCGCCGAGGTAGGCCAATCCGACATTGGTCAGCGCTTCTGGGCGTCAGGGCCGCAGAGAAGCCTCGAACTTCTTGCAGCCTATTTGGCGGGGGCGACGCGCAAGGGTCGGCTCAAGGTCAAGCATCCGGACGTCGCGGCACAACATTTTCTCGCCCTCACAGAATCCGAATTCATTTGGCGATGGCTGTTTGGATTACAGGCGGCGTTCACTCGCAAGGAGATCAAATGTGCGATCCGCCGAGCCGTCGACGTGTTCCTGCAGACCTACGGAATGCCGGATTCCGCCCAGGGGTCGAAGTCTCAAGCGATGCGACGAACCCGGTCCGAACTGGGCCCAGCGTTCTGAGGCTGCCGGGGGTGCCTGCACACCCGTCCCGATTGGTCTCAACCTTGCGATTGGTTCCCAGGGCCTCATCACCAAACCAGAAGACCGCTCGCTCGAGTACTTACTGGCGTCCCGTCGAACTGTCGGCAGGAACAATGCCGTCGCTCCAGAACCCCGGTTGATCGATCTGCTCCGGTTTCTGGACGAATCTGCGGAATGGACTCACGTCATAGCCCACGGCCCGAAAATGCGCCAACAGGTCTGCATAGGTTGACTCATCGATGGTCTGATCACGGGCGTAAATCCAGCCCAAGGAGCGATCTTCCTCTCCGAAGAGCGCGTAGCGATAGTTCGGATCGACATAGAGCACGAGGAACGGCAGGTCAATAGGCCAGAAAACCTGGACGCGCCAGTGGGCGTTGCCCGTGCCCGGTCTGACCCAGTCGTGAACCACAAAGTGCTCTTCCGGCGCGTCGAAGCGATTGCGTCGACTCGAGAAATCCTCGCGGATGTCTCCGTCAGGACGCCTTGAGAACGTATCTCGCGGTGCGACGAGCCCTCGCTCGAACCAGTTCGGTATCGTGGCGATCAAGTACCAGTCACCGTACATGCGGTTCAGGTCCACCCGGGCCAGCGGCAACGGGCCGCTGGA
>CAJCID010000083.1 GCA_903970305.1 Rhodospirillales bacterium | reverse complement strand
GTCGACCACCCCGAACAGGGTCACGCTACTCTGCGCCTGAGCAGTACCGGCGAACGCGCCCAGCACAGCTGCTGCGATTACGAGTTTTTTCATTCAATATCTCCAAAAGTTTGTCGTGCGTACGGCAGGGGTATGTCAATCATTTCCCGCGCCTAGGTCCTGGAAAAAGCTTGTTTTACCGTCCGCTTTTCCTGCGGATGGAAGGACGATAAGGGCTGGCGCGTGATTTCCATAGGGGTGTTGTCGTTTGCGGGGAACTTTGTTTAGGATCAGTTCCCCATACCGGCGGATCGCGTGGCTTTTTAGTGATTTCCTCGCTTTTCCCTCGGTGATATTCTCCGATTAGACATAGGCGATTGCGCTCTTCCTAGGTGAAGCCCCGAGCCGGAAAAAAGGCGAATGCGGCGTAAGCGGGTTGCTTCGCGGCAGGCACGGAGAGCATATCAAAGGCAGGCAAGAGCGCGCGAGTGGGCCTAAGTTTCCGACCGTGGCAGCAGTCCTCATCCGCACGCGGCGCTGTTCTGTACGCAATCCGATGAGGCAGGCGCGGAACACATCGGCCTGTGCTTCAAGAGGGAAAGGTATGCCGAGACTCGTGGCTTCGAGCCCGGCACGAGATGTTGTGCAGGGGTGCCGTGACGCGGCACGGGGGACATGACGTGGTCCGTCGTGCGCAGATCGCATTGTTGACCCAGGCGCGCCGCGGAACCGCCCAGGCCCAGTTCGAGCTGGGCTGCCGTTACCTCCAGGGCGAGGAGGGTCTGGCACGCAATCCTTCGGTCGCATTGGGCTGGCTCGTGCGTGCGGCCAAACAGGATTTTCCGGGAGCGGCAGAGTATCTGGTCGGGGCCACCTCGGTGGAGGAGGTCATGGGGAGCGAGTTGTGCCTCGACCTCATGGAGATTCACTCGAAGGTCGCAGCATCGGGAGATCCGGCCGCGCAGTGGGCGTTTGTCCGGATGGTCGAGATCGCCCCGCGCGTCTTGGGCCGTCCGGTCAGCACCGCCTACACTGCCGCTGCCCGCCAGTATCTCGATGCTCTTGCCCAGTCGGGTGCGCCCGAGGCGCAGTGGCTGCTCAGCCAGCACGAGTTCGAGGCGGGCCGACACGACCGGGCGCGCTATTGGGCCAAGCTCTCCGCCCAGGCGGGAAATACCGATGCCGGAATCTGGCTCGCGCTGCACCTCTACGCCGCGGGAGATCCGGCTTTCTCCGCTGAGGTCAGTGAATCTTTGGTGCGCCGACTGATCGAGCAGGCTGAGCCAGTGCCGCGTAAGGACCTGCCTCTTCTGTTGCACTACTACGAGGCCGTCGGCTGGTCCACACGGCTTGGTCAGGATGCGCTGCAGTTTGCCGCCAAGGCGGGCCTCGCCGCGGCCCAGTTCGAGCTCGGGTGCCTGTACCTCGATCTATCTCAGCTCGATGGTCGCAACAAGGTTCGGGAAGTGGACCAGCGCGCGCTACTGCGCTTGGTCGGAGACGCGCATGACCGGGAGCGGCCTCGCCCGAATCTCGCCAGTGCCGTGCGTTGGCTCACTCGCGCCGCGGCCCAGGATCATCGCGATGCGAGTTACATCCTGGGAATCCTGTATCGCGTGCCGGCTTATGCGAAGCGCAACCTCGCCGATTCCAATCTGTATCTGCAAAAGGCCGCGGAACTGGGTCAGACCGATGCGCAGTACTGGCTCGGCAATCAGATGTGGCGGGAGCGGGGACGTGAGATCGGACGTGATACCAAGGCCGTCTCGTGGCTCAATCGTGCGGCATTGAGCGGACACCCGGAAGCCCAGGCGATGCTCAGAGAAGTGACCCAAAGCGCAGACGAGATCGAAGTCGGACAGCTTGAGGACCTGCCTGATGCTCTCATCGAGTCCGTTGCCGCGAGCCATCCTCTGATGGCCTTGCGTCTGGCACTCGGACGCGCGTTTCGCCTGAGAAGAATCGAGACGCTGCTGCTGGATGTCGTGAGCGCCGACCATGGCGACTTCCTGGTGGTCGATCTTTCCGCGGTGACGCCCAAACATACGCGGCGCATCCTACGCGTCTCGGACACGGCCCAGCGCCGCCTGCTCGATGCCGCGGTCCGACGCTTTCGCGAGGCCGCCTTGAACGGTGCCGACTACGAAGGCGACTACCGACATCGGCTGTATCTGTTCAATAAGCTGATCGCACCCTACCGCTTGGCCGCCAGCGGCTAAGCCAAGCGCGCTATGGCCGACCTCAGGCCTCCAAGTGGGTATGCGTCAGTTCGGCAAAAAAAAGAGAGGTCCGAAGACCTCTCTCGAGTCTGATCTGATCCGAGGCAGGGACGCGCCCTGAGTGGATTAGAACGAGGTACGCAGACCGATCGAAACACCCGATGCCGCGTTGCCCGGGGCCGGTGCCGGAGAGTAAGCGTTCAGCGGGAAATCGAAATCTCCGGAATTGCTCATGTGCGCATAGATTCCGTACAAGGCCGTGCGCTTGGACAGGTTGTAGACGTATCCCAGACCGAACAGGTTTGCGTGGCTGCCCGTGAAGTAGTCCTTACCCGAAGCGTGTCCGTAGTTGAAGCGGAACTCGCCCTGCCCAAGAGGTACGACCACACCGACCGAGCCGATCGAAGTCGTATATTGCTCGGGCGCGGCATTGACCGTGGAGGTCTGGTAGAAAAGATCCGGCTTCACGACACCGAAGTCATACGACAGACCGAAGTTCGTGACGTGGATGTCGCCTTCGCCCGGATCGGCTGGGGACGCAGACAGGGTCTGGCCCTGATGGTCGTAGCTGGTCGCGACGCCCGCGTAGATCGGGCCGTTCTGGTAGCCGATGTTGATGCCGGAGTAGTCGCCGTCGAACTTCGTGCCTTCCGGCGGATTGCTCGGGTTGCCACCCAAGGCGTAGGTCGCCTGTACGAAGAAGCCGCCGAGCGTGTTCGGGGTCAGGTAGGAGATCCCGTTCGAGGCCCGCACTGCGGTCGCGCCCATCGCGCCTTGCGGAACGATCAGGAACGAAGCGATTTCAGCGATACCGTTATAGCCAAACGGATCGACGTTGGCTGCATTCCAGAACGTCGGAACGTAGTCGCGACCCAGACGCAGCTCGCCCCAACGATCGCCGATCAGGCTGACCGTGGAACGACGATTGAAGGTCAGGCCACCGCCGCCGGTTGCTGTACCGGGGAAGGCCGCGCCGTTACCCAGACTCGTGGTCGAACCCGAGCCGTTGTTGGTATTAATACCCGCTTCCAGCCAGAAGCCTGCCTTCAGGCCGCCACCCAGATCCTCGGTACCGCGAACGCCAATACGGGACGAATTGATGCCGCTGTTGTCTTCGAACGTCCGGCTGCCTTCAGGATTACCGCTGGCGTTGATGTGCGTGATGTTGGTGTCGACCACCCCGAACAGGGTCACGCTACTCTGCGCCTGAGCAGTACCGGCGAACGCGCCCAGCACAGCTGCTGCGATTACGAGTTTTTTCATTCAATATCTCCAAAAGTTTGTCGTGCATGCGGCACAGGTTGCGTGCCCGCCCCATGCCAATGAACTCTAACCGGCCGAAAACAGCCTTCTGGTTAAGAAGTCAGCCTAGATTTCAACAAAAAATAGCCCTGCAGGCAAACTTATACGGCCTATAACGGCGAAAACCCTCTCTCCATGTATCCTTTAAGCAACACAGGAATTTCCTGAGGGCGCCTTAGGGGAAATTCCGTGGTGGGAAATTCCGTGGTCTGTGCGCGGATGCCGCCGCGTCCAAGCGTGTCCAGGCGCGCTGGGCTACACTGACCAAGGCGGGTCGACGGGCGCCTGCGGGGCCGCAATGCTCGCGGCCCGAATGAGAGAGGAGTCATGATGGCGAGTTGGACGGACCGGTTCATCCTGGAAGTGGATCGAGGCCTAAGGTCGATTGGAAATTCCGTGGTCGCATCCCGCAGTTTTCCTGAGTCCGCCTCGCCAGCTGAAGGCACGCGCTTAACCGAGCCGGAGAGGCGCCACGCGGCTGCCCTCATGCGGGTCAATCACGTCGGGGAGGTTTGTGCGCAGGCTCTCTATCGAGCCCAGGCTGTCGCGACCAGAAAACCCGAACTGGAGCAGATGTTCGCGGCGGCCGCCAAGGAGGAGGCTGACCATCTGGCATGGACCGCACAGCGTCTGGAGGAACTCGGAGAAGGACCGAGCCTTCTGAACCCGCTGTGGTTTGCCGGGGCGTATGCCCTGGGATTGGCGGCCGGACGTGTCGGCGATGCCGTGAGCCTGGGATTCGTGGTCGAAACCGAACGGCAGGTCGAGCAGCACCTTGAGGGACACCTGGAGAGCCTCCCCAAAGCGGACCTGCGCTCACGGGCAGTCGTCGATCAGATGCGCGCCGACGAAATCCGCCATGGGGCCCATGCGCAAAGCCAGGGCGCGCGCGAACTGCCGGGTCCCGTCAAGGCGGCCATGCGCATGGCCGCCAAGGTCATGACCTCGACGGCCTATTGGATCTAGACGGGCTCGGTCTGGACGATCTCAAAGCTATGGCTGAGCGTCGCTGTCAACCCGAGCATGACCGACGCCGAACAGTATTTCTCATGCGACAGCGCGATCGCTCTTTCGACGGCGGCTGCACTGAGATCGCGGCCCGAGACGACAAAGTGAAAGTGAATTTTGGTAAACACCTTGGGATCCTCAGGCGCGCGCTCCGCATCAAGGCGCACGGTGCAGCGCTCAACCCTGTGCCGGCCCTTCCTTAGGATCAGCACGACGTCGTAGGCGGTGCATCCGCCGGTGCCTGCCAAAACGAGTTCCATGGGACGGGGCGCAAGGTTACGCCCGCCCAAGGGGTCCCCAGGAGCCGCCGGGGCGCCATCCATCGCGACAATGTGACCACTCTCGGTCGACGCAATGAAGCTCATCGGACTGTCGAGCCCTGCCGCATCGGCTACGGCGTTCCAGCTCACGCTGACTCTCATCGCTATTCCTCCTCAAAGCGCATCCAGTGTACCTCCACGACGGGAGCGGGTTGGTCCAGAACGCGCGCAGAATGCGGCCGACGGCCCAGGGCCGCTGCGCCAGTGCGCCCGCGCTCATCTTGTGGCGCAGCATTTCGATATGCCATTTTGGTCTAGATCAGCCATTCTATAAGCTCATGAAAACAAAGAGCATCATGATTGATTGTCAAAACGCCTCAAGGCGCCGTTGCGGGAACGGCACGCCCGTCTGAAAAATTCTTTTGCGCCGCACCAATGTTTGCTCTATACTCAACTCATCGACAAAGCGCTTGTTTGATTTGGTTGGTGAAAAGCCCCCAAGCGCCGAGTCCGCAGGTGTCTCCTCCACCCTCCTCCTTTGGTGGATTAGCCCGGGCCCTCAAGGTCCGGGCTTTTTTTTGGGCGCTCAGCACACGCAAGCGTGGGCATCTCCCCGGGCGCGGCGCTCGGGCATGAGATTCGCCGCCACCTGACGCCGGCTGCCTTGACCTTCCCCGATGCGGGCGATAGAATCGAAGGCTTTTCACCGTAAGCCCTCAGGAGAGTCCGCAGACATAAGCGGAAAAGGGGTTGCGGATTTGCACTCGAGCGCAGGATCGACCGCACTAGACCGGTCGCCGCGCTCCCTAACAGGAAGCTTCATGAAAACCTTTTCCGCCAAAGCCCACGAGGTACAGCGTGACTGGTTTGTCATTGACGCGACAGATAAAGTCCTCGGACGTGTGGCCAGTGAAGTCGCACGCCGTCTGCGCGGCAAGCACAAGCCGGAGTTCACACCCCACGTCGACACGGGTGACTACATCATCGTCGTCAATGCAGCCAAGTTGCGCGTCACGGGCAATAAGACGAAGGACAAGAAGTACTATCGCCATTCCGGCTATCCCGGAGGCATCTACGAGACCAACTTCGAGAAGATGCAGGCCCGGTTCCCGGGACGCGCCCTTGAGAAGGCGGTCAAGGGCATGCTTCCGAAAGGACCGCTCGGCTACGCGATGATCAAGAAGCTCAAGGTCTACGCGGAGCAGACCCATCCGCATACCGCGCAACAACCCAAGGCGCTCGAGGTGAAGGCATGATCGGCAATTACAACTACGGTACCGGCCGCAGAAAAAGCGCGGTGGCACGGGTGTTTATCAAGACCGGTAACGGCAAGATCGTCGTCAACGGCAAGCCTGTCGACGAGTACTTCGCCCGTGAGACCGGTCGGATGATCGTGCGCCAACCGCTCGAGTTGACCAACCATGGCTCGACCTTCGACATCCTCGTGAATGTCCATGGCGGGGGCGAATCCGGTCAAGCCGGAGCGGTGCGCCACGGCATCACCCGCGCCTTGATCGACTACGACGGCGCCTTGAAGCCGGCACTCTCGAAGGCCGGTCTGGTCACGCGTGATGCCCGTGAAGTGGAACGCAAGAAAGTCGGTCTGCACAAGGCCCGACGACGGAAGCAATTCTCGAAGCGTTAAGCACGCTCGCCGCACCGAACCTCGACGGGCCGCCCATGGGCCGCGCCTGTCGGGAACTGTCCTTTGCGGAACACTCAGACCACTCGAAGCTGCGCAGGATCAACGACCTGCGGGGGCAAGAGCGCCTGCTGTACATGTGTACAATCGGCCTTCGCACCCCTTGCCAAGGGCGCGTGTCTGCCTTGCCTTTGTGAGGACCACCCATGATCAAAGTCGGCATCGTTGGCGGCACGGGTTACACAGGCGTCGAATTGTTGCGCCTGCTTGCCCAGCATCCTGAAGTCGAACTCGTCGCAATCACCTCGAGGACAGAGGATGGGTTGCCGGTCGCGACGCTGTTTCCATCCTTGCGCGGCCGGGTGTCGCTGGCCTTTAGCGATCCGGCCAAGGCCGCGCTCGAGCGCTGCGACGTGGTGTTTTTCGCGACTCCCCACGGGGTAGCGATGGCGCAGTCGCCCGCGCTCTTAAAGGCGGGTGTCCGGGTAATCGACCTGGCCGCAGACTTTCGCATCAAGGATCCAGAGGTATTCCAGAAGTGGTACGGGATGCCCCACGCAGCGCCGGATCTTCTTCGGGAGGCGGTCTATGGCTTGCCCGAGGTGAATCGGGAGGCGCTCAGGAAGGCGCGCCTTGTCGGGATGGCGGGGTGCTACCCGACCTCGATGCAACTGGGTTACGCGCCGCTTTTGGCTCAAGCACGCGCTCTCGTCGATGAGGGGCACCTGGTCGCTGATTGCAAATCGGGCGTCTCGGGGGCCGGACGCAAAGCAGAGATCGGCAATCTCCTTGCCGAGGCTTCGGACAATTTCAAGGCCTATGCCGTGAAGGGCCACCGGCACCTGCCCGAGACCGTTCAGGGTCTGGAAGCCATCGCCAGACGTCCGGTTGGTCTGACGTTCGTGCCCCATCTACTGCCGATGATCCGCGGCATTCATTCGACTCTCTATGCCCGCATCCTGCCTGGGGCGATGGACACGGACTTCCAGATGCTCTACGAGACGCATTACGCTCACGAGCCGTTCGTCGACGTCATGCCCCCGGGCAGCACGCCCGAGACGCGTTCGGTGCGCGCGTCGAACTATCTACGCATTGCGCTGCATCGGCCAGACGGTGGCGATACCCTGATCGTCCTCGTCGTCGAGGACAATCTCGTCAAGGGGGCATCAGGCCAGGCGGTGCAGGCGATGAACATCATGTTCGGACTTCCCGAGGATACCGGACTTCGGCAGATCGCGGTCCTGCCGTGACGCTGCGCACCGCACCGACTCAGTGCTGAAATACAAGCTCCTGCGGCGCCGGCTGTCCATCAGCGCACCGCGCATGACGGTGCGCACCCACGTGCCGTGGCCCTTGCGGGCTGGGGCCCTGATGCTGATCCTGGCGATGTCGGCGGCCCTGGGAATGTGGCTCTATGAGGAAGGCAAGCGCTTTGCGGGTTTTGGCGAGGACCTGCGCAGCGAAGTGTCCCGCCTGAAAGGCGAAAATGCGTCCCTTGCGGCCGACCGGGACCGGCTTGCCGCGGCCGCCAGCAGCGCCGAAAGCCGTCTGAACATCGAGCGGTCGGCCCAGGAAACGCTGGGTAACCAGATCAGATCGCTCGAACTCGACAATGCCAAGCTGAAGGACGATGTGGCGTTTTTCGAGAACCTCTCGGCCAGCGGGCCGGTCGATGGCTTGGCGATCAAGCGCCTGCAGGTGGAGAAGGACACGATTCCCCAACAGATGCACTACCGGCTCTTGGTGATCCAAGGCGGGCACGTCGACCACGATTTCAATGGCGAATTGCAGCTGATTGTGACGCTGCAGCAGGGGGGTAAAGCTGTTATCATGAATTTTCCCGATGGATCGCCGGGAACCGACGCGAAGGCCTTCCAGGTTAATTTTCGGTTTTTCAAGCGAATAGAGGGCACTTTTCGCGTTCCAGCGGGGGCTTCGGTCAGTCAGTTCGAAGCCCGTGTGCTGGAAAAGGGAGCGGTTCGCGCCCAACGGTCGGTGACGGTGAGTTCGTCCTAACCAGGCCCTCACGCCGGTATCGACCGTCAATCAGGAGTTACACATGTTTGGCAAAAAGCCCGGTGTCACGAGCACGATAGAGAGTCTGATCGGTGCAGCCACCCGTATTGAGGGCGATGTCCACTTCGTGGGCGGCCTTAGGATCGACGGGCATGTCAAGGGTAATGTGATCGCCGACCCATCCCAGCCGAGCATGCTGGTCATCAGTGAGCAGGCCCGGGTCGATGGGCAGATCCAGGTCAGCCATCTGGTGGTGAACGGCACCATCAATGGACCGGTGCAGGCCGACGAGCTGCTCGAACTGCAGCCCAAGGCGCGGGTCACCGGCAATGTCGATTACAAGGCGCTCGAGATGCACCACGGTGCCATCGTGACCGGCAACTTGGCCTATATGGACGAGGACAGCCGGCCTGGCTTGAAGCTCGCCTCCAATCACGGTTAGCCCAATGCGCCTGTCGACTTGAAATGGGCGAGCCTCATCCCCAGATAAGAGAATCCGAAAGGACTGAACATGAATGCTGTGACTGAACTGCCTGTACCCCTTGTCTTCACCTCCGCGGCCGCGACGAAAGTCAAGGAGCTGATCGACGAGGAGGGTAATCCCGAGTTGAAGCTTAGGGTGTTCGTGCAGGGTGGCGGATGCTCGGGCTTTCAGTACGGGTTCACCTTCGACGAGGTCGTCAACGAGGACGACACCGCGATGGAGAAAAACGGAGTCACCCTGCTCATCGATTCGATGAGCTTTCAGTACCTGGTGGGCGCCGAGATCGACTATAAGGATGACCTCGAAGGCGCGCAGTTCGTGATCAAGAATCCGAACGCTTCGACGACCTGCGGTTGCGGCTCCTCATTCTCGGTCTGACCCCACCCTTTGCGCCGGTTCAGCTGCCGCCCTCTGTTGGGGGCTCGCAGCCGGGGTGAGCCAATCGCCTCCCCGTTTGTAGTGTGATCCCAGTACGCGCGGCCCACGGGCACCGGTGACGCTCGGCAGATTGCCCGGTCGTTCGGCAAGCCGCTCCTCGGCCAGCCACGCAAAAGCCAATGCCTCAACGTGCTCCGGCGCGATTCCATGGGATGCGCTGCTTGCCACCGGGACGCTGCGCCCGAGTGAGTCGGCTAAGCCGCGACGCAGGCGTTCCAACAGATCCAGGTTATAGGCGCCACCGCCGCAGACGATGAGCTCTTCGAGCTCCGGGATCTCTGTTGCTATCGAGCGGCACACTGCCGTCGCCGTGAATTCGGACAGAGTGGACTGGACGTCGATCGGGCGGTAATGGCCGAAGTGCCTTAACCGATCTGCGAGCCAGTCGGGATTGAACAACTCGCGGCCGGTACTTTTCGGCGGGGCCAGCGACAGCCAGGGTTCTGCGAGCAGAAGCTCGAGAAGGTCCGGAGCGACCGTCCCTTGGCCTGCCCAGGCTCCCTTCGCATCAAAGCGTCCTTGTCCCTGCTCGAAGATCCAATGATCCAACAGCACGTTGCCCGGACCGCAGTCCCAGCCGCGTGTCGGCCGGCCCGAGTCGCGGGCGGGAAGATCGGTCAGATTCGCGATCCCTCCGAGATTCAAGACGGCGCGTGCCCGATCGGCAAGCTGAAAGATTTCCGCATGGAATGCGGGCACGAGCGGCGCGCCTTGGCCCCCGGCAGCGACATCGGCACTCCGAAAATCCGCGATCACGTCGATGGACGCGGCTTCTGCGAGACGCGCAGGAGCGTTCAGCTGCAGCGTATAACCGAGTTCCGGGCGGTGTCGGACGGTCTGACCGTGCACGCCAATGGCCGTGACGGCGTTGGCCTCGGTGCCGCTTTGGACAAGCAGCCGGGCAACGAGCTCGGCGTAGTGATCGGCCAGTAAGTTTGCGGCGCGAGCGGCGCGATCGAGTTCATTGGGGCCGGGAACCTGCAGATCACGCAACATCTGTTCGAGTGGCGGCGGGAAGGCCTCGTGGCAGTGAGCGACCAGTGCGGCGGGACTGCTCGAGGTACGGCGGGCAAGCACTGCGTCCGTGCCGTCCAGACTGGTCCCGGACATGAGCCCGATAAAGAGAGAACCCGACTGCATCGCCGGGCCCTTCCTCAACTTCCGCTGCCGTCAGAACCGCCTTCGGCATGCGCAAGATCCAGGCTGCGCAAGAGATCGATCTGCTGGTGGGCATCGCGTGTCACGGCGGCGAAGGCGGCGAGCTGGCTCTTCTCGACCGGCGGCGCGTCGGGCAGCGCCGCGTGGGCCGGATCCTTCGCCAGTCCGCGGACCCGAAATTCATAATGTAGATGCGGGCCTGTGGCCCATCCGGTCATGCCCACGAAGCCGATCAACTGGCCCTGGGATACGGCCTGGCCGGCGTGCAGCCCCGGGGCGAGTCGCGAGAGGTGCCCGTACAAGGTCGAGTAGATGCCCTGATGCTGGATGACGACTGCATTGCCGTAACCCGTCTGCCAGCCCGCCGAGACCACCGTTCCATCTCCGGTAGCGCGTACAGGAGTGCCGATGGGCGCGGCATAATCAATCCCGGCATGCCAACGCCAGCTCTTTAGGATCGGATGAACCCGGCCGCCAAATCCTGAGCTGATCCGGGTGAACTGGAGCGGGGCGCGCAGAAATGCGCGTCTGAGGCTCTCGCCACCCATCCCATAGTAGCCGCCGGGCTGCCCGGCAGGCCGGTACCAGACAGCCTGATGTCTGTGTTGACCCGAGACATACTCGACAGCGAGGACGCGCCCTGCGGGAGC
>CAJCID010000082.1 GCA_903970305.1 Rhodospirillales bacterium | reverse complement strand
AGGCCGTTCGGCGGCGTGGAAAGTGGTTCGATGCCCGTGCAACCGATGCGATGGGCAAAGAGAGGTGTGGATATGACTTTCTCAATCCTTTGGGTTCCCGTGCAGAAGGTACGCAGCTTTCTGGCTGGCCTACGTTTTGGTCAGGCCCGATCGGTGTCGAATGGCGTACCCGATCAGCCCGCTACCACCTCGACGCTCAATCCGCCGCACTCGGCCTTTGGCATCCTCGTTGCTCCGCTGGGACGGGATCGCTAAGCCCCGGGCCCGCGACCGCACGCACGGCCAGGGGCTAGGGCGATCGACCTCGGTCCAATTGGCCACAATGCTGATCTTCTGATAGCGTCGACGGCGAGCCCTCTGAACTCGTGCCGACTGCGGTCCGGGCGTAGAGGGGGCGTGCGCACCGAGAGGCCTTAGCGTGGACTACGACCGATACGAAGCCTTGGCGCTCCGGCGTCCGGCGCCCCAGATCCTTGAGATCGTGATGGGAAGTCCCGGCCGCCTGTCCGTGGCCGATGCCCGGATGCATACCGAGCTGGCCGAGATCTGGCGGGATGTGGACCGCGACCCACTCACTTCTGTGGTCATCATCCGAGGTGAGGGTAAGGGCTTTTCCGGGGGCGGCAGTCTCGAGCTGGTGGAATCGATGGCCGACGATTTCGAGATCCGGTCCCGCGTGATGAAGGAGGCCCGGGATCTGGTCTACAACATCCTGGGCTGCTCCAAAATCATTGTTTCGGCGATGCATGGGCCTGCCGTAGGTGCCGGTTTGGTGGCCGGGCTGCTGGCGGACATTTCCATCGCCGCGCGCAGCGCCCGCATCATCGATGGCCACACGCGCCTGGGAGTCGCGGCAGGGGATCACGCTGCGATCGTCTGGCCGCTGTTGTGCGGCATGGCCAAGGCGAAATACTACCTGCTGCTCTGCGAGGAGGTCAGCGGTGAAGAAGCGGAACGGATCGGGCTTGTCTCGCGCTGCGTGGAGGACGATGACCTTTTTGCCGAAGCGCTGCACGTTGCCCAGCGCCTCGCTTCGGGATCTCAGTCGGCGCTACGCCTGACCAAGACGAGCCTGAACAACTGGCTGCGTCTTGCCGGACCCACGTTCGATGCGTCGCTGGCGATGGAATTCCTTGGTTTTTCAGGACCCGATGTGCGCGAGGGGCTGGCCTCGCTCAGGGGGCGCCGCGCGCCCTTCTTTCCGAGTGCGGGAATACCCCCGTCCAACGAGCCCGAAAGTTAGTGCTGGGCGCCAACGGGCGCAGCAATGACGCCTGACGCTCTGGCGCCTCGATGAGCCAACTCCCTTTGCAAAGCCCGATCCCGCCTCATTTGCATCGGGGCCCTATGGCTGTACACTGAGTCCATCGAGGCCTCGGTGCCAGGGAGAAGAGTTGATTCTGGAGATTGCACAGCTTCAGGTTCGCCCGGGCGAGACGTGCGCATTCGAGGAGGCCTTTCACAGGGCTGCGCCAATCATCAAGGCATCCCCGGGATACATCGGCCACCAGTTGCAGCGCTGTATTGAGAACGATCATCGCTATGCCTTGCTCGTGCAGTGGCAAACGCTTGAGGATCATACCGTCGGTTTTCGCGGCTCGGCCCCCTACTTGGAGTGGCGGGCCCTTTTGCACCACTTCTACGATCCAATGCCTCAGGTCGAGCACTTTCGTATAATTGCTTAGCGGCCGGACCGTCCTCGGCCGAATCGAATCGGAGACCATGAGTTCCACTCTGCTCGACGCCATACCCATTCTCCCCTGCTCCAACCTGGGCGTAAGTCTCGCCTTTTACCAGAGGCTGGGGTTTGCAGTGGTCATGCAATCTGCGCGTTATGCCATCGTCCGGCGCGACGGCGCGGAGTTGCATTTTGCCGTTTCAGGGGGCCAGCCCGTCACTGCCGAAGCCGCTTGCTGCCTTCGGGTGGCGAGTACCGATGCCCTCTATCGCGAGCTGACCAACCGCGGCATCGACGTTGATCCCCCGATGGAGCGCGAGTGGTACGTGAAGGAGCTCCAGGTATTTGATCCGGACCGAAATATCCTCAAGTTTGCCGAACCCATCGAAGATCGTACCCTTCAATTCGAGGCGCGCCGCTAGCCGCTTCCTTCGGCAGCATCCAGTCGAGCCAAAGACGGCCCCACCGAGGACTTCGCGGCTTGAGCGGGACTTAGTCCATAGGCCTTGCGAAAGGCCCTGGCAAACGTACGATAGTTCTTGAAGCCGATCGATTTCGCGAGCGTGGTCAACATCCCAGGCTCCTGCGCGCCTTGATTGCGCAAGGACTCATAGGCTATTTCAAGCCGGATCGAAGACACGAATTCCCGCGGACTCTTGCCGGTGAGACGACGAAGCTTGTACTCCAGGGTGCGCCGCGAGATCCCCTCCATGGCCGCGAGATGAACCGCCTGCGTCGGATTGCTCGGATGGTCCCGAATCAAGGCGGTGACGCGTGAGATCAGGGCGATGTCGTCGCGATTCAATCCGCGGCGCTCGTCCACAGCGTGCGGGGCAAACTGGCTCGGCGCTACGAGATTGGGAGCCGGCAACGGTACCCTCGACAATTTCTGCGCTTGAATGCGCGCGTTGTACTCGCTCAAGTAGGCCAGTGCCTGATGCGAGTCGCCGCTGAGCTCGGCCGCGCGGGCGGCGCAGAAGAGGATGTCGTGCTCCAAGGGCGTGCCTGGTCGGCGCAGCGCCGTCTGGGCGATCGGTGCCAGCCACAGCCGGGCCTCGCTCGCGCGATCATGAACCAGATAGAGCACAGCGAGATTCAGCCGCGCCAGATCCCGCGCGTGCACGAGACCCTCCTCGCTCATGCGCTGCAGGTGTCGCTTCTGCCAGTCCCAATCGGCCTCGAGCGGCTCGATCGCCAGCCGCGTCCGGACCAGACCCGACTCGGCTAGTTCCAAGAGCAAGGCATCCTCCTTGGAGCGATCGGCCGCTTGCTCAAAGGCCTGTTCTGCCAGTCGGATTCGCCCCAGGACGTCCAGCCCATCGGGGGCCCAATCGTTGACGAACAGCAGTTGTCCGCGAAAGCTAGGGTAACTGCGCAACACCAAGCCCAGTTGAATCTCTCCGGCCAGAAGCAGACTCAGAATCCAGCCGAAGTCCTCCAACACGGGAGCAGGATTTTTCTGGATGACGTCGACGCACTGCGCCGCCTTGGAAATCTGCCCGAGGCGCAGATAGGATCCCCCCAGGAGCACAATGAGGAGATTGCGATGACGGTCGGTCGATCGACGTGAATGACGATTGAGCGCGTTATTCACGAGTCGGATCGTGTTCAGATAGTTTCCCGAGAGATAGGACAGGGCAGCGCGCAGGGTGTCGTTGAGGCTCATGGTGTCAGATGACGCCCGATCCGGCGCGCAACGATGTGATCGGCCAAACCATTCCTGGGCGTCTTCTTCGTGTCCGAGCAGCCCATAGAGAACAGCGATACGGCGGTACAACGCACCGGACCGGTCGCGTTCGCGCGGATGATCCAACCCCTCGGCCAGACGCAGCTCGCGGCGCAGCGCTGTGCGCAGGCCGCGGCGTTCACCGAGCGCCTCGGCCAAGCCGGTGAACGGCTCGTATCCAAGGGACTGGATGGACGGGCTAGGCGGGGCTGGACGGGATTCGAGGGCGGTCGCGCTCGATGGTTCGAGCTCTGACGCGACGTCGGAAGAGGGCGGCCCGCTCGCCGCGACGGATTGGAGTGATGTCATACGTTTGCCCCGCTGTGTTGTTCGGAGAGAATGTCGCATCGGAAAGAGCTTCCAGGATCCAGCGCGTTTCATCTGCGGCTTTTGCGCAATGAAAATCTCTTTTGCTCAGACCGGCTGGAGCCGCAAGCCTTCGAGAGAGCACCTGCGCAGCGCGGCAAGCCACTGGGCTATCCTTGGGCTTTGCGCGCCCAGCAGGTCTTTGTACAACGATGCCGAGTGAGCCTTTCTTAAAGCCACGCAAGATCATTCACAGTGATTGCGATTGCTTCTACGCGGCCATCGAAGCGCGCGATCAGCCCCGCCTGCTGGGCCGACCGATCGCTGTGGGTGGGCGGCCCGACCAGCGCGGTGTCGTGGCCAGCTGCAACTACGAGGCTCGCGCCTTTGGTGTGCGTTCAGCCATGCCGATGGCCCAGGCGCTGAGACGGTGTCCCGAGCTGACGGTGCTGCGACCGGCGATGGAGAAGTACGTGACCGCCTCGAAGCGAATCCTCGCGATCTACCGTAGCTACACCGAGCAAGTCGAGCCGCTTTCACTGGACGAGGCCTTCCTCGATGTCACCGATGCGCGGCACTGCCGGGGTAGCGCGACCTTGATGGCGCGAGAGATCAAAGAGCGGGTTCGCTCGGAGGTGGGGATCACGGTCTCGACTGGAATCGCCCCAAACAAGTTTCTCGCGAAGATTGCAAGCGCCTGGCAGAAGCCCGATGGTCTTACGGTGATCGAACCGGCCTCGGTGGACGCATTCGTGGCGCATCTTCCGGTCGAAAAGCTCTTTGGGGTCGGAGCCGTCACCGCGGCGAAGTTACGGGCGCATGGGGTGCTCACATGTTCGGATGTGCGCCTACGGTCGCGACTCGAACTGCGCGCACTCGTTGGAAGTCTGGGGGACCGGCTGGCGGACCTCGCGCGTGGCCTCGACGAGCGCCCGGTCCTATCCAGCCGACCCCGCAAATCGCTGAGCGTCGAGGAAACGTACGTCCATGACTTGGGCGACCTCGGCTCCTGCCGCATCGAATTGGGCGCGCTTGTCGAGCGGCTCATCCGAGCGGCGCAAAAGCTCGGTCCGCACGAGGCGATCGAGCGGATTTTCGTCAAAATCCGCTTCGACGACTTCAAGAAGACCACGGTCGAGCGGGCCTCGAAGACCCTCGATCCAGAGCTTTTTGTGGCGCTCCTCGGCGAGGGAGTCGCACGCGGGGCGCGTCCGGTCCGCTTGCTGGGCGTGGGCGCTCGGATCAGCTTGGCGACGCCGGCGGGACAGCTGGCCCTGTTCGACGCGACGACTGATGGGGACGTGGGGGCTCCGGCTCCTCCGACTTAATCCGTCCAGGGCAGTCCGACGTAGTTTTCGGCGATCGCTGTCCTGCCGGCGCGCGAGGTTGAGAAATAGTTCAGCTCGGCGCGCTGGATCCGTTGCTCGAAAGGTGAGTGATCGAAGAAGCGGTGCAGCATCGAGGTCATCCACCAGGAGAAGTGTTCGGCACGCCAGATACGCTTGAGGCAGGTCGTCGAGTAGTGTAGAAGGCCCGTCTCATCTCCCGTGCGGTAATAAGACGTGAGCGCCCGCGACAGGTAGCGGATGTCCGAGACAGCCAGGTTCATCCCCTTCGCTCCCGTCGGGGGTACGATATGCGCCGCGTCGCCAGCGAGAAAGAGGCGCCCCGATTGCATGGTTTCGCACACGAAGCTGCGCATCGGGGTGATGCCCTTCTGGATGATCTCTCCCACATTCGGCTGCCAGCCGTCATCAGTGGCCAGACGCGAGTCGAGTTCGCTCCAGATGCGCTCGTTGGGCCAGTTGGCCAAGTCGTCATCTGGGGAGCACTGGAGATACAGACGGGTGATCTCGGGCGAGCGCATCGAGAACAATGCAAAGCCGTTTTCATGGCTGGCGTAGATCAACTCATCGCTGGCCGGTGGCGCCTTCACCAGGATCCCCAACCAGGCGAACGGATAGACCCGTTCGAAGACCGTGCGCGCCGAGTCCGGAAGCGCATCCCGGCACACCCCATGGAATCCGTCGCAGCCGGCGATGAAGTCACACGTCCATTCAAACTCTTCGCCCTCGTGTCGGGCCAACAACTTGGGCGCGCTGCTGCCGAAATCCGCGACGCGTACGTCCTCGACCCCGAACAGGAGAGGAGCGCTCGCTGCGAGGCGCGCGTGGATCAGGTCCTTCACGACCTCGTGCTGGCCATAAACCATGATCTGGCGTCCGCCCGTTAGCTCCGACAGGTCGATGCGATGCCTTTGCCGGTCAAACAGAAGTTCGATACCCGTATGCGGCAGGCCCTGCGCCATCATTCTTTGTCCGACACCGGCTTCGTTCAGCAGATCGATGGTCCCCTGCTCGAGTACGCCGGCCCGAATCCGTTCTTCGACATACTGGCGGCTCTTCGCTTCCAGAACCACCGCATCGATACCTTCGAGTCGCAAGAGGTGGGCGAGCAGCAGCCCCGCCGGACCAGCCCCCACGATACCGACCTGAGTCTTGAGCGTTCGCATCCTGTCTCCTGCATGCTCGATGTGGAACGAGTCTTGCCGCGCATCGGCAAGATTCACATGCTATCTGATTGCCGACTACCGGCCGGGATGGCCGATTACCGAACGGGCGCGTGCGCAGGTGAACTCCGGAGCATGCTTCCCAAGAGCTAGGCCGCCAAGGTACAACTGGGTGGAGACCATGGCCGTAAGGGGGTCAGTCGTGGAAGTTTGGCGAGGCCAGCACTGAGGGGCCGCTAGAGCATGCACTGCGCCGGGTCGATGGGGCGACAGGCAAAACTAGCTGTTAGACCCCTTCTTTAGGACCTCAAGGTGCGCAGTATCGAACAACTTTAGCCGGGCCGCATAGTAGCGATCCAGGCGCCAATCCTCGAGCAATGCGATCGCGAGTTCGAACGTGTCATAGTCGAGGGAATAGAGATCAGCCAATTGGTAAGGCTTTTCTTCCCCGAGCGCCGCGACCAAATCCCCAAGAATCCGCGATGACTCGCTCTTCGGGTTCGCCAAAAGATACTTGCGAACCTTCTTAATCGCATTCATCAGGTCACTCCCCCGATTCCAGTACAGTGGGGCTGTAATCCTACGTGCATTCCTGGGCTTCCGTCATGCTATTTTTTTGACAGTCTACGCCTAATTTTTGAAAAATTTGCGGATGACAAGTCACATTCGGTCAGGTCGGAGTCAAGCCGGCCAAGGCGCAGCCGGCTTCTGCCGGACCGGTGTCCGACTCGACAAAACTCTGCGCTAGACCGGACGCGTGTCGTGAATCCGGGTGTAGTCGATGTGGTCGACACCCTGCTCATCGGTGAACAGCAGGTCTTCGTAGCGATGCTGCCAGAGAATCTCGTTCGGCAGATAATTATGTCGCGAGAGCATCGTCTGGCTGGTCGTTTCGTCCACGCCGGCAATGGTGAGAATGAGCCCTGCGTCGCTTGCAGCCAGGCTCTCCGGCGTTGCACCGTAGAGGGCGCTCGACTCGTCGATGATATGCATGATCGTCCAGCTCAAGGTGAAGATCGGATGCTCAGAGCGAACCAGCCCGAGATCGTGAAGCTTGCGCAGGGTGTGCCCCTCGGCTGACACCTCGGCGCGAATCAGACGCAATTTGGCCGACGCATCCACGATCACGTTCTGGCGCGCGTTTGCGGCCCGAATCGTGAGCGTCGTCTTGCCCTCATAGGGTCCGATCACGACGTGTTTCGCAAAAAGGATCCGGGCTCTTGGTCGTGAGAACCGCGCGAACATGATGCCGGTGAACAATGCGATAAAACTCATGCCAACGAAGATTTCGACCGTCGCCACGACATGCGCGAAAAAAGTCTGGGGATGCATGTCGCCGTAGCCGACGGTCGCGAGAGTCTCGACGCTAAAGAAAAAAGCGCCCCAAAAACCGCGGGGCAAAATGTTCGCGATCGGATCCGTGCCCTGCATGAAAATCACGGCGAAGATGGCGTTCAGGATCAGGAAGAGCGCGCCCACTGCCGCGAAAAACAAGGGCCAACCGGCGGTCATCGCATAGTGGTAGACGTCATGCCAGATCACCCGGGGCAACCCATGGGTGATGACTCTGCGGTTGCCCAGGCGAATCACTTGAGTGCGCCGCCGCCGCCGATCGCGCTCTGCGCGTTCCTCATCAGAAAGCTTAGCTAGAGTGCTGCGCTCATCCGTGTTTGCGGTCATGGGGATTCGTTCCTGCCTAGAGGGTTGGTGGAAAAATTAGCGTAGCGTGCCCCGCAGCGAGGACTCCGTCGGGTCAGCGATTATGAATCGCAATCCCGGCCCCCCAGCGGGGCGAGCTGGAAATTTCAGTGCCGCATCGTCCACGGTTAATGTGAGCACTCACATTGCAGTGTTTGCTCAGAACGAATCGGACGCAAAAGCTAAAGATCGCTCTCAGGCAACCGAAAGACTGTAGAGCGTGCGGGCGGGCGAAAGCATCCGCGCGCCTGGCGAAGGGTCTCCAAACAGGGCGCCGACTCACGCCGATCTCACCAGAATTAGGGTTCAGCAGCACGATGAAACAGAAGATATCCACGGATGATTTACAGCTCGGCATGTACGTCATCGGTGTCGATGCCGCTTGGTTTGACCACCCCCTATGGCAGCCCAACTCCCTGCTCGAGGAGGCCGAAGTCATCCGCGTCTTGAATGCGGCGCATATCAAGGAGATCTGGATCGATCCGTCGAAGGGGTTAAAGCCACGATCCAGAGCCTCCGGTCCGGACCCCGTTCCCGCCGCGCCCCGCCGCCCTGCGCACGCTCCACATGCGCCTGTGGTTGCGCCGCAATCAGCTGGCCGGACCAGAACACCTGCGGAGACCCAGGGCGAGTTCAGTCAGCGATTAGTACGCGTTCTGGCCGAGCCCGATGGCGCAACAGAAGCACCGGTCATCGCTCCACCGGGCCACCTTCCGGATCCTAGCGGTGCCGATCGGGTGGCACTTCCCTCACCCAATTTCGATCCGGCGCCACCATCCGCTAGGAAGAAAACCGATTTCGCTTCGGACCTGGTCCGCGCGCGTCGCGTTTGCGCCGAAGCGGGCCAGGAGGTCGCCTCGATGTTCCGTTCGGTTCGCATGGGCCGCGCGATTGGGGAAGACGATGTGCTGCCCATTGTGCGCCAGATCGCAAAGGCAGTGCAGGAGATCCCGAGCGCCATTCTGAGCGTCGCGCGCCTGAAGACGCACGACAATTACACCTACCTCCATTCGGTGGCCGTGTGCGCACTCATGACCGCACTGGCCCGCCAGCTCGGCCTGGATGAGGGCCAGACGCGCGATGCCGGCGTCGGCGGGTTGATGCATGACTTGGGCAAAGCGCTCGTGGATCCAGACATTCTCTCCAAACCAGGTGCGTTGGACGCGAACGAGTTTGCCGCCGTCAAGAAGCATCCGCGTTACGGCTACGAACTCCTGAAAAACCAGGCCGATTTCACGGACGCGTCCAAGGACGTCGCGCTGCACCATCATGAAAAGTTCGACGGTGCGGGCTATCCGGACGGGATTTCCGGTAACCAGATCGCTCTATTGGCACGGATGGGAGCCGTCTGCGATGTATACGATGCCATCACATCCGACCGGCCTTACAAGGAGGGCTGGGATCCGGCGCTGGCGATTCGCAGGATGGCCCAATGGCACGGTCATTTTGACGAAGAGATTTTCAAGCAGTTCATCGCGACCGTAGGCATCTTTCCAGTGGGTTCTTTGGTTGCGCTGGATTCGGGTCGCCTCGCCGTGGTCCTGCAACCGGGCACGTCCACCTTGAGCCGGCCGATCGTGCGCGCGTTCTTTTCGATTCGCTCCAACGAGCCGATACCGGTCGAGACGATTGACCTGGGCAGCCCTGGCTGTCAGGACAGGATTCTGCGCCCTGAGGATCCGACACACTGGGGCTTCAAGCATCTTGACCGGGTGCTACAGGCCTAAGCGAGTTCGCCGCCGGCCGGGCGAGGAGTGGCGGACTCGTTCGTCTTGCATCTCTCCATCCCAACCAGCCAGGTTCTGATTGCGATCGTCAAGAGACCGCCCTGAACGCATGGATCGGCCGCGGCGAACAGCTCCAACTCATGCACGTCTACGCCTTCGCTCGCGATCATCATGCCCCCTCCCGCTTCGTCGAGAAAGGGGCCTCCGGCTTCGAGTTTGCCCTCGCTAACCAGCCTGCGATAGTGCTCGACGTGGCGCTCAATGCCCGCCTGCGCAAACGCTGGCACGCCCGGCTTCCACGCCGGTCCCGGGAGGTGCAGGACCACAGTTAAGGTGCGCGGCATAATGGAGCCTCTCGATGAATGCATGCCCGACTTAAGCAGCTTGCCGTGTCAATGGTTTCCGCTGCGGCAACCGCTGGGCTGCCGCGACTGATGCGTTTCCCTGTGCGCAGTGCTGGCAACCTGGGAAGCCCTACCTGAGCGATGAGGGCGCTTTCTGCATATGCCGGGACGCGCACAGTGGTGTTCAAGCTGGGCCAGGCCTTGCGACCCCCTCGGTGTTCGCGCCATTTGCATAGCTTGCGTAGAGCCCCCCGAAGACCACCTCCCATCCCCCATTGTACTCGCCGCGTAAGTCAAGGCCCGCTTGACCGAGCCTTTCCCAGCCCCGATGCTGCAACTCGACACGCGTGCCACCCTCGGTCTCAGCGACGAATCGGATACTCACTTCCAGATCGTCGGCGGGCGCGCGTCCCACGTGCCAGGTGAAGGCAAGCGCAGCCGGCGGGTCCCACAGGACCACGGTTCCCCAAAGATGCTCGGAACCATCGAGATCCCTCTCGAAAACGCGGCCCCCGAGGCGCGGTTCGATCGCGACCAAGGCCGCCTGGGCGCCGCCAATCGAATGCGTCTTCATGGGCCACCAGAGATGAATGTCTCGGGTAAATCGCTGAAAGGCTTCCTCAGCAGAGCAGGCGACGCGAACCTCTTTGCGAACCGGTGGCACGGAAAACCTTACAACTTCCTCCTCTGATGCGGGTTGCGCTGCGCTCATGCTAAGGCTCCTTTCCGATTGGGCCGGGATTATTCTGGACATGCGTGGCGAACCCCTCCAGCGCATCGCCCCAGAGGGCGTCGATGTAGCGGCGCAACTCTCCGAGGGTTTCGGCCTCAAGCCGATAGATACGGCGCGTGCCGACGCGTTCTTCCGTCACGAGACGGACGCCTTTTAGAACTTGCAGGTGCTGGGAGACTGCCGACTGAGTCACGGTGACCCGTGAGGCGAGATCGCCAACGGTCAGCGGCCCATCCCTTAGCGCCTCAATCAGGGTTTGACGGGTGGGATCGGAGAGCACCGAAAGGGCGCGATTAATATTAGCCATGATTAATATTAGTATTGGCTAATATTCTTGTCAAGCGCCTCCCGTCATTATGTGCGTCTTTAACCGGATCGATCCGGGCGGAAGAGGAGGACTCCTGTCTCGTTCGGAGAACTAGCCCACACTTGCGGCGCGCGCCTGTTGGTCCGCATGGTAACTGGAACGTACCATTGCTCCGACGGCGGCGTGGGCAAAACCCATGGAGCGCGCTTCGCGCTCGAAGAACGCAAATGTATCCGGATGCACGTAGCGCCGTACCGGAAGGTGGTGCTCCGAGGGTTGCAGGTACTGGCCGATCGTGAGCATCTGAACGTCGTGCGAGCGCAGATCGCGCATGACCTGCAGAATTTCTTCATCCGTCTCGCCAAGACCGACCATGAGGCCCGATTTCGTGGGGATGTTCGGGTGCAGGGCGCGAAAACGTTGCAGCAACAGGAGTGAATAAGCGTAGTCCGATCCAGGACGCGCTTCCCGGTAAAGCCTGGGCACCGTCTCCAGGTTGTGATTCATGACGTCGGGCGGCGCGGCGCGCAGGATCTCCAGCGCCTTGTCCGAACGCCCCCGAAAATCCGGGGTCAGGATCTCGATCTGGGTTGCGCCTGAAAGACGCCGCGTCGCACGAATGCAGTCGACGAAATGCTGGGCCCCGCCGTCACGCAGATCGTCCCGGTCCACCGAGGTGATCACAACATAGCGCAATCCGAGCGCCGCAATCGTGCGCGCAAGGTTTTCGGGTTCGGCAGGATCGAGTGGATCGGGCCGGGCGTGGGCGACGTCGCAGAACGGACACCGCCGCGTGCACTTGTCGCCCATGATCATGAACGTCGCGGTACCCTGCCCGAAGCACTCGCCGATATTGGGGCAAGACGCCTCCTCGCACACCGTATGCAGACTGTGTTCTCGCAGGATGTTCTTGATCTCATAAAAGCGGGACGAGGTGGAGGCCGCTTTGACGCGGATCCACTCCGGCTTTTTTAGACGCTCCGCAGGGACGATCTTGATCGGTATGCGCGCGGTCTTGGCGAGCGATTTTTGCTTGAGATGGGCGTCATAGCCGGATTCCTCCGGACGGGTTTCCAGAGATTCTCCCGCGCCGATCTGATTTGATGAACTAGTCATCCGACTCCTTATGCCGATTCAACGCCACCACAATCGAATCCGCCAGTTCCGGGCCCACATCATCCACGCGGGCGAGTTGCCCCAAATGCGCCAGGTCGGTGGTTTGCAGGCCGGCATAGCCACAGGGATTGATCCAGCCGAATGGCGCAAGGTCCATGTCAACGTTAAGGCTGACTCCGTGGTAACTACAGCCTTTTTCGATTTTCAGCCCGAGCGCAGCGATTTTTTTCAGATCGCCATTCTGCTCGACGTAGACGCCGGGCGCCCCGGGCTTCGTTTGCCCAGTCACATTATAACGGCGCAGCGTAGCGATCAGGGCCTGCTCAAGCAGGCTCACGAACTCCCGCACCTTGAGGTCGCGCCGCTTTAGATCGAGCAGCACGTAGGCCACGACCTGACCGGGCCCGTGGTAGGTGATCTGGCCGCCGCGCTCGGTTTGGATGAGCTCGATCCCCCTCTGTTCAAGGAGGTGTTCGGCGCGACCGGCCTGTCCCAGCGTGAAAACCGGCGGATGCTGCAAGAGCCAGATCTCGTCGCTCGAATCAGCGCTCCGATTCGCAGTGAATCGGCGCATGGCAAGCCGCATCGGGTTGTACGGCTCAAGTCCGAAGCGGCGAATGACAATCGGCGCGGTCCGCAGGGACTGTCCGCAGGCGACGGTGGCAACGGATGGGAAGGAAGTGGAGTCGGACATACGGGGCCGCGCAGCCCCGTTGGCCTGCGCTTCCTTAGTATGTCACTGTTTAGCCGGCTGCGTCCCGCCCCACCCGCCGTCCCGGCCATCCTGACCGCCCCGGTCATGATCTCCCCAGCCGCCGGCCGGCTCGCCCCGGTGTTCATGCAAAGCGCGCCTGATCAGGAACTCACGAACCTGGGTCTTCTGGGTCGCATCAAGACTATCCCAGAACGCCAAGAGCGCGGTATGAGTGTCCTTCGCATGCGCCTCGCGCTCGGCGCGCAGGCGGTCCTGCTCAGCGATCCACCTGCGTGGATCGAAAGACGGATCAAGGAGCGCGGTCAGATACTCCTCGTGCGACTTGCGCATCTCCTCCCTCAACTCCTTGGGGGGATGCATCTTGCTCACGGCCGCGTCGAACAGGACCGACTGGCCGGGAGTGAGCTTGAGCTTGGTCTTCACCCATTCCATGCCGCGCTTGTGGTCTTCGTGTCGCATCGACCCGGCCCCGTCTGCTGGAGGTGGGCTGGCTGCATTTTGCGCCGACGCCGAGCCCAAAGTGAGCGCGCCTGCCCCAACGGCTGCAGCGCTCGCAAGGGCGATCAGGGACAGGCGCCAGCTCGAGCGGCGATTGGGTTTCGATAAGGTCATACGGTCTCCTTGTACAGAGGTAGTTAGATTGAGTAGGGCGGATTCTGGCCCCTGTGCATCTCGAATTCATATCAAAACCGGGGAAAGCGGTTGCAAATTGTTTCTTTACAATGATTTAGCCTCGGCATTCCGTAAAATGGGAGCATGAACATGACCTCGATCGCACCAGCCGCCCCGGCGGCACCCGCAGTCAAGAGCACCACGAAGCGCCGGCTACTCGTCGTCGACGACGACGCTGAGTTGCGCCAATTGCTCTCGACCTACCTGACCCGGCACGGCTTTGACGTCTTGCTCCTGCCCAATACGGCACAACTCGACCAGTTCATCGATCGCTACAACCCCCACCTCATCATTCTGGATTTGATGATGCCAGGCGAAGACGGACTGTCCGCTTGCCGGCGCCTGCGGGGCCGTGGCGACGCCCTTCCGATCATCATGCTCACCGCACGCGATGAGACCGTCGATCGCATCGTCGGACTTGAGATGGGTGCCGATGACTATGTGGGCAAGCCCTTCGAACCCCGCGAACTGCTCGCGCGCATCGAGGCTGTATTGCGACGCAATCCGGCTCCGCCGTTCGACGGTGCCGCCAAGCCCTTCCGCTTCGGCGCCTTCGAGTGTGATTTTGAGGCGCGCGAGCTGCGGCGCGAGGGCGAACCCGTGGCGTTGACCGGTGGCGAGTTCGCGTTGCTCACCGTCTTGATCCGGCACGCCAATCGTCCGCTTAAGCGCGAACGGCTCCTGGAACTGACGCGCGGCGGCGAGACGGAGAGTCTGGATCGGGCGATCGACATGCAGATCTATCGACTACGCCGTGCGATCGAGGATGATCCGGGACATCCCCGCCATATTCGGACGATCTGGGGGGTTGGTTACGTGTTCGTCCCCTATCCCGAGGGGTCCGCCGATGGCGCGAATTCGATCCCTGAGTCGCCTGATGGCACCGTCCCCTCGGAGCCCACAGCGTAATGAATTGGTTTCCCAGTTCGCTAAGGGGAAGAACCCTCCTGCTGATGATCACCGCGATCATCGCCTGCCAGGGTTTGACGCTGGCCGTTCTGGGCATCTACCGACACAACTTTCTGGGCAGTCGCGGCCGCGACTACATGGCCAGCCACATCCTGCTGGTTCGTGAGGCACTGCGCCATGCGCCCCCCGAGGAGGTGGCACACAATCTGGAGGCAGCCCCCGGACGCAGAATGCGGCTCATCGCCGCACCACCGGCTAATGCGAGCGCCGAACCACCGTCTTTGGAAGTTTATCCTGCCCGGTTGGTGGAGGCCTTGCGAGAAGATTATGGACGCGATGCGGTCCGGTTCACGACCACGCCGATCGTCGCGCTTTGGGTTCAGGCAGCACCGGGAAGTTGGTGGCTGATGATCCCGTCGTCGCGCTTTGAAGTCCCGATTCCGTGGCCCACCGTCATCGCGACGATCGGCGCGGTCGGCCTGATGGCCATCGTCGTGGGCTTCTATGTGCTCCATTTGTCGCGCCCGCTACGCACCCTGGCCGAAGCAGCGCGTCAATTCGAGGTCGGTAAGCGGCCTCAGTTGGCTCTCTCGGGTCCGGATGAGGTACGTTCCGTAACCGCGCAATTCAATGCCATGGCCGATCGGCTGGCGCAAAATGAAGCCGAGAGGCATGTCATGCTGGCCGGCCTGCCCCACGACCTGCGGGCACCGCTGGCGCGAGCCAAGCTTCGGCTCGAACTGATGGATGACGCCGATCGGAGCGGCTTTGAGCGAGATCTTGGAGAGATTGAGCGGATTGCGGATCAGTTTATCGCTTATCTGCGCGGGTTGGATCATGACACGAGTCGCTTTGCGCGGGTCGATATGGCCCATCTGCTGGAGGATCGCGGCCGTGCGTGGCAGGGGGCAGGCCAGGATGTCGCAGCCGAGCGGATCGACCCGATCGCTCTCCATGGCGACCAATCCGCGCTCGAGCGAGCCATCGACAACTTGATCAGTAATGCCTTCGCGCACGGTGAAGCGCCGGTCCTGTTACGTGGCATCGCGAGCGACGGCGCCTACCGCATTGAAGTGGAAGACCGTGGACCGGGAATACCCGAGGAGTTGCGGCTCGAGGCGATGCAACCCTTTGTGCGCCTCGACAGCTCCCGCGGTACGACGCACGCCACGCAGGGTTCGTCCGTTCTCCAAGCCGGCCCCGCAGCGACCGGGGGAGGACATTGCGGTCTTGGATTGGCGGTCGTCCAGGCCGTCTCGCGCCTGCACGGGGGCAGGGTGAACCTCTCCAATTCGCCCAAAGGGGGTCTGATCGCGGCCATCGTCTTACCCACGACGGCGCGTAGGGCCCCTGTTGCGGCCTAGGGAGTGCTGAGCGACCGACGCTGTCCCTCCGGGCGAGATTACCGAGCGGGTCTAGCGAAGGTCCAGCGATCGATGCCCAAGGGCCCGCAGAGTCTTGGGCGCTCTAGAGCGCGGCTGAGACCATCGGATGATCGGATAGGGCTTGATACAACGCATCGAGCTGCTCTCGACTCACCGCGCGGATCGTCGCGGTCAGGCTGAGGTACTTGCCCTCCCTGGAGGAGCGCGTCTCCAGTGTTGCAGGATCGAAGTCGGGGGCGTGCGAGAGAACCAGCGCAGTCATGGTCGGCACGAAGGCGGGATGATTCGGTCCCATGATCTTGATCGGAAAATCCAGCGGGTACTCGATCAAACTCTCTAGTTCACCCATGATGCCTCCCCGAGCGCCGGTGCTTCCGATACCGGACGTGATGTGATTTATGCCACGATGGGCTTGGCCGGAGTTTGCGCGGCCAAGCGCGACTCGTGCTTGGCGTCCTGGTAGCCCGCGTAGAGGCGCGCGTAGACGGGTCCTGGAACACCTTGCCCGACCGGTCGACCGTCGAGCTGCACGACAGAGAGGACCTCCTTGGTGGCCGAAGAGAGCATCACCTCGTCGGCCGCGTGCACTTGTTCCTTCGTGATCGGCCGGATCTCGAAGCGCAATCCATGCGTGGCGGCCAGTTCGGCGATGAGACCGTAGCGAATGCCCTCGAGAATGCGCTCGTCCTTTGGAGGGGCACAAAGCACTCCATTGCTGACCACCCAGACGTTTGAGGAGGAGGCCTCAGAGAGGAGGCCATCCCGAAAGAGGATGGTTTCGACCACCCCGTGTTCTGCCGCGTTCTGG
>CAJCID010000081.1 GCA_903970305.1 Rhodospirillales bacterium | reverse complement strand
CGATCCTGCGCGTGCCCGGCATCTATGCAGCCGAACGGCTGCCGATCGCCCGTATCCAAGCCGGTACTCCTGCCCTCGTTGCGGAGGAGGATGTCCACACCAATCACATTCACGCAGAAGACCTCGCGCGCATCGCGATCGCGGCCCTCGCTCGGGCGGCCCCCCAGCGCGTTTATCACGCAAGCGACGACAGCGGTCTCATGATGGGGGATTATTTCGATCTGGTCGCCGACCATTTCCAGTTGCCCCGTCCCCCGCGGGTCCCGCGCGCAAGTCTCGTGAATGCGGTCTCACCGATCGGCTATTCGTTCATGCGCGAATCCCGGCGACTGGATAACACGCGTCTGAAGACCGAATTGGCCTTTACGCTGCGCTTCCCGCATGTTCGAGATACGCTGCGTGCCCTCACCGAAGAGCGCCTGGCGCCTGCCGTTGCGCCGCAATGATCGCTCACTCAGGCAGGCCAAGCCGCGCTCCGAGCCGGTCGACTCCCGTTTCCAACGCGCCTCGTGCCTGCGCGGCATCCCGCGCGAGCCGTAGCAGGGAGAGGATCTGCCCGGGGTGTCGCCCGAGTTCGACAAGGATCGGTACGAGGTCGACCGATCCGTCACGACGCAGCCCCACGAGCGCGCTCTTGGGCAAAGCGCGCTTGGCCGGGTCGATCACAACGCGCGCCGCGGCAAAGGGAACTCGATATCTTGCTGCGAGGCGCGCCGTATGGGCCGACTCCATGTCCGCCGCGAGCGCACCGGTTCTCGAGTACAGGGCTTGCTTGGCTTGAACGGTCGCGACGGGCCCGTCAACGCCGGCGATGACGCCTGCGCGCGCACCGGACAAGAGCCGCGCAAGGCAGTCTGCCCAGGGGCCATCGCAGGGGTACTCGGCCTCGGGTGTGATTACCGAGCGGCCCACGACCCAGGAACCGGGGGCCAAGGCAGGATCCAACCCCCCCGCAGTGCCGATGCTCACGACACCTGAGCAGCCGGCGCTTAAGGCCTCTTCGAGGCTGCGTTGCAGGACTACTGCGTCAATCCCAAAGAGGGTCCGGATGCCGCGATCGGACAAAATCCTCCCCTCGAATCCCATGCCGCAGACCGCCCAGACCGGGGGCGCGCGACTTCGATCGGACTGGCCCTCGAGGGACTTCACATGCCGAAACCGACGACGCGCTGACCGCTGCGTCGCAGGTTTCGATAGCGCGCCAGCGCCCAGAGCGGAAAGTACTTCGAATACCCGTGGTAGCGCAGGTAGAACACGCCCGGAAAACCGGTAGCCGTGTAATAGGGTTCGTTCCACAGGCCATCGGCCGACTGACGTTCGACGAGGTAGGTGATGCCTTTGGCGACCGCCGGATGATCGACCAGGCCGGCGGCCATCAGTCCGAGCAGAGCCCACGCGGTCTGTGAAGCGGTACTGGGAGCGGGCTCGTAGCCATCGTAATCGAGCCGATAGCTCGCGCCATCCTCACCCCAGCCTCCATCGGGGTTCTGGATCTGAATCAGCCAGAGCGCGGCCGCTTCGACCTCTGGAGCCTGATGCCCGACTTCGGCGGCGTTCAAGGCGCACAAAGCAGTCCAGGTCCCGTAGATGTAGTTCATGCCCCAGCGACCGTACCAGCTGCCATCCTCTTCCTGCTCGCGCAATAGAAACGCAAGCGCGCGCGCGGCCGATCCGCTGCTTTGCGGCGTATCCCCGAGTTGCGAGAGCATCGAAAGGCAACGCGCCGAGGCATCGGCCGTGGGTGGATCAAGCAATGCACCGTGATCGGAGAAGGGAATGTTGTTCAAGGAGGTATGTGTGTTCTCGGGCTCGAAAGCCCCCCACCCACCATCGCTGCTTTGCATCCCGATGACCCACTCGATGGCGCGCTCAAGCGCAACGTGATACCGATCCTCACCGAGCAGGCGCGCGGCCCGATCCATGCCCATGGACACGACGGCGGTGTCGTCCACATCCGGATAGTGCGGATTGGCGTATTGAAACGCCCAACCGCCCGGTCGAAGCTTACGCCGGCGCACGGCCCAGTCGCCCCGCACATCGAGAATCTGCAGGGGACGCAACCATTCGAGCCCCCGGAGCGCTGCCTCGAAGGCCTCCGCATCGCCGGTCTCCATCAGTGCATGCGCCATCAGCGATGTATCCCATACCGGGGACAGGCACGGTTGACAGTAGGCCTCATCCTCCCGGATCACGAGCAACTGGTCGATGGCTGCACGAGCCTTGGCCACGTCCGGCCGACCTCGAGGTACGCCAAGCGCGTCAAACATCTCCACGGCGTTGACCATTGCGGGAAAAATTGCGCCCAATCCGTTGTCGTCGTTCATGCGCTCGGTCACAAAGCGTACCGCGCGATCGATGGCGAGCTTCCGGATGAAGCCGGGGATGAGGGGCTGACAGACGCGCAAGATGGAATCGGCCGAACGGAAGAAGATGAACCAGAGCCAACTCTGGTGTGGAGCCTTGGGCAAAAGACCGGAGTCCTCTTTGGGCGCGATGAAAAGTTCATCGATACCCACCTGGCGCGGGTTACGCGCCCGGGGTCTCAAAGCGCTGAGGACCAAGAGGGGCACGACTACAGTCCGGGCCCAATACGACACCTTCGAGAGATGGAAGGGAAACCAGGACGGCAGGAGCATGATCTCAACTGGCATCACCGGAACCGCGCGCCAGGGCAGGATGCCAAAGAGGGCCAAGAGGATGCGCGTGAAGACGTTGCTGCGCACTGCGCCACCGCGCGCCAAGATGGTGCTTCGGGCCCTCTGCATGTGCTCGGCCTCGGGTGAATCACCAATCATCTTCAGCGCGAAGTAAGCCTTGACGCTAGCGCTCACGTCTATGGCGCCTTCGTGGAACAGTGGCCAGCCTCCTTCGGCGGTCTGGATCCGACGAAGATAATTGCCGATCTTCGCTTCGAGAGCCCGGTTCGGTGTCTCGCCCAGGTAGTGGGTCATGAGCACATACTCGGACGGTATGGTTGCATCCGCCTCGAGTTCGAACACCCAGTGACCGTCATCGCGCTGTTTGGCAAGGAGAGCAGCCAAGGCACGCTCGATGCTGCGCTCGACAGGTTCGAGCTTCCGATCCGGGCGTGCATGCAGGGCCGCCAGCGCCCTCTCTACAATCAGACTCGTGGGTGCAATATCGTTCATCAGTTCAGTTTCTTTTGACCCTTCTGCCGCGGCGCGGGCCGCATCAACGGCGCAAGCCAAGCCACACTCGACTTGGCCCGACAACCCTTGATCCCCCAGCCGATATTGTGCCATCGGCAAAGGGACTCCGGTTGCCCGGAGCCCAACCTTCCCGCGCAGCGCTCGCGCGCCACGCGCTTGCATAATTCGGTCCACCCCGCTCTGACCGGGGTCGCAGGAGCCCGGCTCGACAACGGCTCGCCATCCCTATTTCAAAAACCGCCTTGCAAAGCGCGCCAGGCGCGGCACCAGACTCGGTCGGAGCAGCCGCGGATCGTACCCGCTCATGCGCCGATCGTTTTCCGCCAAACAAAGATCGATCATCCGGGCAGGCGATAGTTCCACGCCAACCGCGCCCGAACCCGTCACGGTGAAGTTCGCGTCCTGGGCCGTGCCCTCGGAATCGATGCCCTTGGCGATGCCGATGCGTTCCCAGATGAGAAACGCCCACACCGTTAGTTCCTTAGCGAACAGTTGCGGTCTGCGCCACCAAGGCAAGGTGCGGCGATACCAGGCGGCCCAATTGACGAAGAACAAGATATGCCGAGCTTCCTCCTGGATCACCGGCTCGAAGGTATCGACGAGAGCTTCGGGGAAAAAGCCGGAACGACGTGCGACCTCGAACAGTCCGAAGGCGAAGAAGCTGTCGATGCACTCGCTATAGCCGGTAACGAGCCAGCCCCATTCCGGATCGCGCGGGGGTGTATAGCGCGGTTCGGGAGACAGATGAATCCCGTACGCTTGGACGAGGTGCGAGAGCACGACCTTGTGGCGCGCTTCCTCTGCACCATCCATATCGAGGGCCCTTCGCAAGAGGGGCTCATGCACCGTCTTGGCGAAGGTTTCGACACGCACCGAGGCACGGCCCTCGGTCTGCACGGCGATATCCCAGATGGGCAGCGAGGTGACACGCCTCAAGGCATCTGGAGCAAGTTCAGGCCACTCAAGGACAGCCGGCCGATAGGGGTTATGCGTCTCGAGGAGCATCTTGCAGAACATACGGCAATGTTCTGGCGAACCCAGCGCAACCGGCCCGGGCTGCGGATCTTTCCAGTTGCGCATCGCGTGGTCCGCGTGCGCGAGAGAAAGAGCTTCGATCATGCTCTAAAAACCCGAAAATGAGGATCAAGCCGATGATTTTAGCCTAGTTGGCGTTTGGGGTCCCCGCAGGGTCCTGCCCCTCATGGGGGATAATCCGGGTTTTGGCCCCAGGACTCTGGACGACCGTGCGCTCGAGCCAACCCCAAAGCGTCGGGGAGTCAGGCCAGCGTGCGTCTCTTCGTGGAAATGAACTTCTCATTTTGGCTCGGATTCCTAAGCCTTGCGATCTGGGCATACCTCTTGTGCGGTAGGGCCGGCTTTTGGCGCGTGCATCCGCTAAAGACGAGCCCCGAACTGGCCAGCTGGCCCGCGGTCGTGGTGATCATTCCCGCGCGTAACGAGGCTGAGGTGATCGAAGAGTCTTTGCGCTCGGTGCTGCTCCAGGATTACCCAGGCCCTTGGTCCGTTATTCTCGTGGATGACCACAGCGAAGACGGCACAGCCGCGCTCGCGCGAGGGGTGGCGCTCGAATGCGCGCGCGCAGAAAAGCTCGAGATCGTCGCGGCGCGTGCGTTGCCTGCGGGATGGGCCGGCAAGGTCTGGGCCCAGGCCGAAGGGCTCGCTTGCGCCGATCGCCGTGGCGATTCCGAAGGCTACGTCTGGCTCACCGATGCGGACATCTCCCATCCCCAGAACGCCCTGCGTGAGCTCATCGCGCGCGCGCGCGCGCAACACTCGGTTCTGACTTCACTGATGGTGCGCTTGCGATGTGAGTCTTTGCCTGAGAGAGCACTCATACCCGCCTTCGTTTATTTCTTTGCCATGCTCTACCCCTTTGCGCGAGTCAACGACCCGGCCCGGAAGACGGCCGCAGCAGCGGGGGGGTGCATGCTGGTCGAGCGTCGCGCACTGTGCGAGATCGGCGGCATGGCCGCGATTCAAGGGGCCCTGATCGACGATTGCGCACTGGCGCAAGCCCTCAAGCGCGTGGGACCCATCTGGCTCGAGCTTGCCCAGACGAGCCGGTCGATCCGACGCTATACAAGCTGGAAGAGCATCTGGGAGATGATCGCACGCAGCGCATTCACGCAGCTGAATTATTCCGCGGTACTCCTTGCGACGACGGTGCTCGGCATGACCCTGACCTATCTCGTACCTGTGGGCCTCACACTCCTATTTGGCCTTTCCTGTTGGCCGGCAGCACTGGCCTGGCTGCTGATGTCGGTAGCGTATTGTCCGATGTTGCTTTACTACCGACAGCCTCCACTGTGGGCACCCTTGCTGCCTCTGGTCGCACTCTTTTACCTCGGCGCGACACTCGAATCGGCGCGCCGCTACTGGCGCGGTGAGGGCGGTCGTTGGAAGGGACGCACGCAGGCAGCGCTTGCATCGAGCGGAACACCGGACTTAAGCGATCAAGCCCCGCCGCCCAGCGTCTAGCGCAGGTATCCGGCACCCCGGAACCAGTCGAGCGCCTCGGCCAGAGCATGCGCGTGAGGCTGAGCCGAATAGCCTAGTTCGCGCTTGGCTTTCTCCGAGGAAAAGAACATCCGGTTGCGCGACATCTTCAGGCCATCGCGGGTGACGAACGGCTCCTTTCCGGTGAAGCGCGCCACGGTCTCGGCGCACCAGGCGAGGGGCACGAGCGGCCAGCGTGGTAGTCCGAACAAGGGCGGCCTGCCGTCAACCAGTGCGGCGATCTCAAGCAGTAGCTTTTGGAGCGAGAGGTTGTCTCCGCCTAGGATGTAGCGCTCGCCCAGGCGACCCTTCTCGAGCGCCTGCAGGTGACCTCGGGCCACATCGTCCACACCGACCAGGTTCAGTCCCGTATCGACGAACGCAGGCATGGCGCCCTTGGCCGCCTGGACGATGACACGGCCCGTTGGCGTGGGGCGAATGTCGCGCGCCCCGATCGGAGTGGAAGGATTGACGATGACGGCAGGCAGGCCGTCCGTTCTGACCAGGCGTTCGACCAGCCTTTCGGCCAGGACCTTGCTCTGCTTGTAGGCCCCGATGGCCTCTGCTTCGTCGAGCGCGTCGTCCTCGGAAGCGGCCCGGGTCTCGGGCGTCACCCGAAGCGTCGCCACGCTGCTGGTGTAGACGACGCGCTCGACTTTGTGGCGCAGGGCAGCGCGCATGACATGCTCGGTCCCGCCGACGTTGGCCGCGCGCAGCGTTGCGGGATCGGGTACCCAGAGCCGGTAGTCGGCGGCCACGTGAAAGACAAAGCGGGCCCCGGCGACCGCACGTACGACGGCGGGTTCATCCCGAAGATCCCCTTCGACGAGTTCGATGCCTCGCAGGCCCTCGAGATTGGCGCGCACGCTCGTCGCACGCACGAGTGCGCGCACGTGAAAACCGGCGGCCAGAGCCGCGCGCACGACGGCGGATCCGACGAAACCTGTGGCTCCTGTGACCAGGACCGTCTCGCCGCCACCCTGTGCCATCATCGCTACCCCCGTCCAAAAGACCAGAAGAATAACCCGTCGCCGATCCTCCCCCAAGGTGGGGCCTGCGGGCCTCACCTTGGGCAGGGATCCTGCTAGGGGGACCTTGTGGGATCACCTGTGGGATCACCTGTGGGATCACCCATCCCCGGGGGCTGGGGGGTCGATAGAGCAGGCTTTGGGGCAGGGCGGTAGAATGCGGGATGATTCATTGACCGCCTGCAGGACTTTTCGCGCGGAGCATCGCCACAGCTGCGCTGAGAAGGCCTGGCGGGCTCTTCGAGGACCGGCTGGTATCGACGGCGCCCAACCCTCTGGGTGCAACGCTTTAGGGAGTTTGCATTGTCCATTCCGTTCTTGCAGAAGGCGCTGGTTGGGGCTTATGTTGTGCGCCAACACCTAAGGGGCACGAAGCGCTATCCACTGGCCCTGATGCTCGAGCCG
>CAJCID010000080.1 GCA_903970305.1 Rhodospirillales bacterium | reverse complement strand
TCCATGAAGGGATCCACGAGAGCATGACTATCCCCGCCGATACCGAAGCGCCCCTGCGCCTTCAGAAAGCTCACGCCGCGAAAGAAGCCATCGCCCAGGTCACCTTCTGTGCTTGGACACAGACCCGCGACGGCACCACTTTGCGCGAGCAAGTCGATCTCGGTCTCGGTCGTGTGGGTGGCGTGCACGAGGCACCAGCGCGTATCGAGCCCCACGCTATGGGCAAGCCACTGGATCGGGGTGGTCCCCAAAGCGTGCACGCAATCCTCGACTTCGCGCACCTGCTCGGCCACATGGATATGAATCGGCGTGTCGGCTCCGAATGCGTCGGCCAGCGCGATGACCGAGCGCAGCTCCCCTGGCGCTACGGCCCGTAGCGAGTGCGGGGCGACCCCCAGACGCTGCAAGGGATGGTCTCTGAGCTCGATCTCAAGCACCTCGCAGAGCCTGGCGAAACTGTCGACGTCATGCAGAAAGCGCTTCTGGCCAGGACCGGGCGGTGCGTCGGCGAAATTGCCGTGACAGTAGAGCACCGGCAGCAGCGTCAAAGCGATGCCGGACTGATCGGCCGCTCGCGCGATCGCGAGCGCGGTCTCGGCCGGATTGCCATAGCGCTCGCCGCGGGGATCGTGGTGCAGGTAGTGGAATTCGGCGACCGAGGTGTAGCCGGCTTCGAGCATTTCGGTATAGAGCCATCGAGCGATTGATTCGATGTGCTCAGGCGAGAGCCGATCCAGGAAGTGATACATCAGTTCCCGCCACGCCCAGAAGCTATCCCCCTGGGGCCCTGCTGATTCGGCGAGGCCAGCCATTGCGCGCTGGAAGGCATGCGAATGCAGGTTGGCCATCCCGGGCAACACCGGCCCCGACAAGCGCTGCGCCCTCGGATCTTTGGCGTCGGGTGAAACGCTCACCAAGGTCCCGGCTTCGATCTGCAATAGGACCTCATTGGCCCATCCGTGCGGCAACAGCGCAGTCGGTGCCATCAATGAGATCGGCGCGCCCGCGTTGCGCACCATGGCTAGACGCCGGTCTCGCCTGGCGCGCTCAATAACGGCCAGTAGGCGCCGTCGAGTGCCAGGAGCGCCTTACCGCGCACCAGTGCCACGGCCGCGTTGATGTCCGGAGCGAAGTACCGATCCCGATCGTAGAAGGCCACCGCCTCGCGAATCTGCGCATGGGCCTTCTCCAGTAGTGGAGAACTGGCAAGCGGCCGGTGAAAGTCGATCCCCTGGGCCGCCGCGAGCAGCTCGATGGCGACGATGGTGCGCGTATTGGAGAGCATCTCGAGCAGCCTGCGCGCGGCGAAGGTGGCCATGCTGACATGGTCTTCCTGATTCGCCGAGGTGGGCAGGCTGTCGACGCTGGCCGGATGCGCGAGGGACTTATTCTCCGAAGCCAGAGCCGCAGCCGTCACGTGCGCGATCATGAAGCCCGAGTTGACACCAGGCTCGCGTACGAGAAAGGGTGGCAGCCCCGAGAAATTGGAGTCGATCAAGAGCGCGATGCGGCGCTCCGAAAGAGCGCCGATCTCGGCGATCGCCAACGCCAGTGTGTCCGCAGCGAGTGCGACCGGTTCCGCATGGAAATTGCCACCCGACAGAATCTCGTCGCCGAAGATGAGCGGGTTATCCGTCACCGCGTTGGCCTCGATGGCGAGCGTCTGGGCGACACTTTGGATCAGATCCAAGCAGGCCCCCATCACCTGGGGCTGGCAGCGCAGGCTGTATGGGTCCTGCACCCTGTCGTCGTTTTCCAGGTGGGATTGGCGGATCGCGCTGCCGGCGAGCAGCTGGCGAAAGCGCTGTGCAACTTCGATCTGGCCACGCTGTCCGCGTGCCAGATGGATCCGTTCATCGAATGGGGCATCGCTGCCGCGCGCGGCGTCGACGGAAAGCGCGCCCGCGATGATGGCCGCGCCAAACACCTCTTCGATCTCGAAAAGCGCTTGCAGCGCGAGCGCCGTCGAGACCTGGGTGCCGTTCAATAGGGCCAGTCCTTCCTTGCTCGATAGAACGATGGGCTGAAGACCAGCGTCCTGCAACGCCTCCTGGGCGCTGACCACGCGCCCGTCGTAGAGTACCTCCCCATGTCCGATGAGGGGCAGGGTCATGTGGGCCAGCGGAGCCAGATCGCCTGAGGCTCCCACCGAGCCCTTGCTCGGAATCGCCGGCAGTACGCCCCGATTGACCAGTGCGAGCAATGCATCGATCACCTCCATGCGCACACCCGAGTGACCGCGCGCGAGACTGGCGGCCTTGAGGACCAGGATCAGACGGACCGTCTGGGCATCGAGGAGCGGTCCGACTCCCACTGCGTGCGAGAGCACGAGATTGCTCTGCAACAGTTCGAGCTGGTGCTCCGGAATGTGGGTCCGGGCGAGCTTGCCAAAGCCCGTGTTGATGCCGTAGGCGGGCAGCCCCTTGGCGGCGACCTTCAGAACCGCCGCGCGCGAGGCCAGAACTTTGGCGCTGGCGGCGGGATCAAGTGCGAATTCAAGATCCTCTCGACCCAGACTGCGCAAATCCGCCAGAGTCAGATGGCCTGGCCGGATCAGGAAGACCTCACCCATGGATCATCGGCAGCTGCAGACCCTGTTCCCGGGCGCATTCGATGGCGAGCTCATAGCCCGCGTCGGCGTGGCGCATGACGCCCGTCGCCGGGTCATTGGTCAAGACCCTGGCCAAGCGCGCCGCGGCGGACTGGCTGCCGTCGCAGACGATGACCATGCCCGCGTGCTGGGAGAATCCCATGCCCACGCCGCCGCCGTGGTGCAGGCTGACCCAGGTCGCTCCGCTCGCGCAATTCAAGAGGGCGTTGAGCAAGGGCCAATCAGAGACCGCATCGGAGCCATCGCGCATCGCCTCAGTCTCGCGGTTGGGACTGGCGACGGAACCGGAATCGAGGTGATCGCGCCCGATCACGATCGGCGCCTCTAACTCCCCGCGGCTGACCATCTCGTTAAAGGCCAGTCCGATGCGCGCCCGATCGGCGAGCCCCAGCCAGCAGATGCGGGCCGGCAATCCCTGGAACTGAATGCGGCTGCGCGCCATGTCGAGCCAGTTGTGCAGCGCTGGATTGTCAGGAATGAGTTCCTTGACCTTGGCATCGGTGCGGTAGATATCCTCGGGGTTACCTGAAAGGGCGACCCAGCGGAACGGTCCGATCCCCTTGCAGAATAGCGGCCGGATATAGGCGGGGACAAACCCAGGGTAGTCGAAGGCGTTCTCCACACCGGCCTCGAAGGCCATCTGGCGTAGGTTGTTGCCATAGTCCACAGTCGGGATCCCGAGCGCGTGAAAGCCGAGCATCGAGCGCACTTGGACGGCCATGGACTGCTTGGCAGCCTGGACGACTTCGCCAGGGGTGTGACTGCGACGCGCCTGGGCTTCAGCGAGCGACCAGCCCGCGGGGAGATATCCGTTAAGGGGGTCGTGAGCACTGGTCTGATCCGTGACCAAGTCAGGTCGTGCCCGCACATCACCCCCCTGCGTGCGCCGCAACAGCTCCGGGAAGATCTCGGCAGCGTTGCCCAACAAGCCCACGGACAGCGCCCGTCCTTCGAGCCGGGCGGCATGGATCTTGTCCAAGGCTTGATCGAGGGTCGCGGCGGTTTCGTCCAGGTAGCCCTTCTCGAGCCGCATCTGGATACGGCGCGGATCGCATTCCACAGCCAACATGGATGCACCGGCCATCGTCGCTGCAAGCGGCTGGGCGCCCCCCATGCCCCCGAGTCCTGCGGTGAGGATCCAGCGGCCCGCAAGGCTGCCCTCGAAGTGCTGACGCGCTGCCTCGGCGAAGGTCTCGTAGGTTCCCTGGACGATGCCTTGGCTGCCGATATAGATCCAGGAGCCTGCCGTCATCTGCCCGTACATCATCAGTCCGCGGGCATCGAGCTCGTTGAAATGCTCCCAGGTCGCCCAGTGCGGGACCAGATTCGAATTGGCGATCAGAACACGCGGGGCGTCCGCATGGGTCGTGAAGACTCCAACGGGCTTACCGGACTGGATCAAAAGCGTCTCGGTCGGACCGAGGTTCTTCAGGACCTCGACGATCCGGTCGTAGGAGGCCCAATCCCGTGCCGCCCGCCCGATGCCACCATAGACGATCAGCTCCTGAGGATTCTCCGCGACTTCAGGATCGAGGTTGTTCATCAGCATGCGTAGCGCCGCCTCGGTCAGCCAGGAGCGGGCCGAAAGTTCCGGGCCGCGAGCGGCCCGGATCGTGCGCGTGCTGTCGTGCCTCTGAGCGGCAAAGGGGATATTGCGGGATGTGTCGTTCATCGGGATTTCTCCGTAAGCTTGGCGCGTGGCGATTCAGTTGGCTGGTGCGCTAGGCAGCGATTGCGCGAGATGGAAGTGTCCGACCAGGCGAAAGCGCGAGGCGGGATGGCTGAGCTTGGCGAGGCTGGCGGGCTGGCCGGCCGACCAGGTACGACGATGCAGAATCAGTAGCGGTTCACGCGGAGCCAGTGCGAGGAGTCGGGCTGTGAACGTATCGGGCATCTCTGCCTCGATCCGGTGTTCCGCGCGCTCCAGAGGCGCCGTGCGCATCAGATACTCGTGGGCCGTGACTGCTGAGAGGTCGACGAGCAGATAACCCTCGGCCAAGGCTGGATTGACGAGGCGGTCTTCAAGTTGCAGCGGGACTCCATCGGCGTAGTGGACGACGCGGGAATGGTACAGCTGTGCACCGCTCGCAAGGCCGAACTCTCGAGCCTGGGCCGAGCTCGCGGCAATCCTCGTGAGTTCCAGAACCTCGCAATGGTGGGCTGCTCCGCGTGCCTCGATCTCTCTCCTGATGTCTCGTACCTCGATCATCGTGGCCTCGGACTTCGGACCGGCGACGAAAGATCCGACCCCCTGGACCCGGGTGATGACTCCCTCGTTGGCGAGTTCGCGCAACGCCCGGTTGGCCGTCATGCGCGAGACACCGAAGCGGCGGGTTAAGTCGCCCTCGGAAGGAATGCGCTGGTGCGCCGCCCATCCTCCGTGCCGAATCCCTTCGAGAATGAACTGCTTGAGGCGCTGGTAGTGGGGCTGGGGTGGGGAGGATCCGTCCATGGCATCTTGTATAGACAGGCTACTACAGGTCCTGTCGTTGGGTCAATATGAGTGGCGCATAGGACTGGCGTAAACCGCCCCGGGGCGTGCGCTGCTGCCGGACTGCCCGGGCGAGCCGCCTGGCAATGGCATCTTCTTGCGCGTATCGCACAGCAGGATCGGCGGGATTGAACGCTCGCTATGGCACGCGGCAGACGGGCACCAATCGTCCGAGGCGCTCAGGCTGCGGTCCTGCCCCGATGCAGGATCTCGAGGTCCACCGTCGGCCCCAAACCTCTTTCGAGCTTGCGTACTTGGTGCGACTCTGGCGCGAGTGCGAGGATGAGCGCGCGCAAAGCGCGTTCCGGATCGGCCTGACCGCACAGGAAGATGTCGGCCGCAGCAAATCCCGCCTCGGGCCAGGTATGGATCGAGATGTGGGACTCAGCCAAGAGCACGACGCCGGTGACCCCAAGGCCGGCGCCAAAACTGTGGAAACGGGCGAACAAGACGCGCGCGCCTGCCGCCTGGGCGACTTCCCGCAGGGTGGACTCCAGACCTTCACAGTCGGCAAGGCGCGCTGGCTCAACCCCGAAGAGATCGACCAAAGCGTGTATCCCGCGCGCCTGATGAGGGCTCACTTGTGCCCGCCTCCAGACGCACCGGCCCAGCCGCCGCCGGTGTAGCCCGGGCCCGAGGAGAAGCTGTGCCAGGAATTGCCGGTGCCACGACCACTGCCGGCCCGACTGGCCATACTCGACCAACTCATCACCGACGAACCGAGCGCGACTACGATCGCGTACACGAGAAACTTGCTCTTCATAGGAAAGTTCAGTCCATCTTGTCGAGTATCAGGGCCGGCAGATAGATGGCCAAGGCAGCGATGATCACGAAAAAGAACGTGCTGCCGGTCGCAAGCAGGAGCGGGATCGCGTTGACGACCATGAGACCGATCAGAATGAGTCGCGCTGTGCGTCGGTAACTCGGATGCTCATGGATTTCGGCATGGACCGATTCGCCAAACCAGGCGCGCACCTGGTCAAGCGGCAGCTGGCGGGACCGCGACCAGCCCATCTCCTCGGAGGTCGCCTCGACAGCAAGCGTGACCTGACCATCCCGGAATTCGGCGACCTGCGCGGTCTCGCCGACCGCCACGCGCCAGTTGAAGGCACCCAAGGCATAGGTCACCTGGGCCGCGTAGGAGGCAAAGCGCCGGTAGGTCCGGCCCTGCAGCTGGGCATGCTCCGCATCCGGCCACGCCGGCCACTCGTTCAAGACCTCGGTACGCTGCCAGCCCTCGGAGGTTTCGACGAGCCAGATGAACCCGCGACCGGCGCCATAAAGCAGATACTCGCTCCAGCTTGACGACGGGTCCTGGACCTCGGCGCGGCGCAGCGCCCCGAGCAGGGTGTAGGAGGTCCCATCGACGTTGATCGAGGTGCCAAGTTCGAGTGTAAAGGGGGCCGCTGCGAGCTTCTGACCGGCCGCAAGCACCACAGCAGTCGAACTCGAGACGTCCACGGACGCATGACAAGACGGACAGATGAAATGCGAGGTCATGCCGGGCGAGTAATGGACCGGACTGCCGCAGGCCGGACAGGCCAGCTGACCCACTTTGCCCTTGAGGGCCCCCGCCGTGTCGCTGATCTCGCCCGCGTCGCGCAAGAGCTGCGCCTTCAGGTCGGCGAGCGTGACGGCACGTCCGACGTAGGCGCGCACGGGACCCTCTTCGGAGAAGTCGAGGGTCAGAAAACGCGCCGCGCACCGAAAATCGGCCACGCGCGCCTCCCAGCCGGGACCCACCTTGAAGGGCAGCTCCCCTTGCCCGGCAGTGCAGCGCGCCGTGCGCACGTCCGAGGCCGTGAAGGTGTCGCCGGCCAGGGCGAGGGTCATGCCTGGCCTGATCTGGGCGAACTCGACCGTCGGAGCGATGTCCGGCTTTTCGAAGGTGAAGGTGAACTGGTTCGACGCATCGGCCAGCCACCCGGCCTGACCGTCGTCGAACAGGGCATACCACTCGTTCCAGAATCCGTCGGGATAGCGCAACTGGATCCGACCAACCAGAGCGAAGCTGCGGCCCTCGAAGACTCCGGATGTGCCGATCTGCAAGGGCGTGTAGTCCTCGATCACCTCGGCCATCTTGCCCAGGTTCTGAACCGACTCCGCGTCCTTTAGGACCGTGGTCTTGCAATACTCGCAGACCGCCATGACCGAGGCGGGCGACTTGAATTCGACCTGGGCGCCGCACCCCGGGCACGCGACATGCTGCATGAGCGCTCGCCCGGGCTAACTCACGAGCTTCTTCAGCAGCTCCGCTTTGGCCGCGTCATAGTCGGCCGAGGAGATCAGGCCCTTGTCGAGCAGGCCCTTGAGCTTCTCGAGTCGCGCTTCAGGAGCGTCTTGTGCGGCCACTGCGGCCGTCTGGGCTCCGGCGATTCCTTGGGCCATGGTCTGGCCGAAGGCCATACCCGCCGACAGTCCGGCACCCAGACCGGCGATGCCCCCTTCGTTTTGCGCCGCCAGCGGTATTGAAGTGGCCACTTGGTACTGGGTGAACTTGTTCAGGTCCCCGGCCATGCCCATGGAGATGCGCCGGTCCAGGGCCTCCTGTAGGTCTTCAGGCAAGTTGATGCTCGTGACGTTAAATGCGTCGACCGACAGACCGTACTTCTCGAAGGCCGCCGTGACGCTACCTTTGACCTGATCGCCCATCAGGGTCTGGTTCGCCGCCATGTTCAAAAACGGCACGCTCGACGCACCCAGGGCAGAGGCGATCGTCGAAACGAGAATGCCGCGTAACTGCTCCTCGAGATCGTCGCGCGTGTACACCGCGCGCGTACCGCTGATCTCGGTGAAGAACTTGCGGGCATCGGCGATGCGATAGGAATACATCCCGAACGCGCGCAGACGCACCATGCCGAAGTCCGGATCGCGCAGCGTGATCGCCTGGGGCGTGCCCCACTTACGGCCGGTCTGGACGCGTGAACTGAAGAAATAGACATCCGACTTGAAAGGGGACTCAAAAAGCTTGTCCCAATTCTTCAGATAGGTCAGCACAGGCAGCGTCTGGGTCGTGAGCTTGTAAAGACCCGGCCCGAAGACGTCGGCAATCTTGCCTTCGTTGACGAACACGGCGAGCTGGGACTCGCGCACCGTCAGACTGCCGCCATATTGGATTTCAAAATCCTGCATCGGATAGCGATAGGCCAACACGCCCTCGGTGTCCTCGTTCCACTGCAGGATATCGATGAACTGCTTCTTGATAAACGATCCGAGACTCATCCGGGGCTCCCTAGAGATTGAGGTGGAAAGAAAAGGACAAGCAGTGATTCAAGAAAGGCATGCGGCGTTGATGGCGCCCACGGCGATCGAGATCGCCGCCAGCAGGCCCCCGAACGCGATATTGCCACCTTCGATCTGATCCTTTGACATGTGCAACAAGCGCGTGACGAGAAGATAGGCAGCCAGCTGGACCAAGGCGGCTCCGACCGCCCAGGCGAAAAACTGGACGAGCGAGTCCGTGTGCACAATGCCCGAGGCGACTGTCAGCGAGAACCCGATGAGGGCGCCACCCAAAGACAGCGCAGCCGCGCCATTGCCCTGGCGGATGAGACCGATCTCGTCAAACGGCGTAGCCCAACAGTAAACCAGGAAAAACACATAGAGAAGCAACCCTGCCGTGACCAGGTGCAGGGCATAATTGATGACGATCTCCACAGACATCCCTCCAGGATGAGACCTTTGCCGCATTATCACACTTGCCCGACCGTCACGCGATGATTGATCGCATTTTAGTAATCTCGGTCTTCTTTGTCTCCTCCTGTGGACTGGCCTACGAACTGATTGCGGGGGCGCTCTCGAGCTATCTCTTGGGTGATTCCGTGCTGCAGTTCTCCACCGTGATCGGCTGCTATCTGTTCGCCATGGGAGTCGGATCCCATCTTTCGCGCTACGTCCGCGATGAGGACGTGCTGGCCCGGTTTGTGGACATTGAACTGGCGATCGGTCTGTTCGGCGGCCTCTCGGCGGCCACTTTGTTTCTCACCTTTTCCTGGCTCGCTGCGCCGTTTCGCGCGTTGCTCTACGCCTTCGTATTCCTGATCGGCGCCCTGATCGGATTGGAGATACCACTCGTGATGCGTGCACTCAACGCGCGCCGGGCGCACTTCGCCGAGCTCGTCAGCCGGGTCCTGACGTTCGACTATCTTGGGGCACTTGCGGTCTCCCTGCTCTTTCCCCTCGTGTTGGCCCCGCATCTGGGCCTCTCCCGCACGGGCTTCCTCTTTGGCATGCTCAACGTAGCCGTCGCGGTCTGGACGCTCTATCACTTTCGAGGCGATATCCCGCGAGCCCGCGGACGCCTGCTGCGTGCGGCGATGGTCTTTGCCTTGCTGGGCTTCGGTCTGGCCGCCTCGGACCGCCTGACCTACTGGGGCGAGCGCGGCCTGTTCGGCGACGAGATCGTGCATGCGGTCACGACCCCTTACCAGCGACTCGTCATCACCCGATGGAAGGACGATCTCCGTCTTTACATCAACGGCAATCTGCAGTTTTCCTCGCGCGATGAGCATCGCTATCATGAGGCGCTGGTCCATCCTGCCCTCGCGGCACTCCCTTGGGCACGCACCGTTCTCGTATTGGGAGGTGGCGATGGCCTGGCACTTCGGGAAATTCTGCGCTATCCCGGAGTTCAGAGCGTCACCCTGGTCGACCTTGACCCGGAGATGACCTCGTTGTTCTCGAGCTCACCCCCCTTGGTAGCACTCAATCACGAGTCGTTTCACGACCCGCGGGTGCACGTCATCAACGCCGATGCAGCCTTATGGATCGCAGAGAATGCCGCGAGCTTCGACGCGGTATTCGTGGATTTTCCCGATCCCTCGAGCTTTGCGCTGGGCAAGCTCTACTCGGTACCGTTCTATAGCCTTGTGCGCAAGAGCCTATCTGCGCATGGAATCGCCGTGATTCAATCCACTTCTCCCTATTTCGCACCGCATGCCTACTGGTCGATTGACGCCACCCTTAAGGAAGCCGGCTTTCAGACTCACCCCTACCACGTCTACGTGCCCTCTTTCGGCGAGTGGGGCTTCATTCTTGCGACGCGGGAACTGTCCTACGAGCCGCCCGTGCACTACGCTTTGCCGATGGAGTTCCTCAATGCCGAGGTCACTCGCGAAATGTTCGCCTTTCCACCGGACATGCCGCATCCCGTCGTCGAGGCGAATCATCTGAACAACCAATCGCTTGTGCGCTATTTCGACCAGGACTGGCACCAAGTGATCCGCTGATGGACCGACGTACCTTCCTCCTGGGCGCGGGCGTCCTGGGCGCCACGGGTGTCACGGGCGCTGCCTTCTGGCGATGGCAGCAGATCGCGACGGCGACGCGCTATCCGGGTCGGCAGGAAGGACATCTGCTGCGGGACCACAAGACACTGCCCGAACCGGAGCGGACAATCGAGGCCGACATCCTCATTCTCGGCTCGGGTATAGCCGGCCTTACAGCGGCCTGGAAGCTTCACAAAGAGGGGCGCGACGATGTCATCATGGTCGCGGGACCTGAGCTCTACGGCAACGCGGCAGGTGGCCGCTTCGAGACCCCCAATGAGATTCTGCGCTACCCGACGGGGGCCCATTATCTGCCGTTACCGCCAATGGAGTCGACGCACATCCGCGAGATGCTCTTCGATCTGGGCGTGATCCTGCGCAACCCCTTTGCCGAGACGCCCTACTACGATGAACGCTACCTGCTGCACGCACCGGGCGAACGGGTGCTCTACCGTGGACGCTGGGAAGACGGCTACGAGCCCCTTTTCGATCTGCCAGAACCAGAGGCCAAGGAGCGCGAGCGCTTTTACGCGTTGATCGATCGGCTCACGACGCAGCGCGGCAATGACGGCCGCCGGGTTTTTGTCGTGCCGCTCGAATTGTCCTCTCAGGATCCGGCGTGGACTCGGCTTGATCAGCAGTCGTTTCACGCCTGGCTGGACGAGGAGGGTTTTCGCTCGCCAGCACTGCGCTGGTATCTCGACTACTGCTGTCGTGACGACTACGGACGCCATCCCGGCGAGATCTCCGCCTGGGCGGGCCTTCATTATTTCTGCGCCAGGGGTGGGCAGGCCGAGAATGCCCAGCGCGGTGCCGTCCTCACCTGGCCAGAGGGGCTCGAAGCGCTGGCCGAAGGGTTGCGCGCGGCGAGCGGGATCGGCGCACGACTGGAAGTCGGTACTGCCGCTCGGGTGACCCGGGGGCCGGCTGGGGTCGAGGCGTTGTGTTTCGTCGTGGAGAACGGCGCAGTACGTTCCTACACAGTCAAGGCCCGGCGGGCCATCCTCGCCCTACCCCTTTTCGTGGCCAGCCAGATCGTTGCGGACCTGCCTGCCCTCGGATTCGAGGCGGCGCGTGATCTGCCGCGCTATGCGCCATGGCTGGTCTCTAACTTCCTCATGCGCGCATTCCCCGAGGAGCGCGACGGCGCCCCGCTTGCCTGGGACAACGTCATCTACGACGAGCCTGGGCTGGGCTACGTCGTGTCGACCCATGAGGCGATTCGGCAGAGCCGACCCGAGCATACGGTATTTTCTGCCTACCACGCGCTCTCGGATCTTGAGCCGACCGCGGCACGGCGCTGGCTGGAAAATGCGAGTGCCGAGCAGTTGCTCGAGGCCGCCGCGGCGGATTTGCGCCTCGCTTACGGATGGAAGTTTGCTCCTTGCGTCACACAGGTCGAGATCACTGTACGCGCGCATGCGATGGCGACTCCTCAACCCGGGTTCCTGTCTAACCCAGGTCGACTCGCGCTACGTGCAGGCTCGGGACCGATCCTGTTCGCCCACTCGGATCTATCGGGATTGTCGGTGTTCGAGGAAGCCGCCTGGTGGGGTTATCGCGCCGCCCAAAAGATCGTCGCCGAGGACGGAGTCATCGGTGGGCGCATCGCAGAGCCGGGGTTACGCTAGGTCCCAAGGATGTGCCGCCAGGTCAAGGTAGGGCGTTGGCGAGGGCGCGCTGCGGCGCGAGTTGATGCTCGAAGCGCTCCAAGATGGGCCGGATCTGGGGGCCAACGAAGATCTGCGGCTCGGACGGCAAGAAGCCCTGCCGGGATTCGCGCTGGGCGATCCGGGGTGCGGCGATCCGAAATGCCTCGACGAAGGAATTCGTCGAACGCAGGGCCTCGTCGAAGTAAGCTCGTCCGAAATAAGTGAAGTTCTCCTCGCTCGAACAGCCAAACGAGGAGCGATCAGCCGCCGCCGCCGTCATGATGAGCGAGGAGTCGGTCTTCAGCGGCTCGATGAAACCACCCGAATAGCATGCGGATACGACGATTACGCGGTTCTGGATTCCGGCCTCGTCAAGCATCGTGCGCAGATCCTCGGGTTGGATGTCTTCCAGCGGGAAGGGCGGGAACGACACCGAAAAGCGATGGTCGGGGCTGCCATGCGAGGTCATATACAAGAAAAGGATGTCCCGCTTGGGATCCATGACCGATCCGATCCGTGCCAGGGCACTGGCCAATGCAGTGCGGGTCGCCATCGGCTCTACATCGAGGGTTGCCGGATTGTTCACGAGCATGAGCGAATGGCTGGCACTCTGAAAGCGTTCGGAAAAGAGTCTGCCGATGCTGTGCACCTCTTTCATGAAGACGTCCTGGGTCGAGGTTCCGGCGAAGCCCACGAAGTAGAGGTTGACGCGGTCTGCGCGGGGCGGGGCAAGTCGTGCGAGCGCAGCGTTCAGGACGGCCGGTTCCCGATAGAGGCGCTCCTCGCCGGCCTGCGGACTAGGGTCTTCCTCTTGCGGGGTATCGGATGCGCGGGCGGACTCGTCGCCACTGGCCGGTGAAGTCCAAAACGCGTCGTCGTAAGGTACGACCGCTAACGGAACGGCCAGGATCAAGGCGCAGCTGACGCATGCGAGTACCGCCCGAGTGGGCTTCGGACGCAGCCTCAGCCACAAGGCAAACGCGAATGCCAGCCCGAGCCAGGCTGCATTGAGCGCATAGGCGAGCCCATCTTCAGGAACAAGGCGAGCCAGCGCCGCGACGACGCGCGGCTGCTCTGCAAGGAGGCGACTTGCCGGCTCGCAATAGAGCGATGCGGCCAGTCCGAGTGTGACGCTTTCTGCACTCCGTCCGGGCGCACCCGCCAAGGCGCCCGCGCTCCACGCGGCAAGGAGCAGAACCGGAATGACAAACAGAACGCCCGGCAGCGCTGCAAGATTGAACTCTGACTCAGGGCCTAGTGACCAGTACTGCAGGCAGACGTTGACCGCAACGAGGGTCGCCGCCAGCGCGATCCACTGCCTGGGGCGGTCATCGATTGCGCCACGAAGCGGCGGGACAAAGCCGGCTGCGCGCAATCCGTACCAAAGATTGCGCAAGTAGCCTGACCAGAACCCGCGAGAGGAGCTTGCGCTCGCCACAGACGCTCGAGTGCCCGCGGCGCCCGCGAGAACCGCGCTGGAGAATGCGCGCGCCATCTCGGCGGGGAAGGCCCCGGGGGGCAGCCAGAGCAGGGCTTCGGACTCGCTGTAAAGAACCTGTCCTTCGGGGCCGGTCTCGATCCGACGGATTGCCTGCAGGGCGATCGCCCCCGACCGCCCTGCCTGATCCAAGCGGATTTCCGTCTCATCGACCCCTACGGTGCTCGCGCCTTCGAGGATGCCCAGTGGCAGGACCGAGGGGCGCAATCCGGATGCTCCACTGCGGATCAGGACGGCAAAGCCCAATCCCAGAACGACCCCGAAGGTGAGCAGCAGTGGACCTGCAATCATCTCGCTTTGTTGGGCGCGTACCACATATGCCGTGGCGCAGGCCCAACCAAACCAGCCTAGCATCGGGACGGTCCAACGGGCCCCGAAGCCTCGCGCGGGTCTCGAAAACAGGGCCCTCGCGCCCCGCGCCTCGGCGGATTCGACGGTGTAGCTGTGAACAAAGGGAGTGGTCATGGTCTTGCGCTGGCGGGTAAGCCGTTGATATAACATGCCTCTATGGTGCCCGCTATCACTCTCCCGTTTTCCTCCCCCATTCCTGCCTACGGCCAGCGCGCTCGGTGCGTGAAATGAATTTCCCCCGCCGGGCCCGGCTGGCTGGCTGGGCTTTGTGCCTCCTGGTTCACGGGGGACTCGCTCACGGAGCAAGTCTAGAGGTCGCTCCGGCAGGCAATACCCATGATCTTACTTTCTATAGCGGCAAGGGTTTGCGCGAGGAGGGAGAACAGGCGCTGGCGGCCATGCAGACACGTGCCGATCTCGTGGTCTGGTGGGCCGGAAATCAGTTTGTCGCCGTTCCTGACCTGGTCGCGGCGTTCCAGCGGCTCTATCCGGGTGTGGCGATCGGAGTGATCACCTTGCCGCCGGAACTCGAGTTGCGGGCCGTCCAGGCAGGCGGTTGGACTTTTCGGGGCCACGCCTATCCGGGCCGGCCCGACATCTACGGGTCGGTCACCACCACCGCGCTGCAGGATACAGGGCTCATCCGCGAGTATGTCGCTTACGCCCATAACGAGATGCAATTGATGGTCCGTGCCGGCAACCCGAAGCGGGTTCGGGACCTGCGCGACCTGGTTCGCCCGGACCTGCGCGTCGTGCTCCCCAACGCGCTCGACGAAGGCATCATGAAGGATTACGGGGAGCCGATTCTCAAGGGCTTGGGGATCTGGGGCGAACTGGGCGGCGAGCCGCCCTGTCGCGACTGCGACCGGCAAGGTCACGTTCACTTCACAGCCGTCCATCATCGCGAGTCCCTGGCGCGCCTGCTGCAGGGCGAGGCCGACGTAGCCCTGGTGTGGAGAACCGAGGTTGAGCAGGCGCGACGCCAGCACGATCCGGTCGAAGGCGTAGCTCTGCCCGGGGCCCAGAGTGGCAGAAACGTGGCGACCTACTATGCCGGGATCCTCGACACCGCGGGCCATGCCGCGCTGGCGCGGCGTTTTCTGGAGTTTCTCGACAGCCCCGCCGGGCAAGCGGTCTATATCGCGCACGGCTTCGTCGGGATCGAGCCGACCGAACATGCGCTCTTGCCGCTGGCCGAGGCTGGCGTTGCTGTTCAGTGAGCGCTCCTTTGCGCGATCGGACCCGATGACGTCGCTGCGCAGGCGGGCCGGAGCGCGGATGGGACGGGCTACCTACGTTGCCCTTGTCTCGGCCGCCATTCTCTGGTTCTGTGGCACCGTGATCTTGTTTCACGTTCAGGCCACGCGGGCGGGTCTTGTGTCGCGTGCTGGCCTCGTGCTCACCGCGCAACTGGCCGGTTACGTATGCATCCTCGTCGTGGCAGTCCTCTCGGCGCGCCGCCTGCGCGACCTCGACGCCAGTCCGTGGTGGTCGCTGGCCTTCGCGGTGCCCTATCTCGGGGTCGTGCTCTACTTGGTCGTCGCAGTCCCCTACCTGTGGTTCTTCCCAGGGTCTTCAAGCCCGAACCGGTATGGCGAGGCGGTCAAGCGTCCCAGTCTTGTGACGGTCTTAGCCGCAGTGCTCGGGCCCTTGCTGGTCTTGTGTGGTCTGTTCGTACTGCGCACCATCATCCAGGTCGATGGGGCCTTTCTCTAGCTAGCCGCCGCCGCTTAAGCGATGTCGCGCTTGGCAAACAGGTAGTGCCCCACGCCCCATTCCTGACCCTCGCGGTAGCCGAAGAGTTCGGCGACCGCCATATAGAACATGCGCCAGCGATTGAGCCAGATGAACGCCTCGTCGGTGCCGTAGCGGGACCGAAAGATCTCCAGGATGGACGCGCGCCTGCGATCCAGGCTTGCGAGCCAGTCGTTGGCCGTACGCTCATAGTGACGCCCGTCGACCCACCAGGTGTCCAGTATCTGCACGTGGTCCTGGAAATGCAGCAGCAGGTTCTGCGAGGGCATGATGCCCCCTGCGAAAAAATATCGTGTCATCCAGTCCGAGCGGTCCTTCTCCTCGAAGTGGTAGGCCAAGGTCCGATGGGCAAAGATGTGAACGAATAGCCGTGCGTCGGCACGCATCCAGCGGGCAAGCTTGGCCAGCAGCGCGCCGTAGTTCTTCATGTGCTCGAACATCTCTATCGAGACGATGCGGTCGAACCCGGCCGTCCGCCCATTGCTCGGGAAGTCGAATTCGGCGATGTTGCCGGTCACGATCTCCAGATTGGTCAGACCTCTAGCCTGGGCCTCGTCCAGGATGAACTGGCGCTGTCCGCGCGAGTTGGACAGGCCGACGATCTGCGAGTCCGGAAAGCGCTGTGCCAGCCAGAGCGAAAGCGAGCCCCAGCCGCATCCGAGGTCGAGGATGCGTTGGCCGTTGGCGAGGCCCGCGCGCGTGCTGACCACCTCGAGCATCGCCTGTTCAGCCTCGGCGAGGGACTCCGTGCCCTTCGGGTAGAGGCAGCTCGAGTACTTCAGGCAAGGACCCAGGTGCAGATGAAAGAACTCGGCGGGCACCTCGTAGTGCTGGGAATTGGCCTGATGCGCCTCAATGGCGATCGGACTGGCGCGCAATTCAGCCACAAGCAACGCGAGTCGCCGGCTCGCGGCTTCGGGGCCGCCCCGGTTTTCGGTGGCGAGGCGTTCGGCAATGAGGCGCCGCATACCCAGCCGTGCCAGGGCATCGGGAATGTAGCCCCGCTCGCACAAGTCGATGAGGCTGGTCACGCGCGCCGGTGGCGCCAGGGGTTCAGTCGGTACAGAGGAAGACGACACGGTTAAGCTCCGAGCCAGATTGACTCAAGGTTGAGGACGGACGGCCTTAGGCGGCCAGGGAATGAAGGCACTGGTCGTGCGGATGTAGTCGGCATATTCCGGACGAGTCTTGGCCGTCTGCTGCTCGGTCAGGGGAATACCCGAGACCTTCAGCAGCAAGAACCACATCACGGCTGGCGGAACGAGGGTCAGTGCGACCCAGGGGCTGCCGATACCCAGGAGGATATAGGTCGGCCAATGCAGGCACTCAAAGAAATAGTTGGGATGGCGCGAATACCGCCACAGTCCAGCGCGACAGACCTTGCCGCGGTTTTGTGGGTCTTTCTTGAAGCGTTCGAGTTGCCAGTCGGCCAGAGCTTCGCCGACCACCGAGGCGGCCCACACCAGAATTGCCGCGCCCGTCGCCCAAAGGGGTGGGGCGCTCGTCCGATACGCGACGACGATAAAGCCCAGCGAAAGCAGCACGGCCAACACGACTTGGAACTGGAAGAACCAGAACATGTTGCGGTTCGCGCTGGCCCCCCATTGCTCGCGGAAACGCCGGTAGCGCCCATCCTCGGGCTTGCCATAGTTGCGTAGCCACAGGTGGCCGCCCAGGCGCAGGCCCCAGGATCCGGCGAGCAGGGCCACCAAGACGCGCGAGGTGGTCTCCCCGGTACCCAGAACCCCATACAGCACGCCCAGGAAGCCGAGCGACCAGGACCAGACAGGGTCGACCATACCGGCGTTTTGGGTCCGCAGCTGCACCGCCCACACAAGGACGAACACGAACGAAAGGATCACAAAGCCGATACCGAGAACGATGAGGGGGTGCATGAATCGCATCAAGAATGGGTCAGGCCTGATCGGCCAACCGCTTTACCCCTATCAATACGAGCGCGGCGCGGCTTCGGATGCGTAGGGCGACTGCGGCCTGCCTCATTGTGCCCCGATGTGCGCGAAAAAGCTTGCGCGCCCGACCTTACGGCCTGTGCTTGCGGCCCGCGCGCGACCCGGCGCGCTTACTCCTCCCCGGGGGCGCTGGAACCGGCGAGCCAGCCGGGCGCGCGCGTGGCACGCCACTTGTGGACTTCTCCGATGGCTGTGCGCTGGCCAGAAACGCACCGAGTTCGCTGGCGAGATGATCAAATGCACTGCGAATACGGGGCACGCGGCGCTGGTCGCTATGCATGACCAGCCACACCGGTAGCCTAAAGCGGATCTCTGCGGGCAAGACGCGAACGAGCCCTGATTCACGGCCGGCAATCATGGTCTGACAGCCACCGATGCCACAACCGGCGCGCACCAGCGCGAGCTGGGCGAGATCGCTGTCAGAGCGCAGCCTAAAGACGTCCCGATCGACTTCGATCCCGCCCGCTGCAGCCATGCGCACCGCGATCGGGTCCCGGTCGTAGCCGATGAGCGAGTGCGAGGGCAGCGCCGCGAGAGTCTCGGGCAACCCATGCTCCCTCAAGTAGTCTTGATGGGCATAAAGGCCGATTTCAGTCTGGCCGATGCGCCGGGCCAGCAGTGCGCCCTGGGCGGGTTCGGTCATGCGTACTGCGATATCGGCGTCTCGGCGCAGCAAGTCCTCGGTGCGGTTGTTCAAGACCAGTTCGAGCGCCACTCCCGGATAACGCTGACGAAATCGACCAAGAATCGGCGGCAGCACCTCGGCTCCCATGATTTCGCTGGCCGTGATTCGCACGACGCCCGCCAACGCGTCCTGGCCCTGTGCCACCGACCTTGCGAGTGCCGCGGCGGCGGCGGCCATCGCGCGCGCATGCGGCACGAGATCGATGGCCTCGGCGGTTGGCACGAGCCCACTTGGGGATCGGGTGAACAGCGTCAAGGCCAGGCCGCTTTCGATCGCCTCGATTTGCCGGCCGACGGTGGCGGCAGAGCTGTTCAAGGCCCGAGCTGCCGCAGACAGGGATCCGGTCTGGGCGACTGCCAGAAAGGTGCGATAAAGGTTCCAGTCAAGGGGAGCGACCATGGGTCAGGGTCTCCAGAAATGAAAAGCGGTTTTGCGAGCCGGTAGCTACTGTAACGGGATTCTCGTCGGTAGACTAAGTCATCTATTTCATTTTTGGAGAATGTCATGAATACCGAAGAACGCAAAGAATCCCCACTGGCCCTCGTCACTGGGCTGACGGGAGGAGTGGGAGGTGCCGTCGCTCAGGCGCTGCTCGCGCGCGGCTGGCGGGTGCGGACCCTGCATCGCGAGCCGCTACGCGGGCGCAGGCTTGCCGCAGATTATCTGGATCCCGCGGCGCTCGAGTGGGTGACCGCAGACGCACTGGATCAGGACGCGCTGTGCCAGGCCGCGCGCGGCGCCAAGATTCTCTTTCACGGAGTCAACCCACCGCAGTACCGGAACTGGAGGCGCTGGGCGCTGCCGATGCTCAAGAACGCAATCGAGGCGGCAGATCGGTCGGGGGCGCGCCTCATCTTTCCAGGGAATATCTATAACTTCGGGGCCGACGCTGGCGCAATCATCGACGAATCAGCCCCGCAAAATCCATCCACGCGGAAAGGCCGCATCCGCTGCGAAATGGAGGTGCTCCTGAAGGATGCCGCCAGACGCCGGGCAGTGCGCAGCTTGGTCGTGCGGGCGGGGGATTACTTCGGGCCAACCCAGCCCCGGTCGTGGCTTGCGCAAGGCATCGTCAAGCCAGGCCGCCCGGTCCGGGCGATCACCTATCCCGGACCACTCGAAGTCGGTCACGCGTTCGCCTACCTGCCGGACCTTGCCCAGACAATCGCTCGCCTGGCTGAACTCGAGCCGGGGCTACCCGACTTCGATGTGTTCCACTTCGGAGGTCACTGGGTCGAGGAGGGCCGGGTCTTCTGCGAGGCCATTCGTGCGGCGGTCGCGGATCCGCACGTGCCCATCAAAGCCTTCCCCTGGTGGATGGTTCAAGGAGGTTCGCCCTTCGTCGTTGTGTTTCGGGAGGTCCTCGAGATGCGTTACCTCTGGCAGCGCCCCTTACGCCTGGACAACCATAAGCTGATCCGATTGATCGGTTCTGAGCCCCACACGCCGCTCGTGCCGGCGCTCAAGGAGTGCCTGGCTGCGCTGGGGTGCGTCGCGCTGACCGAACCGGCGTTCCAGGCCGGCTAGAACGCCGCGTTGCCCCCGACGCAGGAGCCGCCTAGAATCAGGCCTCCACGAACGAGGGGGCACGATCATGAGCGCCGGAGCTGCAGAACCGCCTGACTTCACCGAAAAGGCGCGCGCGCTTCTCGAGGACAAGTTCGCTCCCTGGGTTCAGGATTTGCGCCTGGAGATCCACAGTACCGGACCGATCGTACTGCGCCTTGTCAGACGCGCCGAGCTGTGCCGAATCGGCGGCATTCTCTGTGGCCAGGCGATCATGGCTGCCGCCGACACGGCCATGGTGCTCGCCGTTGCGGAAGCGCTGGGCGAGTTCGTTGAGATGGCGACCGTCAACATGAATTCGAACTTTCTGGCTGCTCTGACCGATGAGGATGCACTGATTGGGGTCGAGATCACCAAATTGGGCAAGACCATTGCGTTCGGCGAGGCGCGCTTGACTGGCGCACAGTCCGGCAAACTCTGTGCCCAGGCCACTCTGGTCTATTCTTTGCTGCGCCGTTAGGGGCTTAATGGTTACCCTGGCCGCGCGCACGTCCCGGTTCAGGCGGGGGCAGCCTTGATGCCGCGGCTGACCCTGATCGGCGCGGGCCGACTTGCAAGGGGCCTGGGTCGTCTCTGGTCGCTCTCGGGTACCCTGCGGATCGTCGATGTCTTGAGCTGCCACGCCCAGACCAGCCAGGCGGCAGTCGCTTCGATCGGTGGCGGGCGTCCCCTGACTGACTACCGCCTGCTCGAGCCAGCCGATCTCTTTCTGATCGCGACACCCGATCGGGCTTTGTCGCAGGCCGTGGCCGAACTCGCCAAGACCGGAGTGGTCGACTCGAACGCGATCGTCTTTCATTGCAGCGGCGCGGAATCCTCGGCACTGCTCGGTCCCGCGCGAGGCTGTGGCGCATCGGTGGCCAGTGTTCATCCGATCATGAGCTTTACCGACAAGCCCTTAAGCGCTGCCGAATTCGCGGGGGTCATGTGTGCGATCGAGGGTGACGAGCGCGCCGTCCGAGCAACGAGCCGAGCGTTCTCTGCGATCGGGGGACGTGTAGTGCGGATCGAGCCAGACCAGAAGATCCTGTATCACGCGGGCGCCGTGATGGGCTCGAACTATCTCGTGACGCTCCTTGCACGCGCCCTCGAGGTCTATGACCTGGCTGGGATCGACCGCGCCCTCGGGCTGGTGATGCTCGGACCCCTGGCCCGACAGACCCTTGAGAATCTGCTGCAGCACGGACCGCAAGCTGCTCTTTCAGGACCGATCGTCCGTGGCGATGCCGAACTGGTGCAGCGCCAGTATGCGGCATTGCAAAGCGCCGATCCGCAGCTGGCGTCGCTCTACCGGGCCTTCGCGGCCGAGACAGCGCGCCTGGCAGGCCGCCCGGATCCCTTGGAGTAGCAAGGCCAAGCTGCACTCGGGCCAGGCGGGAGGCTAGAATGGACGTCCGAACTGTAGCGCTGTCTTGTTCTTCCCCCTATGGAATCGCGCCACCGCGCTGTGCAGGAAGCTCTCGACTGGTTTGACAGCGGAGCCCTCTTCGACGTTCTCGCCCGCCGCGTCGCCCGTCCGACGCAGAGTCAAGAGCCGGGCGACGGTGAGCATCTTCTCGCCTATCTGCAGGAGGACCTGAGGCCGGATCTGCTGGCCATGGGTTTTGAGGTGCGCGTCGTGGAGAACCCTGAATCGGGGGGTCCTCCCTTCTTACTCGCCGAACGGTTCGAGGATGCACGTCAAACCACGGTTCTTCTCTATGGGCATGGCGATGTGGTGCGGGGCTATGCGAGCCAATGGTCCTCCGGCCTGTCCCCATGGACCCTGGCGAAGCGCGGCGAGCGCTGGTACGGGCGGGGTGCCGCTGACAACAAGGGTCAGCATACGATCAACCTGGCGGCACTGGCGCAGGTTCTCAAGGCTCGCGGTCGACTTGGCGTGAACGTGCGGATTCTCTTTGAGATGGGCGAAGAAGTCGGATCCCCAGGGTTACGCGCACTCTGCGAGCGGGAACGCGACGCCTTGCGGGGCGACGTGTTCATCGCTTCTGACGGCCCGAGGCTCACGGCCTCGCAGCCCACGTTGTTTCTCGGGTCGCGCGGCGCCTTTAACTTCGAGCTCGAGGTGAGTCTGCGCGAAGGGGGGCATCACTCGGGCAACTGGGGAGGGCTCCTGGCCAACCCGGGTACGATTCTCGCCCACGCGATCACAAGCCTCGTGGATGCAAGGGGCGTGATCCAAGTTCCGCCATTGCGACCGGGACCGATTCCCGAGTCGGTGCGCGAGGCCCTTGCGCTACTCGACCTGAGCACGCTCGAAGGCCCGCCGGTCGATGCTTCCTGGGGCGAACCGGGCCTCAGCGCTGCCGAGCGCGTCTTTGGCTGGAACACACTTGAAGTCCTCGCCTTAGGCTGCGGTAATTGTGAAGCTCCCGTCAACGCGATTCCGGGCACGGCCAAGGCCCATCTGCAACTGCGCTTTGTCGTGGGACTCGATCCCGCAGGCTTCGAGAAGGCGGTACGCTCCCACCTCGTTGCGCACGGCTTCCCGATGGTGACGGTTCGGGCCAGCCGCGACGCCCTGTTTCCAGCCACGCGCCTTGATCCACAAGACCCCTGGGTCGGGTTGATTGCCCACTCGATAGAAGCCAGCACCGGCAGTCGTCCGGCGATCCTGCCGAATCTGGGAGGCTCGCTGCCCAACGACTGTTTCGCCGACATCCTCGGCATGCCCACCATCTGGATCCCGCACTCCTATCCCGGTTGCTGTCAGCATGCGGCCAACGAACACCTGCTCTCTGGCGTCGCGCGAGAGGGACTGGGCTTGATGGTGGGTCTCATCTGGGATCTGGGCAGCGTGCTGCCGCACGCCTAAAGTAGCGAATCGGCGAGCCTGGCGATGTTCTGCTGTAGCCGGCGCGCAAGCGGCCGACGCGACCACGCTGCAGCACTGAGCGAGTTCGCCGTCTCGATATAGCCCTGCGAGATCGCATTCAAGCGCTGCACGACGTCCGGACCATAGGCGAGCAGGCTGACCTCCGCATTCAAGGCAAACGATCGTATATCCATGTTGGTCGAGCCGATCAGGGACACCTCGCAATCGATGGTCATGAATTTGGCGTGCAGGAATCCCTTCCGGTAGAGGTGGATCTGCACGCCAGCGGCCAACAGTTGCGCATAGTAGGATTGCTGGGCCCAGTGGGTGACCCGCTGATTCGAGCGCTCGGGCAGGATGAACCGTACCGTGATGCCGCGCCGCGCCGCGGCGAGCACTGCCTCGAGGAAGGGCTCGTCGGGCACGAAATACGGCGTCGCGATGACGACCTCCCGATGGGCTGCATAGATGAGCGAGATCATCAGCTCCTTGGTGTTCTCGCGCCCATATCCCGGTCCACTGGGGAGCACCTGCGCGATCGTTCCGCTCTCGCTCGACTGCCCGGGCAGGATCTCAGGGCCCGTGGGCAGCTCGTTGGTCTCAAAATACCAGTCCGCGAGAAAGACAAACTGCAACTGGGTGACGACCGGGCCTACGGCGCGTACGACGAGCTCCTCGTTGCGCAGTCCCGGAATGAAAGTCCCATCCACGATGTTCTGAGATCCCGTGTAGCCGATGCAACCGTCGATGACGACGATTTTCCGGTGGTTGCGCAAATCGAAGCGGGCCACATTGCGGCGAAACAAGCCGACAGGAAGGAGGGCGTGAACTTCGATGCCGGCCGCCTCGAGAAGCGGCGCTAAGCCGCGTAAGCCGCTGCGCGATCCGACCGCGTCCATCAGAACCCTGCAGCGCACCCCGCGCCGCGCCGCCTCGATCAGAACCTCGGTGACCCAGCGGCCGGTCTTATCGTCCTCGAAGATGTAATAGAGCAGATGGATGCTCAGTTGTGCGGCTCGCAGATCCTCGATGAGCCTTTCCATAGGCAGGTCGTAACCATGCAGGATCTCGATCGTATTGCCACGTGTCGCCTCAAAATCGCCCAGACCGGTCGCCAGATGGACCGCGGCCTCGACCGCAACCGGCAGGGCTGCCACATCCGGACCCAACTGAGGAGGCATGCGGTTCTGCACGGACCGAATCAGTCGCGAGGCCTGCCGCTGCAGCGCGATGCGCCGCTTGGGCACATAGATGCGCCCGACCAGGGCATAGAGGATGACACCTGGAAGCGGTAGAAAGAAGATCAGCAAGAGCCACGCGCGCGCCGCCGAGGGGCTGCGCCTTTGAGGCACGTAAATCAACATCACGATGCGCACGAGCCACTCGCTGATGAGGTAGAGCAGTGACCACTGGACGGGCGGGAAGGGCATGGTGGGACCGGCTCGAGATAGTCGAGAGTGGCGCTCAACGCGGCTTGGCTAAGGGATCGCCTAGGCTCCTTAGAACGGCATCGTCCCGCCCGCAACGAGGTTGCTGGCCAGGAAGCCGCCAAAAGCCGTATGCCGAAGCTGCGTTGCATGGGCAGCCGTGCCGTCGAGGCTCCAGGACCGGCTCGGCAGGCCGCGCGAGCAATCCCCGCTAAAGCGTCTGCGCGTGGTGGGCGATCGCCAGTTCATGTCGGGGTGGTTCTGGGTGGTGAGCACACTCTTGCCGGAAAACAGATTCGAGATCATTGTCGGGGACCGAGATTCAGGTGGTGGCCATACACGGGGCGATCGGCGGCGCCTTACCAGGTCAGATCCTCGGTCCGCAGCGCCTGCCGTGTGGCGGGTCGAGCGCCAATCTGGGTCTCGAAGGCCACCAGGGAAGGCCACTGATCGGGATCGATGCCGACCATTCGGGTCCATTTGATCATGACCCACAGGTGGGGGTCTACGATGGAGAACTCTTCACCCATCAGATAAGGCGTCTGGTTGAGTTGTGCGGCGATATGGCCAAAGCGTTGGCGCAGCCGATCCTTCAGTGCCGGCCGGTAGTGAATCGGTGTGTCGTCGGCGAACAGCGGACCAAAGCCCTTGTGGATCTCGGACGTAATGAAATTCAGCCAGGACTGGATGCGATAGCGTTCCATGCTGCCCGCGGGCGGTACGAGCCCTCCTTTGGGTGCGTGATCGCCCAGATACTGCAGGATCACCGGTACCTCAGTCACCCTTTGACCGTCGCTCAACTCCAGGGTGGGCACATAGCCCGGGGGGTTGATCTCGAGATAGTTCTGGCCGGATTCAGTCCGCCGCGTCGCGAGGTCGACCCGGTCAAGTTCGAAAGGCAGGCCGGTCTCGAGCAAGACGAGATGGGCGGCAAGCGAGCAGCTGCCGGGAGCGTAGTAGAGCTTCATCATCACTTTGAATCGGGCGGGTTGCCTTCGGGGCCTCCCACCCTGCTGACAGGAGTTGCCGGGACCAGCGCCGAGCATGAAACCCGTAACGTAACCTATAAACCCCGCCCCTGCTGGAGGCGACGGAAGCCTGACTAGGAGGCTGGCGTGCGCATCGTCAGGAACTCTTCGGCAACGGTCGGATGAATGCCGATGGTGGCATCGAACTGGGCCTTGGTCGCCCCACAGTTGAGCGCGACGGCGAATCCCTGGAGCACTTCGCCGGCGTCAGGCCCGATCATGTGTGCCCCCAACACCCGGTCGCTCTGGGCATCGACGACGAGCTTCATGAACGTGCGTTCGCCGCGCCCGGACAAGGTGTGCCGCAAGGCGCGAAAGCTGCTCTTGAAGATGCGTACGGCCCCCCTCATCCGCGCCGCCTCTTCGCTCAGCCCGACGCAGGCGACATGGGGGTGGCTGAACACCGCAGTGGGCACGTTTTCGTAGGAGACTGTGCGCAGCCCCTTGCCGAACCAGTGGTCGGCAAAGGCCATCCCCTCGGCCAGCGCGACCGGCGTCAACTGGATGCGGTCCGTGACGTCGCCGATGGCGTGAATCGAGGGCAGGTTGGTGGTGTATGTGTCATCGACCTGGATCGCGCCATGCTCTCCCGTTTGCACGCCCAGTTCTTCGAGCCCCAGGTTGGCCGAGTTGGGTGCCCGACCGGTGGCGGCCAGCACGCAGCCTGCGGCGAGAACGGTCTTATCGGACAGTATCACCTGTTTGATCTCCCCGGGGACGATACGCTCGATCCGGCACGACGGGTGCAGATTGACGCCCTTGCGCGACATCTCCTCGGCCAGAAGCGGACCGATTTCGCCATCGAAGCCGCGCAGCAGTCGATCAGCGCGATAGACGAGGTGAGTCTCCACCCCGAGTCCGTTGAAGATGGAGGCGAATTCCACGGCGATATAGCCGGCCCCGTAGACGACCGCAGAGGCGGGCAGTTGCTTGAGGTGGAACGCGTCCTCGGAGGTGATCATCTGTTCCCCGCCGGGGAGCGTTGCCCGTACGGGATGGCCTCCGGTGGCGATGAGGATGTGGCGCGCACTGTGCGTCTTGCCACCCAGCGCCACCTCGTGCGGTCCGACGAGGCGCGCGCGTCCCGCGAATATCTCCACCCCGGCATCGCGCAGCACTCCCTCGTAGATGCCGTTGAGCCTGCGGATCTCTGCATCCTTTGCGGCGATGAGGCTTGGCCAGTCGAACCGGCGGGGAGCGACGTCCCACCCGTAGCCGCTCGCGTCTTCGAAGTCTTCCCGATAGTGTGCCGCGTAAGAGAGCAGCTTCTTCGGAATGCAGCCGACGTTCACGCAGGTTCCACCCAAGGCGCCCGATTCCATGATCGCCACGCGTGCACCATGGTTGGCCGACATGCGCGCGGCGCGCACTCCGCCTGAACCTGCGCCAATCGTGATTAGATCGAAGTCGAAATCGGCCATGGCAGGTGGCCTCGCGCCGCGTCTGGCGACCCAGTCGCCCGATGCATCATTCGCAGCGATTCGAGACGAGGCAGTCGCGTTCTTTCTGGAGAGACAGCTTGAAGGCCGCCGCGTCTTGCGCCTTCTTTCTTGCCGCCAGTTCCTCAGGGCTCGGCCCGGGAGATGCGACCGGTGCAGCAGGCAGTACCCTGACGGCGGGCTCGGAGAGCACGATCGGGGAGGTTTCGATGGCCGGGCTCGGTGGAGCGGCCTTGGGCTTACGGGTCAGCTTGGCGAGCGCTTTCTTATCCCCGAGGGCGTCGCCAGGATCCTCGGCCGGGGCCGTCGGGGCGATCACCGCCGCCACAGGCGGATCAATGACTTCGACGGGCGCGAGCGTAGTGCCGGTCTCGCTGACGACGCTCGGGGGCGCAGGTACCGAGGCTAACGTCGCTTGAGGCGCCGCTGGCGTCTGAGTCTGGACGGTGACTGGAGCGGGGCTGTTATTGTGCCGAACGCTATAGAGCCCCAGGCAGAACAACGCCGCGGCGCCCGCCACGAGGGCTGCACCAACCGGACGAGAAACGGGCACGAAAGCAGCGCGTTTGGCCTCCGGTGGCGAGGCAACGATCGGCTCAAAAGCTTCAAGCGGTTGCGTCTGGTCAAGCGGCAGAGTTGCTGACAACCAGGCTTGCGTTGCGCTGTCGACTGGCTTGGTGATCGGAGTACTCTGCAAGGCCTGGGCGGCCGGGTCGAGGGGCAGGAATACGGCGGCGATATCGCCGTCCATGGCGACCGGGTGCGTCTTGTATTGGCGCAGATCGCGTGCCAGATCATCAATGCCCTGATAACGCCCATCCGGATCCTTCTCCAGGCACTTCGCCAAGACCCGGATCAAGGCTTCGGGAATCGCGGGATTCCACCGGCTCGGATGGATGGGCTGATCATGCACGATCTGATAGGCGACGCTGCTCAGGGAGGCGCCACCGAAAGGCAATGTGCCCGTGAGCATCTCGTAGAACACCACGCCCAAGGAGAAGATGTCGGAGCGCCGGTCTACCCGCAAGCCGCGCATCTGTTCGGGGGACATGTACTTGGGCGTGCCAAGCAACGTCCCCGCCTGGGTGACCTGGCTGGTGGGCAACTGGGCGATGCCGAAATCAGTGATCTTCAAAAGCCCATTGGGCAGACGCAGCACATTGGCCGGCTTGATGTCGCGGTGCACCACGCCATCTGCGTGCGCCGCCGCGAGGCCATCGGCGATCTGCATTGCATAGCGCACCGCGCGCCGCACCGAGAAGCGCTGCCGGTCGAGCATGTCGCGCAGCGTCTCGCCGCGCAGGTATTCCATCGCGATATAGGCGACGTCGTTGACTTCGCCGAAATCGTGGATCGTGACGATGTTCGGATGAGATAGACGCCCCGCCGACTTGGCCTCGGCGTGAAATCTCTCCCGGAACTCCGGATAGTCTGCGCTCGCCGGATCAAGTCGCACGGTCTTGAGCGCAACTGTACGATCCAGCCGGGGGTCAATCGCCTTGTAGACGGTCCCCATGGCTCCTTGGGCGAGCTCCGATACGATCTCGTATCGCCCTAGACTTTCAAGCCGCGCCACGATGGTTCTCCCGTGTCATTTGAGGCCCTACCCGAGCACCAAAACGAGTCGCTGCCGCGCCTGATACGACGCAATCCCTGGCTGAAATCGGGTAGTTTGACAAGTTATGATGTTAACGATAAGGTTTATCCCATAAGAATTATACGGTTACTAGCGGCTCCATGCCGGCGCGCGGCCTAAAGGAGACAAACGGGCTAATTTTGACGGTTTGAGCGCTGTAATGCGCCGGGGTGAGCCGGGCCGACAGGATACCCTGAACCGGCCGACCGACCGTTCGCCCCCAGGGTGATCCAGGAAGTAGCCGCCAGAGCCCAGTGCGTGCAGTGCCAACTCGGCCACCCCCGGGACGGCCCCGATGGTCTTTGCGGCGGGAACGCGGTACATAGAGGGCTGCGGCGGGGGTAGGTCGCCAAAGAAGCTGGCCCATTCCATCGATTCGGAGACAAGACATGACACTGCAAAGAACAATCCTTGCCGCACTGTTCGCTCTAGCGGGGGTGCTCGCGCAAGCCACCGAGGCGCAGGCCCAGATCAAAGTCGGCATCACGCTCTCGGCCACCGGGCCGGCGGCGTCGCTCGGCGGCCCGCAGCGCAACACCGCGGCGCTCCTGCCCAAGGAGATCGGCGGGAAGTCGGTCCAATACATCATTCTCGACGACGCCTCGGACACGACGACTGCGGTGAAAAATACCCGAAAGCTGATTTCTGAGGATAACGTCGATGTCGTGATCGGCTCCTCGGTGACGCCCAATTCCATTGCGATGATCGACGTGGCTGCAGAGTTGCAGACCCCGATGATCAGCCTTGCTGCCAGTTCCAAGATCGTCGATCCGGTCGACGCCAAGCGCGCTTGGGTCTTCAAGACGCCGCAGAACGACTCGCTCATGGCCGGAGCAATTGCCGACACGATGGCCCAGAACAAAGTGGAGAGCGTGGGCTTTATCGGCTTTTCTGACGCCTACGGTCAGGGCTGGTACACCGAGTTCGCGAAGGCCGCCCAGACGCACAACCTGAAGATCGTCGTCAACGAGAGCTATGCGCGAACCGATACCAGCGTCACCGGTCAGGTGCTCAAGCTGATCGCGGCCAATCCCGAGGCGATTCTCGTGGCTGCCTCGGGGACACCCGCTGCGCTGCCGGAGGCCACCCTGCGCGAGCGCGGCTACAAAGGCAAGATCTATCAGACCCATGGCGTGGCGAACAACGATTTCCTGCGCGTGGGCGGCAAGGATGTGGAAGGCACACTCCTGCCGGCAGGCCCGATTCTGGTCGCCGCGCAGCTGCCCGACAGCAATCCGTCGAAGGCCGCCGGCCTGGCCTATACGCGCGCTTATGAGGCCGCCTATGGCGCTGGCAGCGTCGCCACCTTCGGTGCTCACCTGTGGGATGCGGGCCTGATCCTCGAGCAGGCGATCCCCGTAGCCCTGAAGACTGCCCAACCGGGTACGCCCGCCTTCCGCAGTGCATTGCGCGACGCAATCGAAGCCACCCATAACCTTGCGATCTCTCATGGGATCGTGAACATGTCCAAGACCGACCACAGTGGCCTGGATGAAAGGGCGCGCGTCATGGTCACGATTCAGGACGGCAGGTGGGTTCTACTGAAGTGATCGCTGGCGTTTCAGCGAGGGCGCGGCCGTTGTCAGAGCGCTCTGGCGCCTCGAAGAGGACGAAATGGATGCATCGATCGCCCTGATACTGATCCAAGACGGGATCGTCAATGGCGCCATCTACGCGCTGCTTGCGCTAGCGCTCGTGCTCGTCTTTACCGTCACCCGTGTGATCTTCATCCCGCAAGGCGAGTTCGTCACCTATGGTGCCCTGACGCTCGCTCAACTGGTCTCGCAGAAGATGCCTGGAACGGCCTGGCTACTTCTGGGCGCCGGTTCAGTCGCGTTTGTGATGGAGGCGTTCGCGGCCTTGCGCAGCCGCCGCGTGGCGCCTTTGGCCCGCTCGGCCTTGAGCTGCCTTGCGCTGCCCGTCGTGGCTTTTCTCTGCGCCCGCTGGTGTGCCGCCCACGCCCCGCCCCTTTGGGTCTTGAGCGCGCTCACGGTATTGTTGGTCGTTCCACTGGGCTCGATACTTTACCGGATCGCCTATGAACCTCTGGCCGAGGCCTCGATCCTCGTGCTGCTGATCGTCTCGGTGGGGGTGCACTTCGCCATGACCGGTCTTGGCCTCCTATTCTTCGGAGCGGAAGGTTCGCGCACGCCGGCCTTCATCGAGGGCCAGTTCCAGCTCGGCTCGATGACCGTCTCGGGGCAGAGTCTCGTGGTGGTGTTCGGCAGCGCGCTCTTGATTGGGGGACTTTACCTGATCTTCGATCGGACGCTCTACGGGAAAGCACTGCGGGCGACCGCTGTGAATCGCAGGGGAGCACGGCTCATGGGAATCAGCACCGTGATGTCCGGCCGGATTACGTTCATGCTCGCGGCGCTTATCGGCAGTCTCTCGGGAATGCTCATCGCACCGATCACGACGATTTACTACGATTCGGGATTTCTGATCGGGCTAAAGGGCTTCGTCGCAGCGATCATCGGCGGGCTGGCCAGTTATCCGATCGCTGCCGGCGGGGCTCTCCTGGTCGGCCTGCTCGAGTCGTTCTCCTCATTCTGGGCGAGCGCGTTTAAGGAGGTGGTCGTGTT
>CAJCID010000079.1 GCA_903970305.1 Rhodospirillales bacterium | reverse complement strand
CTTTTGCCGTTGCCTGTTTTGCCACCGGTGTGTGCGAGGAGGCCTTGGGTTTAGCCTTCGTCTTCTTATTTGCCTTGTCTTGCTGAGAAGGGGTGCTCGAGGTCGCGAGGGCGGCGGCGGGGTCCTGGGCCAGGAGGCAGGTGATGAGGGCCAGGATCAGGAGTCCTGGGGTACATCGTTTCGCGGCGCAGCTGGCGCCCTCCTGTCGCCTTCTGGCCGGCAGTGCGAGCAGGGAGCCGGTTATGTCGATTTCCCCTGGGCTGCGACGGCTGCCACGGCGCTTGCGATGTCCTCACCAGAGCCGAGATAGTAGCTGCGCAACGGTCGCAGCTCGCTGTCCAATTCGTAGACGAGAGGCCGGCCGTTGGGGATGTTGAGCTGGACGATCTCGGCGTCGCCAATTCCGTCCAGATACTTGATGAGAGCGCGCAGCGAGTTGCCATGAGCGGCAATGACGGCGCGCCGGCCGCTGCGGATGGCCGGCGCGATCAGTTCGTGCCAGGCGGGTAGAACCCTCTGCACGGTGTCCTTCAGGCATTCTGTGAGCGGAATATCGGAGCGATCGAGATCCCGGTAACGGGGATCGGAGAAACTTGCGCGCGGATCTTCGGGATCGAGGGGCTCCGGAGGCACATCATAGCTGCGCCGCCACTCGAGAACTTTGGCGTCCCCGTAGCGCTGCGCGGTTTCTGCCTTGTTCAGGCCCTGGAGCGACCCATAATGACGCTCGTTCAGGCGCCAGGAGTTGTGCACGGGGATCCACATCCGATCCATCGCGTCTTGCACGAGCCAGAGCGTGCGGATGGCGCGCTTGAGCACGGAGGTGAAAGCGAGATCAAAATCGTAGCCTTCGGCCAAGAGCAGCCGCCCTGCCGCACGCGCCTCTTCCTCTCCCTTTGGCGTGAGGTCGACATCGGTCCAGCCTGTGAACCGGTTCTCCCGGTTCCACGTCGACTCACCATGGCGAATCAGAACGAGCTTATGCATAGGATCGCAACCCGGTTGGTTGTTTGGTTTGGTCTGGCAGCGCGCAGGGTCAGTCGGCCTCGAAGCCTTTCTATTTTATAATGCCCGGCTGACACGCAACCGGACTCGGGCCGCGATTTCGGTGAAACCGTCGCCGCGGCCCGGAACCGGGATGACCCGATCGGGTGCGTCGCTTACCAACGAACCAACCTGGCGGCCGTTACGGCTGACTTTCGTGAACTTTATCTCGCAACCCACCACCCTCATGTTCGCTGTTGCCGCCCTGGCCAGCGGCGGCATGCTGATCTGGACGACAGCGGCCGGCCGGGCCGGGTCACGTGCCGTCTCGACCCTGCAGGCGACGCAGCTCATGAACTCCAGCAATGCGCTTGTGATTGATTTGCGCGCGGCTGCCGACTATGCGAACGGTACCATCACCGCTGCGCGTAACCTTCCGGCCGAGACCCTCAAGGAGCGGATCGGCGAACTGGCCCGCTTCAAGGCCAGACCCGTCATCCTCGTCTGTGCGCAGGGGCAGGCCTCGGCGCGCGCGGTATCCGAATTCACAGCCGGTGGATTTACGGAGGTTTACAATCTTGCCGGAGGGGTCGCCGCCTGGAGGGCGGCCGGGCTGCCGCTCGTCAAGGGGTTGCAGAAGGACGGTGCCAACTCGAGCGGCAAGAAGGAGAAGGTATGACAGTGGTCGTGACCATGTACGCGACGGGCGTGTGCCCCTTTTGCACCATGGCCGAGCGCTTGCTGCGCGCCAAGGGTGTCGCGGAGATCGAGAAGATCCGGGTCGACCTTCAGCCGGAGTTGCGCAAAGAGATGATGCAAAAAACGGGGCGCCGGACCGTGCCGCAAATATATATCGGGGAACGCCATGTGGGAGGCTATGACGACCTGGCGGCCCTCGAGCGTGCAGGAGGGCTCGATCCCCTCCTGGCAGCCGAATAGAAATCGCCGTAAGCGCCTGGGGCGCGGTCCCCACTATCTGACTCATTTTAGAAAGCCCATTTTCCATGGCAGAAATCTCGCAACCCCTGTTCAACATCCAGCGCATCTACATGAAGGACGCCTCGCTCGAGATCCCCAACGCACCCCGGATCTTTCTTGCGGTCGAGAACCCGGCTGTGGAAGTGCAGATGAACGTCGCCCAGGAGGCGCTCTCCGAGGGCATCTATGAGGTGGCGATCACGGTCACGATCACGACCCGCAGCAAGGAAGAGATCATGTTCTTGATCGAGGTCAAGCAGGCCGGGATCTTCGAGATTCGCGGTGTCCCCGAGGAGCAGCTTGATCCATTGGTCGGCGTGGTCTGCCCGAACATCGTCTTTCCCTATCTGCGTTCGAACGTCGCCGATCTGGTGAGCAGGGCGGGCTTTCCACCCATTCACCTGGCCGAGGTCAATTTCGAAGCCTTTTATCAGCAGCGCAAAGCCGCAGTCGATCAACAGCAGGCGGCAGCCGCCGCCGGCGTGCTGGTCGGCGCCGACGGATTGCCGGTTCAGTGACGCGACCCAAGCGCATGGCCAGTCGCCTCCTCTGGACGGGCGTTGCGGCGCTCCTCGTGGCTAGTCTTGGTGCAGCCCCGCGCCCGGCTCGGGCGACCGACTACAAATCGATTGGCCCTGATCCGGCGATTCTCTACGACGCGCCGACGACCAGGGGGCGCAAGCTCTTCGTCGCGCCGCGCGGCATGCCCGTAGAGGTCGTCGTCGCCCAATCCGACTGGATCCGCGTGCGCGACCAGTCTGGAGATCTGTCGTGGGTCGAGAGGAAAGCGCTTGTCGATAAGCGCACGGTCATCGCAACGGCGGGCGCCGCGGCTCATGCGGGGCCCGACGAAACGACGCCGGTGGTCTTTCGGGTCCAGCAAGGGGTCGTGCTCGACCTGCTCGAGGCCCCATCCAACGGCTATGCCCACGTGCGGCACCGCGACGGCGCTTCGGGCTGGCTCAGGCTGACCGACCTCTGGGGCACCTGAGGGGCGCCCCATCGCGCCAGCCCTGCTATGCGAATCGCCATTCTCGGCGCGGGAGCTTGGGGCACGGCGCTCGCCGCCGTGGTGGCACAGCAGCACCAGGTCACGCTTTATGCGCGCGACCCGGACCAGGCTGACCGACTTCGTCGCGATCGGGAAAACCGCTGTTATCTACCGGGTATTGGCCTGCCCGCCGGATTGCGCATCGAATCTGACTTGTCCTGCGCGCTGGAGGGCTCTTCGCTCGTGGTCATTGCCACCCCGATCTCAGGACTGCGCGAGAGCTGTAGCGCCATCGCGCACCACGGCTTTGGCGCATTGGTCTGGCTCTGCAAGGGCTTGGAGGAGGGAACCAACCTCTTACCCCACGCCGTTGTCCATCAGGTGCTGCCAGGAGTCTTAGGCGCCGTTCTGTCGGGGCCAAGCTTTGCACTCGAGGTCGCGCAGGGGCATCCGACGGCCCTCACCGTGGCGGCCACGGAGCCCGCTTTGCAGGAGCAGGTCGTGGAGGCCTTTCATCGCGGTGCGCTACGCGTTTACAAGACGTCGGACGTGGTGGGCGTCGAAGTGGGCGGGGCCGTCAAGAACGTCCTCGCGCTCGCCTGTGGCATCAGCGATGGCCTGGGTCTTGGACAGAACGCCCGTGCCGCCCTGGTCACGCGCGGACTCTCGGAAATGGTGCGGCTCGGTGTGGCACTTGGCGGGCGACCCGAGACCCTCATGGGGCTGACCGGTATGGGCGATCTGATCCTCACCTGTACCGGGGCCTTGTCACGCAACCGACAGATCGGCCTGGCGCTGGGCCGTGGAGAGAGCCTCGGACAAGCCCTCAGTGCCTTGGGGCATGTCGCCGAGGGTGTGCGCTGTGCGCGCAGCGTGCAGGCACTCTCCGCAGAACGGGGCGTGGACATGCCGATCACCGCAGCGGTCTGCGCGGTCCTCTTTGACGGTGTGCCGGCGCGCGAGATGGTGGCCGTGCTGCTGGCGCGCTCGCCGCGCGCCGAATAGCGCGACCGCTATGCTCCCCCTTCGTAGCCGTTCTGGCGCCAGGCCTCAAATACCACCACTGCGACAGCGTTGGACAGATTCAGGCTACGGCTGTTTGGCCGCATCGGTAGGCGCAGACGCTGACCGGGGGCGAGACTATCGAGCAAACCCAGAGCAAGTCCGCGTGTCTCGGAACCGAACACGAACCAGTCCCCCGGCAGGAAGCGACCGTTGGCGAAGGGGGTGCTGGCATGCGTGCTGAACGCAAAAATCCGGTCGGCGCGCGGCTTCTCGGAAGCGCGCAGCTCGTCCCATCCAGGATGGACCTTAAGGCTTGCGTACTCGTGATAGTCGAGGCCGGCGCGGCGCATCTTCGCGTCGTCCAGCGGAAAACCGAGTGGTTCGACGAGGTGCAGCGCGACTCCAGTGTTGGCCGCCAGCCGGATGACGTTGCCGGTGTTCGGTGGGATTTCGGGCTGGACCAGTACGACGTGAAACATGATCGAATCAGGCTCCGGTGTATCGCGGCGGGCTCTGGTCAAACCGGCTTGGACGCGCCACCCGTGAGTTTAGCCCAAGCCTGGCGAGAGTCACGGGCCTTCGATTCGCGCACCCCGCGCCCGGGGCGCACCTCCAAAGCCCCGTGATGACAAGCGAGCGCACGCTTGCGATCGATGCCGAGGCGCTCGCTCGCCTGGTGGCTGTGCCCGGTCGCCCCCCCTCTTTCATTGCCAGGGAAGTGGCCCAGCGCATGGCCAGCCGACTCGACTACATCCGGATCGAACCCAAGGAGATCATCGACAGCCACAGCACACCTGCGGGGGACTGGACGCTCTTGCGTGAGCGCTTCGCCGGTGCGCGCCTGATCGCACTGCAAAGCAGCGCCGCACAGTTCGTGGGCACTGTGCCGACCCAGGCTCAGGGATTGGCGCGCCTGAAGCAATGGTTCGCAACCGACCATTGGCTGTGCCGCCTGTGTGCTGATCTGGGAAGCATGCCCTTGCGCAGTGGCACTGCGGACATGCTCTGGTCCAATCTCGCCGTGCACTGGCATCCCGAACCCCACCGCGTGTTTCCCGAGTGGCACCGGGCGCTCAAGGTGGGGGGGCTCGTTCTCTTTAGCGCTTTCGGTCCGGATACCCTGCGCGAAGTGCGCCACGCGTTTCAGACGATCGACCGTTGCGCGCACGTTCTTGATTTTACCGACATGCACGACTACGGTGACATGCTCGTTGCGTCCGGGTTCGCCACGCCCGTGATGGACATGGAGACGATCACTTTGACCTACGCGAGCGTCGACAAGCTCTGGGAGGACGTACGTGCCTTAGGCGGCAACCCTTTGGTGCAGCGCCGGCGCGGGCTCATCGGTCGCGCGGACGCGCGCCGGCTGACCCAGGCTCTGGATGACCAGCGCGGCCCGGACGGCCGTTTGCGTCTCACTATTGAAGTGGTCTATGGGCACGCCTGGAAGGCAGAGCCCAGGCCTCGTCCGGGCGACGAGTCGATTCTGAGGCGCATCGATCGTCCCCCGGTCGCCTAGAGGGCCCGTGGGCAGCGATGGGGCGAGATCGCGGTGGGTTGCAGGCCGGGCAGCGAATCGCTTGTGGCCAACCCGCAAGCTTGCGACGGTCCATTTGCGCTTGATCGGCACCTGAGCTTTCACCTATAATTCTGCGGCGCGGCATAATGCCGCGAGTGCCCGGTATAGTCCGGGTACACTCTGCAGCAGCGTCGCTATGCTTGAGGGGAAAAAGACAGTTGGCCGGGGCGAATTCGGCAGACCCGTCGCGCAGGAGTGGCTGCTCAAACGCAATTGCGCACTATCCCCGCGCCAGGTTGGTTTCTTTTACCTCACTCTGGTTTGTGTCTCCCTCCTGATCGGTACCGGTTTTGCATTGTTCGGCGCCTGGCTCGTCCTTCCCTTTTCAGGCGTCGAAATGATTGCCCTTGGTGTTGCACTTCTGATCTACGCTCGACATTCCCTGGATCATGAGCGCGTCGTGCTCAACGAGGAGGGGCTGACCGTGCTGACAGTGGACGCGGGGCGAACGACGGTGACGCGCCTGAATCCATCCTGGGTGCAGGTGGTCGTGGAGTCAGGTTTTCGCACGGTGGTGTTCCTGCGCGAGCAGGGGCGGCGGGTCGCAGTGGGTCGACATCTCGACGATGCAGGTCGCAGGCGGTTTGCGCAGGAACTCAAGCGCGCGCTGGCGGCATGATGCGGGCGCGACGTCTCGGTTTGATGTGGTTTTTGAGGACAATATGAATTTCGCCAAACCCTTGCTGCGCACCATCGCGCGCGGCACCTCGCTGCTGGCCTGCGCCAGTTACGCCACCAGCGCACTGGCCGTCGTGGGCGACAGTGAAGGCGGTCCGAAGGTCAATCAGCTCAATCTGCCGGTCGGTGTGACCCAGATCTCGCGTGAGATCTATGATCTGCACAATGCGATGATGATCTTGTGCATGGTCATCTTCGTCGGCGTATTTTCGGCGATGTTCTACTCGGTCATCATGCACCGCAAGTCGCGCGGCTATCAGGCCGCCACCTGGCACGAGAGCACCACCGTAGAGATCATCTGGACGATCGTTCCGTTCTTCATCGTGATCCTGATGGCGTTGCCGGCGACCAAGACCGTGATCGCCATGAAGGATACGACCAACTCGGACATCACGATCAAAGCCACGGGTTCGCAGTGGAAGTGGGGCTATGACTACCTGAAGGGCGAAGGCGAGGGCATCTCCTTCCTGTCGAACATGGCCACGCCGCGCAGTGCGATCGGCGATCCCGAATTGGGTGAGAAGGCCGCCCCGACGGGCGATGAGTACCTGCTCGAGGTCGATCACCCGGTCGTGGTCCCGGTCAACAAGAAGATCCGGATCATCACCACCGCCAACGACGTGATTCACGCCTGGGCCGTGCCCCAGTTCGGAGTCAAGCAAGATGCGATCCCCGGATTCGTGCGAGACACGTGGTTCAAGGCGGAAGTGACCGGTACCTACCGGGGCGAGTGCCAGGAGTTGTGCGGCAAAGAACATGCCTACATGCCGATCGTGGTCAAAGTCGTCTCGCCCGAGGATTATTCAAAGTGGGTGACGGCGCAGAAGGCCGCGATGGTTGCCTCCGCTGACGATCCCTCCAAGGTCTGGGCCCTTGCGGAGCTGATGGCGCGCGGTCAGCAGGTTTACGGGAACTGCACGGCCTGCCATCAGGCCGATGGCAAGGGCGTTGCCGGTTCCTATCCGAGTCTCGATGGCGACGCCGTGGTCAACGGACCCAAGAATGGTCAGATTCAGATCGTTCTGAAGGGGAAGAACAACAAGATGCCATCGTGGCAGCAGTTGTCCGACGTCGAACTGGCGGCCGTGATCACGTATACCCGCAACAGCTGGGGCAATCACAGCGGTGAGACGGTCCAGCCCTCTGAAATCAAAGCCGCGCGAAGCAGCAGCTAGGACCATCCTTTTGAGCCGGACCGTAATCAGGAGAGCACCATGAGCAGCACTGCGATCGACCATCTCGACGACCACGGCCATGCCGACGATCACGGCCATCCCCAGGGGCTGCGCCGCTGGCTCTTTGCCACGAACCACAAGGACATCGGCACGCTCTATCTGTTCTTCGCGCTCGCCATGCTGATGGAAGGTGGAGTTCTCGCGCTCGCTCTGCGCACCGAACTGTTTCAGCCGGGCCTGCAGATCGTCGACCCGGAACTGTTCAATCAGTTCACGACCATGCACGGGCTCATCATGGTCTTTGGGGCGATCATGCCAGCGTTCGTCGGCTTTGCGAACTGGCAGATCCCGCTCATGATCGGAGCGCCGGACATGGCGTTCGCCCGGATGAACAACCTGAGCTTCTGGTTGCTCCCTCCGGCTGCAATCCTGCTGACGGCCTCATTCTTTGTACCGGGGGGCGCGACCTCGGCCGGCTGGACCCTCTATGCTCCGCTGTCGGTCCAGATGGGCCCGGGAATGGATCTGGCGATTTTCGCGATCCACATCATGGGCGCGTCCTCGATCATGGGATCGATCAATATCATCGTGACGATCCTGAACATGCGCGCTCCCGGCATGACGCTCATGAGGATGCCGATGTTCGTCTGGACCTGGCTGATCACGGCCTACCTTTTGATCGCCGTGATGCCGGTTCTCGCCGGAGCAATCACGATGATCCTGACCGACCGCCATTTCGGGACCTCCTTCTTCAACGCCGCCGGGGGGGGCGATCCTGTGATGTACCAGCATATCTTCTGGTTCTTCGGGCACCCCGAGGTCTACATCATGATCCTGCCGGCCTTTGGCATCGTGTCCCAGGTGATTCCCACGTTTGCGCGGAAGCCCCTTTTCGGCTATGCGTCGATGGTCTATGCGACCTCTTCGATTGCGATCCTGTCGTTCATCGTCTGGGCGCATCACATGTTCACGACCGGGATGCCGGTCACGGGTCAGCTCTTTTTCATGTACGCGACGATGTTGATCGCCGTTCCGACCGGGGTGAAGGTGTTCAACTGGATCGCCACGATGTGGCGCGGCTCGCTCAGCTTTGAGACGCCGATGCTCTTTGCCGTGGGCTTTCTGTTCGTCTTCACGATGGGGGGCTTCACGGGATTGATCCTCGCGGTCACGCCGATCGACATCCAGCTCCAGGACACCTACTACGTGGTGGCGCATTTTCACTACGTGCTCGTGGCCGGCTCCTTGTTCGCGCTCTTCGCGGGCTTCTATTACTGGGTGCCCAAGTGGACCGGGCACATGTACAACGAAGCCCGCGGCAAGTTCCATTTTTGGAACTCGCTGATCTGGTTCAACGTCACCTTCTTTCCGATGCACTTTCTCGGGCTCGCCGGGATGCCGCGCCGCTATGCGGATTATCCGATGCAGTTCACCGATTTTCATCAGGTCGCCACGATCGGCGCTTTCCTGTTCGGCTTTAGCCAGGTGTACTTCCTCTTTTTCGTCGTGATCCCGACGATCCGCGGAGGGGAACCCGCCGCGGCGAACCCTTGGGAGGGTGCCGAAGGCTTGGAGTGGACCGTGCCGAGCCCGGCCCCGTTCCATACCTTTGAGACTCCCCCCGTCGTTCAATAGATCTTGGAGCGCCGCGTGCGGCGCCCCCCGCACCGGCTCAACGCACATGTCCAACGATTCCGATTCGGCCTTCACCAGGCGGCGCAGCAACCGCAGGCTCGGACTGTTTCTGGGTGCAGTAGCCCTTGCCTTTTTTTGTGCCGTCATTATCAAGAAAATTTTCATTGGCTGAGATGGACCATCCCAGAAAGCCCCACGTGCCCAGCCGCGCCAGCATCAGCCGGCTGAACTGGGGGATGATGGGCAAACTGGTCATCATCACCTGTCTCATGTTCGGCTTTGGCTACAGCATGGTGCCGCTCTACAAGAAATTGTGCGAAGTGACTGGTCTGAACGTGCTGACTCCGGTGGACTCCGATGCCGCCCGCTTTGCCAAGAACACCCAGGTCGACACCAGCCGCACGATCACGGTCGAGTTCGACGCCAACGCACGAGGACCCTGGGGCTTCAAACCCAAGCGCAACAGCCTTGAGATTCATCCGGGCGAGTTGACGACGATGACGTATTCGATCACGAACAATCAGGATCGCGAGATGCAGGCCCAGGCGATCCCGAGCTACGCTCCGATGCAAGCGCATGCCTATTTCCGCAAGCTCGAGTGTTTCTGCTTTAAGCAACAGACTCTTGAGGCGCATCAAACACGCGAGTTCCCGGTGGTCTTCGTGGTCGATCCCAAGCTTCCCAAGGACGTCAAGACGATCACCTTGTCGTACACGTTCTTTGAGGTCGGTGCCGGTCAGGCCGTTCATCCGGCCGAGGAGTCGGATCAGCCGCGAGGTTAAGGAGTGTCCACCATGGAGAACGAGACCCCGGTCACTGCTCGCAAGGCTTCCTTCTTCCGGGCTCTACAGGCCGTGTTTTGGTCGTTTCTGGGAATTCGCAAGCAGAGTGACTACGAGAAGGATGCGGAGTCGCTCAATCCGATTCATGTCATCATCGCCGGTGTGTTGGCCGCGGCGCTGTTCGTGGGGGTGCTGATCTTCGTGGTCAGCCGGGTCGTAAAATAGGGGGCCGTCCGCCCGAGAGCGGATCACGTCCTGACTGAGCGTAGTTCTGGAGATGATTGATGAGTGCTGATACCGAAAGCGGTCCGTATTATTTCGTACCGAATCCGTCGAAGTGGCCGGTACTGCTGGGCGCCTCCATGCTGGCCACCATGGTTGGAGCGGCGGCTTGGGTGAATGGGCTGCCCTGGGCGCCCTATCTGAACCTGACCGGCATAGCTTGCGTGCTATTGGTCCTGTTCAACTGGTTCGGTGATGCGATTTCCGAATCCGAGGGCGGCCGTTACAACCAGAAGATCGATGCTTCGTTCCGATGGAGCATGAGTTGGTTCATCTTTTCCGAGGTCATGTTCTTCGCCGCCTTCTTCGGCGCCCTGTTCTACGCTCGAGTCATCTCGATGCCGTGGATGTCCGATCTGGACCATAAATTTCTCTGGCCGGACTTCAGCGGCCATTGGCCGAATCTGGGGCCATCCCAGACGATCGAGCCTTTCAAGAAGATGGCGCCGTTTCCGGTCCCGACAATCAATACGGCCCTTCTCTTGAGTTCGGGCGTGACGATCACGATTGCGCACCACATGCTGCGCGCCGGTCAGCGCGGCAAGACCGCCTTCTGGCTGGCTGCGACCATCTTGTTAGGCGTTGGGTTCTTGTGCCTGCAGGTGACCGAGTATCATTCCGCCTATTCCGACCTGAATCTGAAACTGAGTTCCGGCATCTACGGCTCGACGTTCTTCATGTTGACCGGATTCCACGGATTCCATGTCACCTTGGGCGCGATCATGCTCTCCGTGATGCTGTTCCGCATCATGCGCGGGGACTTCACGCCCGAACATCATTTCGGCTTCGAAGGCGCTTCGTGGTATTGGCACTTCGTCGACGTCGTCTGGCTTGGCCTGTACGTCGTCGTGTACTGGCTTTGACCCCAGGGGTGCCCGTTCCAGCGGGCATCCCTCAAAACGTCGCGGCGTTTTCTTTGGGACAATGGCGTCCGGTGGCGCGGTTCTAGCTGGCCTAACTGATCCCGGTGGGGCTGATCCAGCCCAGCTTGTAGGCACCTAAGATCATCAGGAACAGCGTTATCGAAAGACCGACGCGAACGGCGAGCATCGTCACCATGCGGTTTGTGGTGCCCTTGTCCTTCATCAGAAAGACGAGCGCCAAGACAAGGCTGCCGAGGATCGGCACAAAGGCCACTGCTACGATGTATCGCATAGACCAATTATTACACAGGGTCCCTTTTCGCCTGCGACCCGTGGTCACGCTCCTGGCCCTCCTCGGGATCGTGGCCACGGTCCTGCTCGGCAATTGGCAAAGGCACAAGGCCGCTCACAGGCTGGAGTTGCAGGAACGTATCGAGGTGGCTCTTAAAGATGCCCCCATCGCGCTGGGCGATCGCGTGGCCGATGTCGGCTCGCTCGAGTGGCGCCGCGTCAAAGCCCAGGGCGTCTGGCAGCCCCAGGACGTGATCTATCTCGACAATCGTCCAAGCCAGGGCCGGGTAGGGTTCTACGTCTTGATGCCCTTGCGTCTCGCCAGCGGTCAAATGCTGATTGTGAATCGCGGCTGGCTGCCGCGCGACGCCGCCCAGCGCGACCATATCGCGCCGTACGAGACGCCTCGGGGTCCCGTGGAGGTCGTGGGCGTCCTGCACGCCAACGAAGACCGCTTTCTCGAGCTTGCCAGAGCGCCGGCGCCCAAGACGGGCACGATTTGGGAGAATTTCGATTTTGACGCGTTCGCCAAGGCAACCGGCTCGATCGTTCTGCCCTGCATCGTGCGGCAGGACGATGCGCAAGCCGACGGACTTGATCGGTCATGGCCCGACCGGGGCTCGGCCTTTGAGAGGCAGATCGAGCGCAATCGCGGCTATGCCTTTCAGTGGTACGCGATGTGTGCTGCCATCGTCGCCCTCTCTCTCTTTTATGGATTCCGCAATGCCCGCCACACCCGCCCCATCCAGTCCTGACGGCCTTGCACGCAGACGTCGCGGCCGCTGGAAACTGGCTCTCATCCTTTTCATCTGCCTGGCACCGGTGCTGGCCTCTTATTACACCTATTACTATGTTCGACCTCAGACCCGCATCAACTACGGGGATTTGATCGAGCCCCAGCGTCCGCTGCCTGCCTTGGACCTCACGTATCTCGACGGACGCGCCTTTGACGCTGCGGACCTCTCTGGCAAATGGTTCTTGGTGATGGTTGACGGGGGGACCTGCCCTGACTCCTGCGCCCAAAAGCTCTACCACATGCGCCAGGTCCGCCTGACCACAGGTAAGGAACGCGAGCGGGTCCAGACCGTCTGGCTGGTCGACGACGACCAGCCACTGTCCACTGTCGTGATGCGAGCCTACGATGGAACCCTGATGCTGCGCGCGCATCGGGCGCAGCTCGCAGCCTGGCTTCCCGCGCAGTCCGACACGATCCTCGAGGACCACATCTTCGTCGTCGATCCCCACGGAAATCTGATGATGCGTTTCCCGAAGAATGCTGATCCGAACCGGACCAAGAAGGATCTGGCGAAGCTTCTGGCTGCGTCGAGTATCGGCTAGCGCAAGGATACCGAACCTGATGGACCTCTCCGAATGGATCCTGCTTCTCGGGAAGGGGCTCTTCGTTGCGCTCGTGGCCCTGTCTCTGGTCTGGGCACGACGTGCGCCTGACCCCGTCAGACGGCTGGCCTGGGTGACCGTATTCCTGACCTTCGATCTGGTCGTGTTTGGCGGCTTCACACGATTGACCGACTCGGGGCTCGGTTGTCCGGACTGGCCCGGATGTTTTGCCAAATCGAATCCCTTTGCCGCCCGGGAAGCCATTGATGCGGCGGTACGCAGCGCCCCTGGTGGAGCGGTGACGATGGCCAAGGCTTGGATCGAGATGATCCACCGGTTTCTTGCGATCGCCGTGGGCGTGCTGATCGCGATCCTGGCGCTGGCTGCCTGGCTGCAGCGGGCCAAACTTCAACGGCTCAGAGCACTACCCTTTGCGATCTTCGCGCTCGTGTGCCTTCAGGGTGCCTTTGGAGCGTGGACCGTGACGCAGAAGCTGCAACCGGTCATCGTCACGACCCACCTGCTCCTGGGCCTGACCCTGCTTGGCCTGCTGGGTTTGAATGCGTTACGGCTTGACCCAGGCCGAAGCGCCCCACGGGTCAGTCCTGGCTCGTCAGCCGGTCTTAGAGTGTTGGCCCTGGCGAGCCTCGTGATCTTGGCGATACAGATCGCCCTTGGCGGATGGGTAAGCACTAACTACGCGGTGCTGGCCTGTCCAGACTTCCCTTTGTGCCATGGCCAGTGGGTCCCGGCCATGGACCTGGGCTCGGGGTTCGAGCTCTGGCGGCAACTCGGTCGGACCGAGGCAAATGGGTACATCACGTCGGACGCCCTGACAGCCATTCACTGGGTGCATCGCAGCTTTGCGGTCATCGTTGCCCTGGTCCTGGCGGCGCTGGGTGGCGCAGTCTGGCAGGTTCTGAGGGAGCGGCGCCTTGCGCTCGTACTCTATGGCCTTCTTGCCCTCCAAATCGCCACGGGGATGGGCAATGTGGTGCTGCGCTGGCCGCTCGCGATTGCTGTCTTGCATAATGCGGGCGCGGCGGCCCTCGTTCTGACCCTAGTCGTGATAAATTACCGGACTGCGCAGACCAAGCCTGGTTCGCGCTTCCCCGTGCGGGCGCAGTTCGCCGCCACCTGACCCCATGCAGGACATTCTCTCCTTACCTTTGCCGCAAAAATTTGCGGCCTACTATGCACTGACCAAGCCGCGCGTGACGCAACTCGCGGTGTTCTGTGCCGTCATCGGCATGTTCCTCGCCACCCCCTTCGGCTTGCCGTCCTGGGGCCTGTTGCTCGCGGCGACCTTGGGAATCTGGCTCCTGGCCGGCTCGGCCTTTGCGATCAATTGCCTGGTCGAGCGCGAGATCGACGCGCGCATGGCCCGTACCGCACGGCGGCCGATGGCGCGCGGCGATCTCTCGGTCGCCCAGACGCTGACCTTCTCGGCAATCATCGGTGGCCTGGGTATGTGGATCCTGTTCAACTGGGTCAACCCGCTCACGATGTGGCTGACCTTCGGCACATTCGTCGGCTACGCCATCCTCTACACGATCGTGCTGAAACCGGCCACGCCGCAGAACATCGTGATTGGGGGCGCTGCGGGCGCGATGCCACCGGCCTTGGGGTGGGCTGCGATGGCCGATGCCGTGCCGGCTCAGGCGTGGCTTCTGGTTCTGATGATCTTCATCTGGACCCCACCGCATTTTTGGTCGCTGGCGCTGTACCGCTCTGACGACTTCGCGCGCTCGGGTCTGCCGATGCTGCCCATAACGCACGGACCGCTGCACACCCGTTTGCAGATTTTCCTCTACACCATCGCCCTGGTCGCCACGACCTTGCTTCCCTTTGCGATCCAGATGAGCGGGGTTTTCTATCTCGTGTGTGCATTGCTCCTCGGGGCGGTCTTCCTGGTGCTGGCCTGGAGGATCTGGCGACGCTATACGGATCGCGTCGCGCGACAGACGTTTCGCTACTCGATTCTCTACCTCGCGCTGTTATTTGCGGCACTGCTCATCGACCACTATCTGGTGCCAGGCCCTCTCTAGCAGCGGCGGGTCGCCCGCGTCGTTGCGGGTCATCTCGCTCATTTCGTCGGAGACTTTCCCCCAATGTCCGCTTTTCATGCCCTTCCCGGAAGGCCTTGGGTTCTGGCCGTTCTGATGGTGATCCTCTCGTGGAACTTGGGCGCGTGCGGCTCGCCCAAGCCGCAATTTGAGAACGTCGATATCACCGGGGCCAATTTCGCCCGGGATTTCTCCATGACCGACGACAACGGGGTGGTGCGCAAGCTCGCCGATTTTCGCGGCAAGGACGTGGTCATCTTCTTCGGCTATACCCAGTGCCCGGATGTGTGTCCGACAACGCTGTCCGACCTGGCCCGCACCCTCGAACAACTCGGTCCGCTCGCAGACCGGGTCCAGGTCCTTTTCGTGACGCTCGACCCGGAACGGGACACACCCGAGGTCCTGAAGGCCTACGTCCCCCAATTCGACAAGCGGTTTCTGGGTCTGTATGGCGACGCCGCCGCAACAGCGTCGATGGCCCGGGAGTTCAAGGTGTTCTACCAGAAGGTCGACGGGCCGACGCCGACGTCCTATACCCTTGACCATAGCGCCGGAAGCTATGTGTTCGATCCAGAAGGGCACGTGCGCCTGTTCCTGCGCAACGGCGCGTCCCCGGCATCGATCGCTCATGACTTGAAACTTCTGCTCTCCTAGGGCCGACCGAGGAAGGCAAGTTCCCCCAAAAACAACAAGGCGACCCTTGGGTCGCCTCGATGGTCAAAACGGCCGCACCGCCATGCCCTTGGTGCTCAGTGATAGGCGGCCAGAGCGGTTTTCATCTTCTTCATCGCGGCCACTTCAATTTGCCGGATGCGCTCGGCCGAGACTCCAAACTCGTCAGCCAGTTCATGCAGCGTCACGCTTGCCGTGCCATCCTCGGCAAGCCAGCGCGCTTCGATGATGCGCCGGCTCCGTGCATCCAGCTTGTCCAACGCAGCACCGATACCGTCGCTATGCAAGCGGTCACGCTGGCGCGCTTCCAGAACCTGTGTCGGCTCGTTATGCTCATCTTTCAGATAGGCGATCGGGGCAAAGTCCTCCTCACCATCCTCGATCTGACCCTCGAGGGCGATGTCACCCCCCGTCAAACGGGTTTCCATCTCGATCACTTCCTCACGCTTGACGTTCAACTCCTTGGCCAGCGCATCGACCTCGTCGGGCGAGAACGTGTGCGCCCCCTTCTTGTGCGAACGCAGATTGAAGAAGAGTTTGCGTTGCGCCTTGGTGGTCGCGACCTTGACCAGCCGCCAATTCTTCAGGATGTACTCGTGGATTTCCGCCTTGATCCAATGCATCGCGAAGGAAACCAGACGTACGCCCCGATCCGGGTCGAAACGCTTGACGGCCTTCATCAACCCCACGTTACCTTCCTGGATGAGGTCCGCATGTGCGAGACCATAGCCGAGATAACCGCGGGCGATCGCAACGACGAGCCTAAGGTGGGACAGAACAAGCTGACCTGCTGCATCGAGATCGCCGCTGGCGCGGTAGCGCGTGGCCAGATCCGCTTCCTGCTGCGCAGTTAACAGCGGTAACTTGTTGATGGCCTGGATATAGGCGTCGATCGTCCCGAGCGAGCCGGGATTGGCGACTGCGAGCATAAGGTTCGAGCGGCCCGATCCCGCAGGGATCAGGCTATTGGGTTCCATTGCGATAGTTGCCATGAGCACCATCTCCTTGTTGGCCCTGGGATCTCCAAGGGGCTTCAAACTGATTTTAGCACTCCTATCGAGAGAGTGCTAAATTGATCTTTACTATGGTGCCGATAGTCAAGGCACTGTCCTGTACACGGATAACTTATTGATTTAACTCAGACAATGCGCGGGTCGTTCGGTTCCCTGGCGGGTCGTGCGGATTTCAGCCGCGCACCTGATTCAGGTGTCTGCCGACCGAGAGCACGGCAGCAACCCATCCAAGAAGCGCCGCGATGCCGAGAAAGGCGAGCGCGTCAGACGGCGCAGGCGGGGCCAACTGAAATTCCGAGCCATACAGACGCGCAACATCCGACAAAGCCTGATTCAAGGGATAGAGACTGATGTAGACGAGCGCCAGGGACAGCAGCCCGCCCGCGATACCTTCGATTGCGCCCACATAGTAGAACGGACGTCGGATAAACCGGTTGGTTGCGCCGAACAGGCTCGACACCTCGATCTCATCGCGCTGAGTCAGGACTTGCAGGCGCACGGTATTGAAGATCACCGCGATCACGGCAGCAGCGAGGGTACAGGCCAGTATGACCAGGCTCAGCCGCAGAAACCCGAGGAGCGCCTCGACACGCTCGACCCACTGCGAGTCAACCTGGACGTGATCGACCTTGGCGATCCTTTGGATCTGCCGGCCGATCTGGTTCTGCAGCGCCACGACGTCTTGCGCGGTGCTGCCCGAGGGCGGTGCCACGCGCACGATCCATGCGTCGGGGAGGGGATTCTGGCTCAGGGCAGAGAGGATCGCGTCCATGCCGGGACGTTGCTTGAGTTCGGCGAGCGCTGTCTCGCGTGGCACGAAGCGCAACTCGGTCACTCCGGTGATGAGGCGCAAGGCGTCCCCTGCAGTCTGGGCGTCCGCTCGGCTCGCATCCAGGGTCATGAACACGCTGATCTCCGGATCACTTGCAAGACGACCCGTGACCGGCTGCAGATCCGAGAGCACGGTGTAACCGAACAGTGGCAAGGCGAGTGCGACCCCCACCACGAGGACGTTCAGAAATGCCGATAGCGGCTGACGCCCAAGTCTCGCGAAGACTTCGAAGAAGGCAAAGCGGTGCTCGGTGATCCAGGACTTCATGCGCTGCTCCCGTCGGGGGCGACATGGGCTGCGACCCGCCCTTGGTCAAGGCGCAGCAGGCGCGGATGCAAACCATCGAACAGGCGCTCGTCGTGGGTTGCGATCAGGATCGTCACGCCGACCTGGTTGAATTGCCGAAACACCTCGATGATGCGCCGCGCCGCATTGCGATCGAGGTTCGCCGTGGGCTCGTCGGCGAGCATGATCGCGGGCCGATTGACGATCGCGCGCGCGATGGCCAAACGCTGCTGATCACCTCCCGACAATGCCAGCGGGTTGGCCTTCTCCCTGTCGAGCAGCCCGACCTTATCGAGCGCGGCCCGGGCTCGCCTGGCCGCATCCCGGGGTGAGGTGCCCACCACGACCAAGGGTAAGAGCACGTTGGCCAGCACACTGCGGTCTGTGAGAAGCTTCTGATCCTGGAAAATGAGTCCGAGATTGCGTCTCAGATAGGGGATCCCGGAGGCCCTTAACGCACCCACGTTTTGACCCTGGACGGTGACGGCTCCTATGCTGGGCCGCTCGATGGCGGCGATCAGCTTTAAGAGCGTGGTCTTGCCGGCACCGGAGTGACCCGCCACGAACACCATCTCGCCGGCCTCGATCCGAAAGCTGACCCCGGCGAGAGCCTGCTGCGCACCGTAGGATTTATGGACTTGGCTGAATTCGATCACGGCGCAGTGTTCAAAGTGGGTGCCAAGGCGACGGCCCCCGGTAAGCCGGCACCACCGGCCGGAGCTTGCCGGGCAAATGCCGGCAATTGTGCCAGAGCCGCCTTCGATTCAATCTCGTTGATCACCCAATCCCGAAAACGCAGGACCGCCGGCCGCAACTCGCGGCGCGCCCAGACCAGATAGAACCCGCGTCCGGTTTCAATCTTGCGTTGATCGGCTATCACGAGCGCTCCGCTGTCGAGCTCGCGCTCCACGAATTCGCGTGGCTGCAGCGCCACGCCCTGACCCTCGATGGCCGCAGACAAGACCAGCAGACCATGGCTGAAGTACATACCCGCATCGGTCTCGAGCTCGGTAAATCCCGTGCCCGAAATCCACTGCGGCCAGAAATCGTCCGGAGGATTCTCGTGGAGGAGCCGGACCTCCTCCCAGGCCAGCCGCGAGTGCTCTGGATTCCAATGGGCTGAACGATACGACGGGCTGCAAAGAGGAACGACGGTCTCGCTAAACAGGAGCCGACTCTCAAGGCCGGGGTAACCTCCGTGGCCGTAGCGGATGCCCAAATCGAACTGCTGCTGGGTCAGATCGACCAGGGCCGGCGTCGCATCGACGCGGACCTGCACGTCCGGATTGTTTTGAGTGAAGTGCGGCAGCCGCGGCAGGAGCCAGCGCGAGGCAAAAGTGGGCACGAGAGTCACCAGGACCGTGTCGCCGCGTGGCTTTAGTCGTTCAGCCGCCTGAGCGATCCCCCGGAGGTGGCGCGATATGGCTGCGAAAAAATCCTGCCCCGCTATGGTCAGGCGCACGGCCCGGGGGCGCCTTTCGAACAGCTGCACGCCCAGGTGGTCCTCGAGCAGGCGGATTTGCTGACTGATCGCCCCCGGGGTGACAAACAATTCCGCTGCGGCCAGGCGAAAGCTGGCGTGGCGCGCGGCGGCTTCGAAGGCGCGTACTGCGTTTAAGGGAGGTAGTTTCACCCAGACGGCTTTTGAGATAGATTTTCTAAATTATAAATCATAAACAATTCGTTTGTAAGACCCCGCATCTGCTCCTAATATGCTCGGAACGAACAAGCTAGATTTGAACCAGGAGATGCCCGTGCGAATCGATCTAACCTCACTTTATCTCGCTCTCGAGGCGCGCCAGCCGGTAACCATCGCAGGAGCCGCGGGCACGGTCGTGCGGGTCCTCGAGGGCCGCGTCTGGCTGACCGAAGAAGGTGTGTCAGAGGATCTCTTTCTCTTTCCCGGGTCCGAATACCGTTTGCAGTCGTTCGGTCGCGTCGTTTTGGACTCGGACGGTGTCAGCCGGGTCGAGGTAGCCACACCGGTGTCGGTCCGCTCGGGTCCCCCGACTCTCGGCGAGTTCCTCGGTCGGGGCGCGAGCTGGATCAGACAGCACGTGCGCCCGGTGGCGGGAGCTCGAGGACAAAGCTCGCTCGGCGACAGGCCCTGGCCTCAGTGAGCCCGCGGCGCGCGCGCGGTAGAATGCCGCGGCTATGTCGCGAGTGCTAACCACTGACACCTTACGGACTGCAGCGCAAGCCGAACGGCTGGGCGAGACCTATCTGGTCGTGGGCTTGTGCGCAGCCTGGTGCGGGACCTGCAGGGAATTCAGAGTCGTGTTCGAGCGCCTCGCGGAACTCTGGCCGGATGTGGCCTTCGTCTGGCTCGACATTGAGGATGACAGCGCCATCGCGGGCGACATCGATGTCGAGAATTTTCCGACGCTCGCGGTCTTTCATCACGGCCTACCAGTGCACTTTGGCGTGAGTGAACCCTCCGAGGGCGTGGTGACCCGGCTCGTCAATGCACTTTTGACCGGGCCATCACGACCTGCCTCGGTACCCCGGGAGGTCGCCTTGCTGCCGGCGCTTTTGAGCGGACACGCCCGCTCAAGCTAACTCAGCAGCGCCGCAACGAACTCGCTCGCGACGAAAGGCTGCAGGTCGTCCAGTCCTTCCCCCATGCCGATGAAATAGACCGGAATGGGCCGCTGGCGCGCAATGGCGGCGAGCACGCCACCTTTGGCCGTGCCGTCGAGCTTGGTGATGATGAGCCCCGTGAGGCTCACCGCATCGTCGAACGCTTTGACCTGCGCGACGGCATTCTGGCCGGTATTGCCATCGATGACCAGGAGGATCTCATGCGGGGCACCTGCGAGAGCCTTGGCGATCACGCGTTTGATCTTCTTCAACTCTTCCATCAGGTGCTGTTGCGTCGGCAGACGACCCGCAGTGTCGGCCATCATGACGCCAAATTGGCGCGCGCGGGCCGAGGCGATCGCATCGAAAACAATTGCGGCCGGATCGCCACCCTCCTGGGCGACGACGTGAACGCCATTGCGCTGGCCCCACACGACAAGCTGCTCGCGAGCGGCAGCACGAAAGGTGTCCGCTGCGGCCAGCAGTACGGTCTTCCCGTGGGCCTGGAAATACCGGGCGAGCTTGCCGATGCTGGTCGTCTTACCCGCGCCATTGACTCCCGCGATCATCGTGACGATGGGTGCCTCCCTCTCCAGATCGAAGCGCTTCTCGAGCGGCACGAGGAGTTCGACCAGGAGTTCGGCGAGGGCGGACTTCAGTTGTTCCTGGGTTTCGATCCGCTCGCGTTTGGCGCGGGCGCGCAACGCGTTCATCAGATACGCAGTGGCCTCGATCCCGGTGTCGGCCACGAGCAAGGCGCTCTCGAGATCCTCGAAGACGGCTTCATCGACCTTGGTTCCGGCAAAAACGCTCGTGATGTTCGAGCCTGTCTTACGCAAGCCGGTGCGCAGGCGCTCGAACCAGGACACCTCATCGGCTGCGCTGCGCGTTGGGACGGACGCGGCGGTGGTGGAGGAAGTGTCACCAGCCGGGACGCCTGTCGGCGAGGCGGGCTTTTTTCGGAAGTTGAGCATGGGGGAAGGCTGGGGCCTGGGCAAGGCCAGATGGATGCGGTGCTACACTGACCAATATTAACACTCAAGAGGGCTGCGTCACGGACCGCGAGCGTGGCGTTGCCTGCCTCTCTCCTATGCCTTTGTCTGAGCGGGCTTCGTCCAAGCGTGCGCAGGCGCGACCCGCCCGGGCGCCGCGGGCAGTGCGCATCATCGGCGGCCAATGGAAGCGTACGCCCCTTGTGGTGGCCGATGTCGAAGGGCTGCGTCCGACGCCCGACCGGGTGCGTGAGTCCGTCTTCAGCTGGCTCGTCCATCTGTCTGGTGGCGTCCTCACCGGTATCACGGCACTGGATCTATTTGCCGGAACGGGAGCCTTGGGCTTCGAAGCGGCCTCCCGGGGTGCACGACGCGTCGTCCTGGTCGAGGCCGATCGCCGCGCGCTGGCCACTTTGTCGGTGACCCAGGCAAAGCTGAGGGCAACTCAAGTGGAGATCCTACGGGGCGATGCGCTCAGCACTGCGCTGCGCCTGGCCGCCTCGGGCGAGCGCTTTGACGTCGTCTTTCTGGATCCGCCCTTTCATCTGGGCTGGATCGACCGGATGATCGCCCCGGTCATCGAATTGCTCAACCATGAAGGGCTCCTTTACGTGGAGTCGGAATCTCGCTTCGAACCCGAAAAAGCCCGTGACCTGGACCTTGAAATCTTGCGCGCAGACAAAGCCGGACAGGTGTTCTATCATCTCTTGCAGCACAAAAAAAGGGATATCCGAGGGGAGGGTGCGCGATGTTGACAGCAGTTTATCCGGGGACTTTCGATCCTCTGACCCGCGGGCATGAGGATCTGGTCAGACGCGCCTCCAAGCTCTACGAGAAACTGGTGGTCGGTGTCGCCGATTCGCGCAACAAGCGGCCATTCTTCACCCTGACCGAGAGGGTCGCCATCGCCCGGGAGGTTCTGTCTCACTACGACAACGTCGTCGTCGAGGGCTTTTCGGGGTTGCTCAAGGACTTCGTCAGGTCGCAGGACGCGACGGTGATCGTGCGTGGCCTACGCGCCGTATCCGATTTTGAATATGAGTTTCAAATGGCGGGGATGAATCGCTACCTCTTACCCGATGTCGAAACGGTCTTCCTCACCCCATCCGATCAATATATGTTCATCTCCGGCACAATCGTGCGCGAAATTGCGCAGCTCGGCGGTGACGTCAGCAAGTTCACCTTTCCCTCCGTCGAGAAATGGCTGAAGGCCAAGGTCGGCAAGGACTAGTAGCAACCCGCCTCACTGCCGCACTGGAATCTGTATGGCCTTGATGATCACCGACGAATGCATCAACTGCGACGTGTGCGAGCCAGAGTGCCCGAACGCCGCGATTTCGATGGGGCCCGAGATCTATCAGATCGATGCGGAGCGCTGCACCGAGTGCGTGGGCCATTTCGACACGCCGCAATGTCAGATCGTCTGTCCTGTGGCCTGCATTCCCCTGAATCCGGCCCATCCCGAGACCGCCGAGCAACTTCTGAGCAAGTATCGCCGTCTGCAGGCGAGCGCGAAGCACGTCCCCCCTTCCGACCTTGTGGTCGAGTCGGCTTTGTGCGCTCCCGATCGGAAATAACTCCAATTAGTCCTTGCTTTAGAAGGGGCGTTGTGTCGGTCCGGTGAGAGTTTCATCCGCGTAATCGGCACTTCATCCCGTCCAACTGCACTCTCGTCGCCTTGACATGGTGGTGATTCGAGGGGCCGCCTACAGTTCACTCCAGGACGACGCATTCACGTTGGCCCGCCACCGGAGAGTGAACATGAAATCGATCCACAAGCCATTACTCGCAGCCCTGATCCTTGGTCAGTTTGCCGTCGCAGCGCCAGCCTTCGCAGCGGGACCCGTGCCTGTTGTGCGCCTGGAGACCATGACGATTGTCGGCAAGCGTCCTGCCCCCGCCAAGGTCGCAGCAGCGCCCGCAAAAAATTCGGCGAGCGCTGCAGTGCCCCCGGTCGCGGTGCTGGAGACGATGACCATCGTCGGTCATCGCTTGGCAACTCCGCCAGCCGCGCAGTTTGCTCACGCCACCGATGTCCGCAACAGTCGCAGCGTTCCGCTCTAAGCCATCGACTCAACCCAGGGTCGACGACTTGCGCCCCGGACCGGACGCGCAACTCGCATTAGAATGGGGGCTCGGGGCGTGCCGCCCCCATGTTGGGAGCCCACCATGCAACCAACCCCGCCCGGTTGGCCGCGCATCGCTTCAGCGCTCTTCTACCGTGAACCGCGCGAGATGATTGACTGGCTCTGCCAGGCCTTTGGTTTCGCGGTGCGCGTGAAAGTGGAGGGGGAAGGGGGACGCATCGAGCACAGCGAACTGGTCTTCGGCGATGCAGTCGTGATGGTTTCATGTGAACGGCCCACAGTCGATGCACGCTTCGGAAACGCACTCCTCTCGCCGCTCTCGGCAGGCGGAACCACGCAAAGCCTGTTCATCTACGTCGATGATCTCGCTGGGCATTGCCAACGGGCCCGCGCGAACGGTGCACGGATCGTCCAGGAACCACGGCTCCAGGACTACGGTGAAGAGTATTGGGCGGATCGCAACTACTCCGCACTCGATCCCGAAGGTCACGTCTGGTGGTTCGCACAGCGCATGCGCAACCCCAAGGGCGAGTACGCGTAGCTCGCCCGCGGGTTCAGGAGTCGAAGCCCTGCAGGGCGCTTGTTTGGAGGGCGTCAAAGGCCTCGACGATACGACTCACGAAGCGATTCTTGTGACCCAAGGGGCCCTCGGGACGCTCGAAATGAACGAGCATCGTGGCATTGGCTTCAAAGACCATGATGCGGCCGTCGGGGAGTACCGCGAAATCGATCCCGCCGTAGTCGAATCCCAGACGCTTGCCGACCGCCTCGACCGCGGTCAGGGCACGCGCACCGAGCGCGGCCCCTGGCTCCTCGAGAAAGCGCCTTTCCTCATCGAGCTTCCAGGGATGGGCGAGCATGTCGGCAGAGAAGTAATGCACCAACCATTCGTGCGAGATGGCACAGTGATACGGATAGGATCGACCCCCGACAAAGATCATCCGATATTTGCGATAGAAGCCATCCGGTGAGCGGGTATCAATGAAGCGGGTGAAATAATGCGCGCCGGATCGGTCCGACAGACTCGCCTCAAGCGTGCCAAGGTCAGCATGACGAACCAAACCCTCGCCTCCGTGCGTGGCGACCGGTCGGGACAGAACAGGACCCTTTAGGCCGGCGTCCCCGAGTCGGGTCGCAAGCCGGCGCGAGCCGTTCGGTGCAAGATCGAGACGCACGCATGGGGCGGTGATGACGTCCGGAAGCCCGGCCAGGTGGTCCGGCAGGCGGTGTCGCGCACCACGCAGAACGGTGGCTGCAGAATTCAGAAGCGGTACCTTGCAGGTTTCTGCGAATGCATTGAGACGCTCCAAGAGGTGCGCCGCGATGTCCGGTTCGCCGATGGCGTTGAAGACCAGATCGTAAGGTGGCAGGGTCTCGTCCTCCTCGGGTTGCGCGTAGTCGAGGAAGTACTTGATGCGATGCGTGCGCGTCGCCGGCAAGAGCGCCTCGAAGGGGGTATTGCCTTCCTGTCCGGTGCACAATACGAGTACGCGCCGCGTGGCTTCGGGACATGGCTCGATAAAGGCCCGCTGCCTGCGATACGCCGCCTTGCGATGCTGCTCGGCCTCAGCATACAGGCCCAATCTTTGACACACTGCCGCGAGATTCTGGTGCGCGATGACGAGTTCGGGATCGATCGCAAGCGCGAGGCGGTACCAGTCGAGTGCGGTTCGATGGTCTCCGGTCATGAGGTAGCCGGTCGCCACGTTGTAGAGCGGTAGTGCCCGACGTTCGGGCGTGCCGTGGTTCTCCGAAAAGACGGCGCTGGCGACTTGGTGCGCGGCGGCCCCGAGTGCGTCGCCCTGGGCCTGGCGGCTTTGGGCGAGGTCCTGATGTACGAGCGGATCGGTTGAGAGCAGGATGGGTTGCCGCGGCTCCACGGCAAGACGCAGGGGCGATTCACTCCGAGCCAAGGGATGGGTTGACTCGGCGGTCGCGTAGTCTGAAGGCAG
>CAJCID010000078.1 GCA_903970305.1 Rhodospirillales bacterium | reverse complement strand
CATCAGCTCGCGATGCAACGGGATGTTCGTCTGGATCCCCTCGACGACCATCTCCGATAGCGCGATACGCATGCGCGCGATGGCCTGGTCGCGGTCGCTCCCATAGGCGATGACCTTGCCGACCATCGAATCATAATTCGGGGGTACAAAATAGCCCGCATAGGCGTGGGAGTCGACGCGAATTCCCGGGCCGCCCGGCGCATGCCACGCCGTGATCCGACCCGGGGAAGGTGTGAATCGAAAGGGGTCCTCCGCGTTGATCCGGCATTCGACGGCGTGACCCTTCAGAACAACGTCTTTTTGCCGTAGCCTTAGCCTCTCGCCAGCCGCGACACGGATTTGCTCTTGTACCAGATCGACGCCCGTGATCATCTCTGTCACGGGATGCTCGACCTGGATGCGCGTGTTCATCTCGATGAAATAGAACTCGCTGTTCTCGTAGAGGAATTCGAACGTGCCCACACCTTTGTAGCCGATCTTGCGGCAGGCTTCCGCGCAACGGTCGCCGATCCGGTCAATTAGGCGTCTTGCTATTCCTGGTGCCGGGGCCTCCTCGATGATCTTCTGGTGACGGCGCTGCATTGAGCAGTCGCGTTCGCCAAGCCAGACGGCATTGCGAAAGCTGTCCGCGAGAATCTGGATCTCGACATGTCGGGGATTCTCTAGGAATTTCTCCATGTAAACCACTGGATTGCCGAAAGCAGCACCGGCCTCCGAGCGCGTCATCGTCACGGCGTTGTTCAGTGCGGCTTCAGTATGGACGACACGCATGCCGCGACCGCCGCCACCTCCGGCAGCCTTGATGATTACGGGATAGCCGACTTGGCGCGCGATGCGGACCACCTCCTTGGGATCCTCTGGAAGCGCGCCTTCCGAGCCCGGCACGCAAGGCACGGCGGCGGCCAGCATCGCCTGCTTTGCGCTCACTTTATCGCCCATCAGGCGAATCGATTCTGGAGAAGGCCCGATGAAGGTGAATCCGCTCTTCTCAACCCGTTCGGCAAAATCGGCGTTCTCGGATAGAAAGCCATAGCCGGGATGGATCGCCTCGGCGTCTGTCACCTCCGCGGCACTGATGATGGCTGGCATGTTGAGGTAGCTCTGGGCCGATGGTGCCGGGCCGATGCAGACCGATTCGTCAGCGAGTTTGACGTACTTGGCCTCCCGGTCGGCTTCGGAATGCACCACCACGGTCCGGATGCCCATTTCGCGACAGGCTCGCTGGATGCGCAGCGCAATTTCGCCTCGATTGGCGATAAGAATTTTTCCAAACATAGTATGGAGTTGTGCGTCCTCGACCTAACCGATGACGAAAAGCGGCTGGCCAAACTCGACCGGCTGACCGTTCTCGGCAAGGATCTCCTTGATGACGCCATCGAATCCGGCCTCGATTTCATTTAACAGCTTCATGGCTTCGATAATGCAGATCGGCTCTGCCGATTTGACCGCCTGACCGAGTTCCACGTAGGGCGGCTTGCCTGGGGCCGGCGAGCGATAGAAGGTCCCCACCATCGGGGACTTCACAACTTGGCCGGGGGTTTCAACTGGTGCTGCAGCAGGGGCCGGTGTATTGGCCGCGGTTGGCGCGACCGGTACGGCTGGCGCGAGCACGGTCTGAACTGGCAGGGGGAGCCCGGCGATTTGGGCGGCCGATTTCACGATTCTCACTTTGCCGTCACCTTCTGTGACCTCAAGCTCGGCAATGCCTGACTCGGCGACCAGGTCGATCAATGTCTTGAGTTTACGCAGGTCCATGGTAAGGCTGACCTCCAGTTATTTGGTTTTGATGGAATTTGATCGACGTTACCGGCTATTGGCGGGGGTAGTGGAGGGCGAATTCGAGGGCCGCACGATATCCCGCGCTTCCAAGTCCGCAGACAACGCCCACGGCGAGGTCAGAAAAATAGGAATGGCGACGAAAAGCCTCGCGGCGGTGGACGTTTGATAGGTGCACTTCGATGAAGGGAAGGGCAATCGCCGCCAGCGCATCCCGGAGGGCGACGCTGGTGTGGGTCAGTGCGGCTGGATTGATGATGATGAATTCGAAGCCATCTGCCAAGGCGGACTGCACTCGATCAACCAGTACACCCTCGTGATTACTCTGAAAGGATACCAGTTGGGCGTCGTGGAGGGCGGCCATCGCGGCTAGCTCCGCGTCGATATCGGCCAGAGTTTGTCGGCCATAGATGTCTGGCTCTCGCTGGCCCAACAGGTTTAAATTCGGGCCGTGCAGGACCAATAGCGTATGCGCCATCGAAGGGGCCGTAACGTCGAAAGCGCGGATTTTGCCCGAAATTCGAAACAATAGCCAGCATGTAACGGAACTTCGCCTCGTTCGCGGGCAGACTCAGTCGTCCAATGGTGACAAGGCGCCCATCTGCGTCGTTGCAGAACGGACTGCGGCTAGCCGTGCACGAGGGGCTTTAGCCAGGCGCGCAACTCCTTCTCGGAAATCGGGCCGAGCTTGGTCGCGCGTACCGTCCCCTTGTCGTCCAATATCAACGTATAGGGCAGCGCCCCTGCCGTGTCACCGAACTCTCTGACGAGATCCGAGCCAGTCGCCCCAGCCACGAGAAGCGGATAGGAAGTCGGGATCTTTTGCTGGAATTCGGCGATGCTTGAGGCGTTATCGATGCCGATGCCTACAAATACCACATTGCGCTGACTGTATTCCGTCGAAATCTTGGAGAGCTCGGGAATCTCCTTGACGCAGGGAACGCACCAAGTCGCCCAGAAATTGATGACGACGACCTTGCCCCGATAGTCTGAGAAGACATGCTGCTTGCCCGAAGCGTCGGGAAAGCTTTGCGAAAAAAAGGTGTTCGCAGATGCGGTTCCGCCCGCAACGGCCGGGGCCATCTCGTGGGTTGCGACCACCGCACCCGCAAGCGCCGCAAATCCGGCTAAGAGAACGACTAGAGTGCGCTGCATCATTCCGAACCGACCTCTCCAAGCAATTCCTGGAGCGACTCGAGATCCGCTCGTTCGCCTCGTTTCTCGCCGCTCAAAGCCCCGCGCAGGGCATCGGGTCCATAGAGCTCGAGCTGGACCCCCTCACCACGCGCTTCGCGGTTCCTGCGCCACAGAAACTGCACCGTCTCGATCTTCTGCTGCCGTCCCTGGCTCAAGGCGTCATCCGTCTCGTGGACCGTGTAGTCAATGCCTTCGTTGAGCAGGAAAATCTGCACATCTTTGGGGCTGTCGCAAAACAGCTGTAAATGAATGTCAGAGTGCTCTCCCGCGGTGCCGTTGAGTACGGCCCCGCAGAGGTAAGGGGAGAAGGGCCTCAATAGACTCATCAGCTCGCATGCGGCGCGGCGCAATTCCAGCAGTCGGCGGGGCTGCTCGTCGGATTGGAACAGGGCCTGATACGCCCGCACCTCGTCCTCGATCTCCCCGTTATCCGGCAACCAATCGCCGCTGCCTCGGAAGGCGCCTAAGATGTCGCGGGCAGCCTTGCGCTTGGCGCTGGCGTAGTCGAGCCCCTCTTCGGCGATCAAACGGCCAGCCCGCATGGCGATTTCCTGGCGCACGTTGGACGGGGATTCGACCGCATAGCGGTCCGCGTGCCGCGACGCAGAACGTGCCACGAGAGGCTCCCATATCGACTAATCCTTTCAGTTTAGCCCAAAGGGCGCAAACCCGCCCGAGCGATCCGCTACAATCCGACGCAATCCATTGTCCGGCCGCGGTCTGCGCGGCACCTTATGCATATCCACATCCTTGGCGTCTGCGGCACCTTCATGGGCGGTGTCGCGGTTCTCGCGCGTGCCGCCGGGCATCGCGTGACCGGTTGCGACGCCGGGGTCTACCCACCCATGAGCGACCAGCTCGCACGGCACGGGATCGAGCTGACTGCGGGCTATGGCGTGGAGCAATTGGCTCAAAAACCTGACCTGTGGGTGGTGGGCAACGTGGTGACGCGCGGAAATCCCCTGATGGAGGCTATTTTGGATCAGGGCCTACCCTATGTCTCGGGGCCGCAATGGGTCGGCGAACACGTACTGCAGGGGCGTTGGGTTCTGGCTGTCGCAGGGACCCATGGTAAGACCACCACGAGTTCGATGCTCGCCTGGATTCTGGAGGAGGCCGGGCTGGAACCGAGCTTTCTGATCGGTGGGGTGCCACGCAATTTTGGGGTCTCAGCGCGCCTGACCGGCTCCCCGTTCTTCGTCATCGAGGCCGACGAGTACGACACCGCCTTCTTTGATAAACGCTCGAAGTTCGTCCACTACCGTGCGCGTACGGTCGTCTTGAACAACCTGGAATACGATCATGCGGACATCTTCGCGGACCTCGCCGCGATTGAGACCCAGTTTCATCATCTGGTGCGCACCGTGCCTAGAGAAGGGCTTCTGGTCGTGCGTAGGCCTGATGCGGCCCTCGAGCGCGTTCTGGCTCGGGGAGTCTGGACGCCGCTCGAAACCTTCGGCGATGCGAGTGGATGGCACTGCCAAGGCGAGGCAGGGCTCGTCAAGGTCTGCCACGGCGCGACAGACTATGGCGAACTCAACTGGGATCTGCAGGGACTCCACAACCAGTCCAATGCCCTCGCCGCTCTCGCCGCGGCGCGCCATGCCGGGGTATCGATCGCCCAGGGGCTTGCCTCGTTGAGCCGCTTTCAGAGCGTGCTCAGGCGCATGGAACTGCGCGGCACCGTGAGGGGGATCGCCGTGTATGATGATTTTGCGCATCATCCGACGGCACTGGAGACCACGATCGCGGGCCTACGAACGGCGCTACGCGCGCGCGATCCAAGCGCGCGCATTCTCGCGGTCGTCGAGCCGCGCTCGAACACGATGAAGCTCGGCGTGATGAAGGCCGCGCTACCGGGGAGTTTGGCCGAAGCGGACCTGATATTTGGCTATGGGGCCCGCGAGGGCAAGGATGCCCTCGGTTGGAATCTCGCAGAGGCGCTCGCGCCCCTGGGCGCGCGGGCGCGCGCGTTCGACGATCTGGGGGAGCTGTGCGATGCTGTCGTCACGTCCGCCCGCAAGGGTGACCACATCCTTGTGATGAGCAATGGCTCGTTCGGCGGGATCCACCAGAAGCTTCTCGCAGCGCTCGCGTTGCCACAGGAGTCCTCCTCATCATGAATCGCACGACAGAATGCTTTACCCTCGAAGTGCTGGACGGTGTCGCGGAGCTGACCCTGGCGCGCGGCGACGCCTTGAACACCATGTCCGCCGAATTCTGGCGAGAGCTGCCGGAGATTCTGCGGGAACTCGATGCTCATGGCGACACGCGCGTTCTGATCCTGGCCAGCACCGGCAAGCATTTCACTGCCGGGATGGATCTGTCGGTCTTTGCCGACGGCTTCTTACAGACCCAGACAGCGCGCATGCGTGAGCAGTTGCAGCGCCGCGCAGTCTGGCTTCAGGAGATCTTTGGCCTTTTCGAAGCCTGTCGCTTTCCAGTCATCGCTGCGATTCAGGGTGGCTGTGTGGGTGGCGGCGTGGACATGGTCTGCGCGTGCGATCTTCGCTTTGCCACCGAGGATGCCTTTTTCTGCATCCAGGAGATCAATATCGGCATGATGGCCGACCTCGGAACGCTGCAGCGGCTGCCCCTTTTGCTTCCCGAAGCGGTCGTGCGTGAACTCGCGTACACGGGCGATCGGCTAAGCGCCTTTGAGGCCCATCGTCTGGGCTTCGTGAACCACCTCTTCCCGGGATCCGCGGCGATGCTTGCGGCAGCGCGCTCGACTGCGGCGCGCATCGCAGCCAAGTCGCCCCTGGCGATCTCGGGTTCGAAACAGGCGATCACTCTCGCCCGGGACGTACCGGTCCAACTCGGACTAAAGATTGCCGCAACCTGGCAGGCGGGCATGCTTGATCCGGCCGAAGTGGCCGCGGCGACCGAAGCCCAGCGCACCCGGGAAGTGGCTCGCTTTGACCCGCTGGCACCGCTTCCGAAGGAAGTCTGATGCCGCGCTTGGGCCATTCTCAGGCGGTCATGCTCTACCTGCATGGCTTTCGCTCCTCGCCGCGCTCGCAAAAGGCGCGCTTGCTTGAGGAGCGTTGCCAGGCACTAGGACTCTCTCACGCGTATCGTTGCCCGCAACTCCCAGCGTCCCCTCGCGAGGCAGCAGAGGAATTGCTTGAGCTGACCCACACGCTGCCGCCGGGAAACCTGACGATCGTGGGAAGTTCTCTTGGGGGCTACTACGCGACCTGGTTGGCTGAACGCATCGATAGTCGTGTCGTGCTTCTTAACCCTGCGGTCCGTCCGCAGAGAGACCTGGTACACCATCTCGGTCGGCAAAAACTCTACTACTCGGACGAGACGGTCGAGATCAAGCGCGAGTTCCTCGCGGAGCTCGAGTCCCTCTGGGTCGAGGCAATCAGTCGTCCCGAGCGCTACTTCCTGATCGCAGCCCAAGGCGACGAGCTTCTAGACTGGCGCGAGATGGTCGCGCGCTATCCCCGGGCAAGACAACTGATTCTTTCCGGTAGCGATCATGGATTGTCTGACTTCGCCAATTACGCGGACCTGGTCCTCGAGTTCGCCGGGATGACTGCGCCGAACGAGCTCGCTCGTCCGGGCGGACCGACGGTCCCAGACGGGGCCAGCCCAAGATGAGACCAGAACAGCGTGCCGGGGAACCGGCGGGCGCCGCCTGGCCCGCATCGGTCGAACGCGTCGCGAAGGCTCTCAAAGATCTCGGGGTCGAGTCGCGGATCGTCTTCACCACGGACTCGGCAAGAACCGCAGACGAGGCCGCTGCGGCGCTGCAAGTCGAGGTCGGCCAGATTGCGAAGTCCCTGATATTTCGGACGTGCACTTCGGGACGGGCCGTACTTGTGATCGCCGCCGGGGACCATCGCGTCGACGAAGCGCGCGTTGGAGCTCTTGTGGGCGAGCCGATCGAGCGCCCCAATGCCCAGTTCGTGCGCGCTGTGACCGGCTTCGCCATTGGTGGGGTCCCTCCGATTGCGCACCAGGGCGAGCTCATCGTCTTCTGCGACGAGACCTTGGCGCGCTTTCAGGTGGTCTGGGCTGCCGCCGGAGCGCCGCACGCGGTCTTCCCGATCGCGCCATCCGAGCTCTTTCGGGTCACCGGGGCCCGAGTCGTGGCGCTCAAGGAGGACTAGGTTCGACCCCGGGCGAGGAGGTCGCGGTACACTCGCGTCATTTGCGGATTCTCCCGATGACCTATACCTTTGTGTCGGCGGTTATCCTGCTGCTCTTGGTCGCCGACCCACTCGGTAACATCCCCATCTTCGTCGCGGCTCTCAGAGGCGTGCCACCCGCGCGCAAACCCGCCGTCATTCTGCGCGAATGCTTGATAGCCTTCGGGATACTTCTCATTTTCATGTTCATGGGAAATACCGTTCTCTCGGTCCTGGGCTTGACCGACGTGTCCCTCCAGATCGGAGGCGGTGTCATCCTCTTTCTGATCGCGCTACGCATGGTGTTCCCGGTTCCAGAGGGTATTTTCGGCCTGTCCCCTGGCGGGGAGCCGTTCATTGTTCCGCTGGCAATTCCAGCGCTCGCAGGCCCCTCCGCCCTGGGGACGGTTCTCCTCCTCGTCTCAAGAGATCCCGATCGCCTGCTCGAATGGGTTGCGGCGCTGACGGTCGCGATGCTGATTTCTGCAGCCGTCTTGGTTTTCTCGGAGCGTCTTCAGAAGTGGCTTGGCGAGCGCGCGCTCATCGCTTTCGAGCGGCTGATGGGTCTCATCCTGACTGCGATTTCAGTCGAGATGATCCTAAAGGGCTTGCGCACATTCATTGCCGAGTTGCCGCATGGCTGACCTACTTGCGGGAAGGCAGTTTGGGCCCGAAAGAAGCGCCTGGCTCGCCCTGCGGCTCTTGACGCCCAGTGGGCTTCGGGTCAGCCGCTACGCAACTTGTGCGTCTGCGAGCGGCGAAAGATCCACCACAAGCCGATCAATCCTGTTCCAAGGAGAGGGGCGCTTGCCGGCAGCGGCACGGGGGGCACGCCACCACAGTAAGGATCCGGCCGGTTGCCGCCTCCGAGGGATCCTCGCGGATCACCCCGGTGTGGGAATTCCGATCCAAAGCCTGGACCCGGATAGCCATAAAACGGCGGAGTGTGGCTCGTGACGGGCCCATGCTCGGGTAGGCCAAAGTCGCCAGAGCCGTTCCACAGGGCTGCGAAATCTCCGTACTGCGACTTCAGCACACCCAGAGGGACATCTCCGTCAACTCCCAACCATGGATTGGGCACTCCTTCAAACCCATCTAGGCTCGCGAATCCCTCTGGTTGCGAGGCGCTGCGGTTGAGGTGATCGGATCCGAGATGCACGGACCTTCCCAATCCCTCGTTCGTCGAGTCGTCCTCTTCGCGCCGCGCGACATCGGCCGCGCGCCCGTCGGCTCCCCATGACTCGGGCAGCTCTCCGATTGCTTCGGATCGATCCGCAACCAGTTCCCATTGCGCGGCCGTAGAGGCCACAGGGGCTCCAGATGCTTCGGTGAAGCAGATCGAGACGAATAACGAGAAGGCGAAGAAACGCAATGTGCACATGGACGGGACGGGAGGGTGCCACGGAGAGACGGCTACCTGAGCGGCTTTAGAACTCTGCAACCGGATCATACGAGTCGACGATGACTTGTCAGCGACTCTGTTTGGATCTAGCTAGCTAGTAATGGCTATTTTTTTCGCAAGTTCAGACGCGAAATCGCGGAATATTGACTTCAATCAATAGTCCGTATGGAGCATATGAGGGATCCGCTCAGGGCAGAAACAAGCCGCCCGCGCAACGGCGGGCAGGCAGAGGGATAGCTAAGAAATTCGGGGGGCGGCGGCGCGGACTAGGTATTCGAGTCGCCTGAGTTCCCGCCAAGAAGGTCCGAGAGGATACTCGCACCTCCGAGTAGGCCGCCGGCTGCAACCACGTTGGCCACGCCTGCGCCACTGCGCTCCTTGGTCTGTGGAGCCGCTGCAAAGATCCGAGAGGCCAGGCGAGAGAAGGGCAAGGATTGCATCCATACCGTGCCGGGTCCGCGAAGCACCGCAAAGAACAGTCCCTCCCCGCCGAAAAGCGCGGTCTTGATCTGTCCGACATACTGGATGTCGAAGTCGATCGAAGGCTCATAGGCCACGACGCTACCCGTGTCGAGCCGGACGGTCTCACCCGGCGCGAGCGTGCGCTCGACAATGGTTCCGCCGGAGTGGAGGAACGCCAGCCCGTCCCCGGCAAGCCGTTGCATGATGAACCCGTCTCCGCCAAAGAAGCCGGTTCCCAGCCTGCGCTGAAAGGCGACATCGATCGACACTCCCCGTGCGGCGCACAGGAACGACTCCTTTTGGCAAATGATGGAGCCGCCGATCTGGGCCAGATCGACCGGGATGATCTTGCCCGGATAGGGCGCAGCGAAGGCGATGCGTCGCACCTGAGCCGATTGATTGGCGTAGATCGTCGTAAACAGGGACGCTCCCGTCAGGGCGCGCTTGCCCGCACCCACGAGTTTGTCGAGCAGTCCAGTCTGTTGCTGGGATCCATCGCCGAAGACCGTGTCCAGCACAATGCCGTCGTCGATGTAGAACAGGCTCCCCGCTTCGCCGACTGCCGCCTGCCCCGGCGCCAAGTCGACCTCGATGTATTGCATCTCCGCGCCCATGATTTGAAAGGCAATTTGGTCCACTTGGCATCCTCTATGAAAGGGGGAGATTTGATTGTAGCGAAACCGCGCCGATTTGCGCACTGCGATTCGCCTGCGCAGCCCCGCGCTTTCGGTTGCGAACGGCCCCGACCTCTATAATCGGGGCCATGAACGTATTCTACGAAGAAGATGGCGGCTTTAAGGCCGGAACGATCCTCGCCGACCAAGGCGGGGCCTTCCAGGTTGAATCGGCCAGTGGCAAGCGTGCCAAGGTCAAAGCTGCGCACGTCTTGGTCGAGTTCAAGGAGCCGGCCCCGGTTCCCATGCTGCGCGAGGCCCAGGCGCTTGCTGATGCGATGGATCTGGACTTTCTCTGGGAATGCGCCCCTCAGGAAGAGTTCGACTTCGCCAGCCTCGCCTCCGAGTATTTCGGCCACACACCCAGCGCTGTCGAGAGCGCCGCCCTCCTCATGCGGCTGCATGGTTCACCCATGTACTTTTATCGCAAGGGCAAAGGACGTTATCGGGCAGCTCCCCCTGCTGCACTGCAGGCCGCTTTGGCGTCGATTGAACGCCGCAAACAGACAGCGATCCTGCAGGCGAGCTATGTCGAAGAACTCAAGAACCACCGGCTTCCTGAGGTTTTCTTGCCGAAGCTCGCTGAGCTCCTGTTCAAACCGGATCGTAATAGCATCGAGTTCAAGGCCTTGGAGGAAGCGTGCACCGCACTCGCCACGACGCCCGCCCGACTGATCCTGGCCGCCGGCGGACTGAAGTCGGCCAAAGACCTGCACTTCGCACGCTTTCTGTTCGCTCATTTTCCGCAGGGCACGGCCTTCCCTTCGGTCTCGGTCCCATCGGGCCCGCTGGATCTTCCAGAGGCGCAGGTATCGGCCTTTAGCATCGATGATCACCTGACGACAGAGATCGATGATGCCCTGTCTGTAGAGGCCGTGGGGGCAGATTGGCGGGTTGGCGTGCACATCGCCGCCCCGGGTCTGGCGATCCTCCCCGACGACGCGATCGACGCCATCGCGCGCGAGCGATTTTCCACCGTCTATGTCCCCGGCGAGAAGATCACGATGCTGCCCGATGAAGTGGTGTCCGCGTTCACTTTGGCAGAAGGCCGGCAATGTCCGGTACTGTCGTTGTATTTCGAGGTGAACGGCGCGGACTTCAGCGTGCGCGCGTCGTCTAGCCGTCTCGAGCGGATCTACATCGCGCACAACCTGCGCCACAATGCGCTGGAAGACAAGGTCACCGAAGACACCCTTGCGGCTGGTGCCGCGGACTACCTCTGCCACCGGGAGATCGGTGTGCTCTGGAGATTTGTCCAGGGCCTCTACGCCGGCCGCCAAGCGGCTCGGGTGGCTGCGGGACTCAAGCCCGAGGGCAGCAACCGCGCCGACTACAATTTCTATGTGGATGAACAAGAGCGAGTCGAGATCACCTCTCGCAAACGAGGATCCCCCCTCGACAAGATTGTGGCCGAACTGATGATTCTGGCCAACAGCACGTGGGGTAAGCTGCTTGCAGAGCAGAACATCTCCGGCATCTACCGAATCCAACAGGGCTTTGGCGCGGCCGGGCGAGTGCGGATGGTGGCGCATCCGGCACCTCACCAGGGGTTGGGAGTGGCCCAGTATGCCTGGAGCACCTCGCCGTTAAGGCGCTACGTCGATCTCGTGAATCAGTGGCAGATCATTGCTGCAATAGAAAATCGCAAACCCGTTTTTGCGAAAAATGATGCGGACCTCTTTGCCATCATCTCCGGCTTCGATGCCGCCTATGCTGCCTATGCAGAGTTTCAGACCATCATGGAGCGCTACTGGTGTCTGCGCTGGGTTGAGCAGCAGCAAGTTAGGGTTACCGAAGCCCTGGTCGGTCGTGAGGACTGGGCCCATCTGCCCGAGATTCCCCTGCAGTTCCGCGTCCCGGGGCTTCCTGCATTACCGAGAGGGACGCGGATCGAAGTGGAGCTCTTAAACCTGGATGTGGTCGATCTCACCGTGGAGTGCCGCCTGCTCGCGATCATTGAGGAGGTGGATGATCCCAACCTGCTTGAGGGCGCTCTGGCTGCGCCCGGTGAGGGCGAAGCGCAAGGCGATGAGTCGTAAGAACGCAACGACAAGGGGGGCCAGAGCGCTCTCCTTCTCATCGAATTTGCGTACAATTCTCCGATGCTAGCCAACATGATGTATCCCGGCCGAACGGGTCCAGGCAGGAACTAAAGCGTTAGCGTGATTATCGCCAAGTCTCCCATCCGAAGTCAGAGCGATCGACTGCTTTTTGCCGCGATCGCGTTTTCGATAGGCCTGCATGCACTGGTGATGCTGGTGCATTTTTCATCACCCGAGACATTCCGCTTCAAGTCGAGCGACGAGAAGCTCGATGTCATCATCGTCAACAAGAAAGGTACTCGGCCGGTGAAGGCGACTGCGCTCGCCCAGGTCGATTCCAATGGTGGCGGGGTTCACGACAGTGGGCGCGCGTCATCCTTCCTGCCGGCTTCTGCCCAAGCCTCCGACGGCGAGACGATCGATCCCTCGAACGGGCAGGTCTCTGCGCTCGAGGCCAAGCAGCAGGAGCTCATGTCGCAGATCAAGGCTTCGACGATGGCGGTGAGTCCCCATCCGGCACAGCAAGAGGATCCGTTGAATCAACCTGCCGAGATGACCGACAACAATCAGGCACGATCCCAGATTACGCGCATGGAGGCCGAGGTTCGTAAGGAGATCAGCGACTACAATGCGCGACCGCGTCGCGTGCAGATCGGTCCGAGCACGCGCTATGCCAGCTATGCGATGTACTACACCCAGTGGATCGACCGTGTCGAGCGTTACGGAAACGTCAACTACCCGGTCGAGGCGCGTGGCAAGATATATGGCGACCTCATCCTCTCGGTGTCGCTCAATCCCGACGGCTCGATCTATAACGACGAAATTAACATCATGCAGAGTTCCGGATTCAAGGTTCTCGATCGTGCCGCTAAGGCTACGATCAAGATGGCTGCGCCATTCGCGCCCTTCGACTCGGCGATGCGTCAGGACTTCACGGTCTACGAACTGATCGTCAAGTTCTCCTACACCCGGGGTGACGGCTTCGAGGCCCGCTTTGAGAAGCACTAGGTGAAACCCCCAGCCAAGCCGAGCGGCCCGGATCGCTACGGCGTGATTGGCCAGCCTATTGCCCACAGCAAGTCGCCCTGGATTCACTCCCAGTTCGCCGCCCAGACCGGGCAGGACATGGTCTACGAGCGAGTGCCCTCCCCGCATGACGGATTCGTCGCGACGGTGACCCGGTTTGCCCGCGACGGTGGTTTCGGACTGAATGTGACGCTGCCTTTCAAGCTCGAGGCCTTTGCCTTCGCCAGCCGGCACTCAGAGCGAGCGGCGCAAGCGGGCGCCGTCAACACGCTGCGCTTCGATCAAGAAGGCGTTTATGGCGACAATACCGATGGGGTCGGATTGATCCGGGATCTTCACCGCCTGGCCCAAGGTGAGGGGTTTGGACTGGAAGGGCTCGCGATCCTTGTCATCGGGGCAGGGGGGGCGACCCAAGGTATTCTCGCGCCGCTCTTGGAAACCCGGCCCGAGCGAATCGTCATCGCCAATCGCGACACGGCCAAGGCCGATTCGTTGGTCGCGCGTTTTGGAGGCAGGGCGCAACACCTGAGCGTGGCGCGCCTGGATGGTCTCACGTCCGAGCGCTTCGATCTCGTGCTCCAGGCCACTGCCGCCGGAGTTCTTGGCGAGACTCTCGAGCTGCCCACGGCGCTGATCGGAGCAAGCCGCCTGGTCTATGATCTGGCCTATGGCGACGGCCCGGTGCACGCGTCCACGCCTTTTCTACAAAGGGCTTGCGAGCAGGGCGCCCGCCTGACCAGCGACGGTCTGGGCATGCTGGTCGAGCAGGCCGCCGAGTCGTTTCTGCTGTGGCGAGGGGTACGTCCGGAGACTGCTTCGGTACTCGGCCGGCTGCGTGAGTTGCCCCGCGATCGGCAATGAGGCGGTGGCTGAAGTGGCTGGGTTGGTTGATCCTTGCCGCAGCGGGCGTGGCGCTCGCCCTGCAGCTCTACTTCTTTGCGTTGATCGGGTGGTGGAGGACGCACAACCCCGAGTCGACAAGCTTCATGCGTAGCGCACTTGCCCAGCTGAGGGAGAAGTCGCCCGAGGCGACGTTGCAGCAGCATTGGGTGCCGTACGCGGCGATCTCTGAGAATCTCAAGCGCGCGGTGATCACTTCAGAGGATGCGACCTTTGCCGAGCACAACGGCGTCGATTGGGAGGCCATCGAAAAAGCGTACGAGAACAACCAGAAGCGAGGCAAGAAGATCAAGGGTGGCTCGACCATAACCCAGCAACTCGCCAAGAATCTGTTCCTCTCAGGCGAGCGCAGCTACCTGCGTAAGGGAGAGGAGCTCTGTATCACCTACATGCTCGAGTTCTGGATGACAAAGGATCGGATTCTGGAGATCTACCTGAACGTCGTAGAATGGGGCAATGGCGTCTTCGGAGCCGATGCGGCGGCACATCACTACTTCGGCGCAACCGCCGGTCAGCTGACGGCTGATCAGGCGGCGCGCCTGGCGGTGATGCTACCCAATCCCCGCGCGTTCGACCGCAACCGCAGTTCGCCCTACCTCGCCCGTCGCGCTGCGACCATCCTGCGCTGGATGCCTGATGCGGAACTGCCGTGAGCGCCTGGCGACGCTGGCAGGCTTACGGGTTATTGCTCGCCGGGATGTCGGTGGTGGGCATCTATGTCGCGTTTTCCAAAGTCATCCTCGCGACCGTGCCGGTGTTGCTCCTGGGATGGATCCGCTTCGGTATCGCGGCCGTGGTGATGCTGCCGTGGACCTTCCCGAAGGGCAGCTGGCATGTGGTGAGAGGCCAGTGGTCGACCCTGTTCCTGCTTTCGTTCTTCGGTAACTTCATGTTTTCCATCTGCATGCTTTCAGGCGTCGCGCGGACCTCCGCGACGGCGGCGGGGCTCATTATGAGCATGCTGCCGGCAGTCGTCGCGCTCTTTTCGGTGGTCCTGTTGCGGGAGCGGCTTGCTGCACCCGCTGCGGTGGCCATCGGGCTCGCCGTGTTGGGGGTCAGTTTTCTGACCGTACATCGCACCTCAGGCGACGAGCGGTCCTCGGAGGTCGTCGGCAATCTCTTCATGGTGGGCGCGGTCTGCTGTGAAGCACTCTATGTCGTACTGGGTAAACGGCTGACTACGGCCAATGTGGGTCCGATGCAGATCTCGGCGTGGATCAATCTGGTGGGCTTCACTTTGATGTCTCCGTTTGGACTCTGGCAAGCCCGCAGCTTTGATTTTTCGCGGATTACGACCGAGATTGGGCTCCTGATTGCAATCTATGCGGTCGCGGCCAGCGTCTTATCCACGTGGTTGTGGTTGTCCGGACTCAAGACCGTTCCTGCAAACCGGGCGGGGGTATTCACGATCGCTCTGCCGATCTCGTCAGCCACTGTGGGCGTGCTCTTTCTCGGGGAAAGGCTCGGCGTGGCCCATCTGGTCGCGTTCTTCTGTGCAGCCCTCGGGTTGATACTGGTGACGCAAGATGGTTTTCGAATTCACGCCGTGGCGAGGCCGGCCGACTCCGACGGGACCTAGCGGTTAAAGCGCGATCGGCTGGAGGGGGCGATCAGGTCGGCGATTTCGACCTGGCTGGTTCAGACAGGCGGGCTCCGGTTCCTGTGTCGACCCCAACCCGCGCTCAGACCGCTCGCCTTAGGCGCTCGCGTGGCAGGCCAGATGACAGACCCGGCCAAGCGGTCCAGTCTCGACCTGAAGCGTGACGTGATTCACCTGGAAGCGCCGGTCCAGTTCGCGCGCGATCCGCTCTAGAAACTCGTCTCCCGGATGGCCCTCTGGCATGACCAGGTGGACGGTCATCGCCGTCTCGGTGGTGCTCATCGCCCAGATGTGCAGATCATGAACATCTTCCACTCCCAGCTGGGAGCCCATGAATTCTTTGATCTCGCTCGAATCGATGTTGCCTGGCACCGCCTGAACTGCCAGGCGCAGGGATTGTTTGAGGAGGTCCCAGGTACTGACTAGGATGATGAGGCCAACGATGATTGCGACGGTGGGATCGATCCACAGCCAGCCGGTATAGTGCATCGCCAGGGCTGAAGCGATCACCCCGACCGACACGGCAGCGTCCCCGGCCATATGGAGGAAGGCCCCGCGCGCATTCAGGTCGTGGTGTCGCGAGGAGAAAAACAATAATGCCGTAGCGGTGTTGATCACCACACCCAAGGCTGCAACCAGGATGACCGTTCCTTCCGCGACCGGGGCAAGCGTTCCGAAGCGCTCGATGGACGCCCAGAGTATCCCCCCCGTCACGACCAGTAGAATCGTGGCATTGGCCAAAGCCGCAAGAATGGTCGAGCCGCGCAGCCCGTAGGTGAACTGTGGCGAGGGGCTGCGCTGGGCGAGCAGCATGGCCCCTCCCGCGAGGACCAAGCTGATGACGTCACCGAAGTTGTGGCCCGCGTCTGCAACCAGGGCCAGCGAATGGGAACTCAGGCCAAAGGTAAACTCCAGCAGCACGAATGCCAGATTGAGCAAGATGCCCAGCGCGAAGGCGCGACGCCCGCCTCCGGCACCCCCTGGAAGAAGGTGCGCGTGATGAGCATGCCCGTGGGCCGCTCCATGAGAGTGGCCGTGGGAGTGCTCGGAGGCGGAATGGTGCGCCGAGGAGGTACTTTGGATGTGATTTTGCAAGCTCGAATGACCCCGATTGCCGGTACCCTGCTTGGACGACCCTCGCTGCTCGATGGGCAGGTTCACTGCCGCAGCGCCCCTGTTCCTGTCGCGATCTGGTCGTGACTCAAGTCTGATCTCATTTTTCAATCATTGCTTGAGTGTACTCTGGTCTCACCTGGCTGCGTCCGTCCGTGGCATTCTGCGCTCTCGAGGGGCGCTTAAGCCGCTGAGGGCGCTCTGCCTCGGTACTGGAGTTCCAGTCCATGCGGATGGCCGAGATTACCGAGAGGCCGGCAACCAGCCTGGAGAGTTCAGCGGTATCGAAGGAGGTCTGCAGCAGCCTCAGATGAATCTGGATGTGATCCGCTCCGAACGGTCCGACCTTCATGTCCCGCAACGGCAGCTCAGCTGCCCCGGCACCCTGAAAGCCCACACCCGAGACGACGAAGGACACGAGCGCCTTCGTACGCAGTCCCGGAGTGCGTTGCCGATTGCCGAGCCGAGCACGGACGCGACGGCGAGCGCGTATTCAGCTTGAGCGCACCGTCAAGTTGGGCAAGCGCAGCCATGCCTCACCCACTGGTCACTGCCAACCGAAGCGGCGCGCGTAGAAACCCTTGACGCTCTGCGTGAGGACCATATAAGCGAGCAAGATGCCCACGAGCCAGGGGAAGTACGCCAGCGGAAGAGCCTCCATCTTGAAATAGCCCGCGAGCGGCGACATGGGTATCGTGATCCCTACGACCATGATGAGCAGTGTCATAACCAAGAGCGGCCAGCCGGCGATGCTCTGCAGGAAGGGGATCTTGCGCGTACGGATCATGTGCACAATGAGCGTCTGGGATAACAGACCCTCAATGAACCAGCCGGACTGGAACAGAGTCTGGTGTTCCACCGAGTCGGCCTTGAAGACGAACCACATCAGGATGAAGGTCGCGACATCGAAGATGGAACTGATCGGTCCGAAGTAGAACATGAACCGGCCGATGTCATCAGGCCTCCAGTTCTGAGGCTTGGCGAGAAACTCGGGATCGACGTTGTCGAACGGAATCGCGATCTGAGAGATGTCGTACAAGAGGTTCTGTACCAGAAGTTGCATGGGCAGCATCGGCAGGAACGGCAGGAACGCCGAGGCAATGAGTACAGAGAAGACGTTGCCAAAGTTCGAACTCGCCGTCATCTTCGTGTACTTCAGCATGTTCGCGAAGGTCTTGCGGCCCTCCAACACGCCTTCCTCGAGAATCATCAGACTCTTCTCTAACAGGATCAGGTCGGCGGCTTCCTTGGCGATGTCCACTGCACTGTCGACCGAGATCCCGATGTCCGCTGCCCGAAGTGCGGGAGCGTCGTTGATTCCATCCCCCATGAAGCCCACCACATGGCCCCGCGCGTGCAACGCACGCACTACCCGCTCCTTATGGGCGGGCGTGAGCTTGGCGAAGACCGTTCCCGCTTCGACCGCTTCGGACAACTCGGCTTCGGTCATCTTCTCGATGGCCGTGCCAAGGACCATCGATACGACCGGCAGCCCGACCTCCTTGCAGATCTTCGCCGTCACCAATTCGTTGTCGCCGGTTAGAATCTTGACGGCAACCCCGTGTTCGCGCAGTGCCTTCAACGCCGGGCGAGTCGACTCCTTCGGAGGATCGAGGAAAGCGATATGCCCGACCAGCGTGAGCTCGGCTTCGTCGGCGACGGAATAATGCTCCTTGACCGGTGGCAGGTCTTTAATTGCCACGGCCACGACGCGCAAACCCTCTCGATTCAGATCGCCTGCGATCTTGCGGATCTCCTCAAGCGAAGGCTCGGTCAGCGGCACGACCGTGTCGCCCTGGCGCACGGTCGTGCAGACTGACAGAATTTCCTCGACCGCTCCCTTGCAGATCAATTCGTGGTGATCCTCGCGCTCGCTGACGATGACCGACATGCGGCGGCGTACAAAATCGAAGGGAATCTCATCGACCTTGCGGTAGTTCTGCACGACCCCAAGGCGCTGATTCATCTCGCCATGCTCGAGTACAGCGACGTCGAGGAGATTCTTCAAGCCCGTCTGGTAGTAGCTGTTCAGGTAAGCGAACTCCAACACCGAGGAGGAGTCCTCGCCAAGCGCATCCGTGTGCCGCTCCAGAAAGATCTTGTCCTGCGTGAGCGTGCCGGTCTTGTCAGTGCACAGCACGTCCATCGCTCCGAAGTTCTGGATCGCGTCCAGTCGCTTGACGATCACCTTCTTGCGCGACAGGAGCACTGCTCCTTTGGCGAGCGTCGAGGTGACGATCATCGGCAGCATCTCCGGGGTCAGTCCTACGGCGACCGAGATGGCGAACAAGAACGCATCGAGCCAGTCATGTTTGGTCAGTCCGTTGAGCAGGAAGACCACGGGGGTCATGACGAACATGAAGCGAATCAAGAGCCAGCTGACCTTGTTGATTCCTGCTTGAAACGCGGTTGGCGCCCGGTCGACCGCAGTCACGCGCTGCGCGAGTGCTCCGAAGTAGGTGCGCACGCCGGTCGCGACAACGATGCCCATCGCCGAGCCGCTGACAACATTCGTCCCCATAAAGCAGATGTTGTCGAGTTCGAGGGGATTCTGAATCGCCGGGTCGCGTTGCAGGGCGTACTTCTCCGCGGGTAGGGCTTCACCGGTCAAGGCCGCCTGGCTGACGAACAAGTCTTTGGCCGAGAGGATGCGCAGGTCTGCCGGAATCATGTCCCCGGCTGCAAGGATCACCTGATCGCCGGGCACAAGCTGCCGGATCGGCAGATCGACGCGGCGCGCCGGCCGCACATGGAGCTCGATGCCAAAGTAGCGACTGGCCTCAGGCGCGGCGTTTTGTGACGGATCGCGTCGCAACACCGTCGCCTTGGTGCTCACCATCTCCTTTAATCGCTCGGCGGCGCGGTTCGAGCGGGCCTCCTGGACAAACCGCAGACTGGTAGAGAGCAATACCATGAGGCCAATGACGATGGTCGCGCGCATGTCCTCGGTGATGTAGGACACGAGGGCAAGACCGGTCAGAAGCAGATTGAAAGGATTGCTATAGCAATGCCAGAGGTGAACGTACCAGCGCATGGGCTTCTCGCTTTGGACCTCATTAGGTCCAAGGCGCCCGCCGATCTCCTCCGCTTCGGTCTCGGTCAGCCCATCGTCATGGCTATTGAGTTGGGCGATCAGTGCCGCGGGCGTGCAGCGGGACGCCTCGAGGAGCTGTCCAGCAATGCTCGGTGGAGCGCTTTTTTGCACATCGCTAGAGCGAAAGGCCTCGAGCAGCAAGATCCGCTTGAACTGCCGCAGCCCGACATCGCTTTCTGCCCCCAGAAGGTGGAGGACGCGATCGCGAAAAAGATCCAGATTCATAAGCAATTCCTCTACACCAAGACAGGCAAGCAATCTTGCGTGTCAAATATGCTGTTTTTATGTCACATTGTTGAAATGCAACGGCTGTTGACCACTAGGGCGACAGCCTCTTCGACTTGGCGGGAAGGGGAGGCGTCCGCTGGGGAGAGTCCTCAGCGCGACGCGGCGTGGAGTGGAACCAGCGACGCGATCAGGCGAGGGGTCTTTCGGTCAGTAACCGAACTATGTAACTGGGTCCTGCGTCCAAGGGACGCTCCTTGAAAATTGCGACGCACGCAGTGTATCTCGCTGATTCCGTGGAGTAAAGCGAGAATGCCAGAAAGTGGATCCTGACGATCAGGCATGCGGTGCGGCTTGGTCCGTGTCATTAGTGCGCGCCGACTTCGCATCTCGAGTTCAGACGCACCTGGGTGGTTTCGGTCCCCATGAAACATCGATAAGGTATGCTCTTGCGCAGGCCAATGTTGCCGCTTCCGAGCCCCTGTCGCGCGGGAGAGACCTCTCGCACTCATCGCGCCCCGAGCGCTCCAGACCCAACCGAACCCAATCCTGCTCCTTATGAACATCCAACCGGTCATTCTCTGCGGTGGCTCCGGGACGCGACTTTGGCCCTTGTCCCGTGAGCAGTCTCCCAAGCAACTTCTACCCCTTGGTGGTGAGCGCACCCTGTTGCAGGCGACCGCGCTGCGACTTGACGGACCAGAACTTGCGGGTGATCTGAAGCCGAGCCCGCCGATCGTGGTTGCCAACGAGCAGTACCGTTTTGTCACCGCCGAGCAATTGCGCGAGGTGGGTGTTCGTCCGGACGCCATCGTTCTCGAGCCCGTCGGCCGGAATACGGCCCCGGCGCTGACCGTTGCCGCTCTCGTCGCCCGTGCCAACGGAGCAGATCCCGTGCTCGCGGTGATGCCGGCCGACCACATGATTCGGGACGAGGTGATGTTCCGCAAAGTGATGGCACACGCCCTGAAGTGGGCCCTGTCGGATCACATTGTGACATTTGGCATCGAGCCCGAAGGGCCGGAGACCGGCTACGGATACATCGAGATCGGCGACGCTGCGGAGCCGGGGAGCCCGGCACTGCATATCGCCCGTTTCGTGGAAAAGCCAGACCTTCAGACCGCCCAAGGCTACGTGGACTCTCGGCGTTACCTCTGGAACAGCGGCATCTTCGTTCTTCGGGCCTCGGTTTGGCTCACTCAGATTGGACACTACAGACCAGATATCCTTGCAGCATGCGAGTCCGCAATCGGGCAGGGGGCCCGGGATGCGGACTTCATGCGGATGGATGCCTCCCGCTTCTTGGCCTGTCCGGCGGACTCGATTGACTATGCGGTCATGGAGCATATCGCGGGAAGAGAGGACGTGCTGGTCCTGCCGCTGTCGGCCGGATGGTCCGACGTCGGGTCCTGGAAGGCGCTGCATGAGGTGGGGCAGCAGGATCAGGATGGTAATGTCGTGACCGGGGATGTGATTGGCATCGGCAACCGCGATAGTTTGATTCGTGCCGAAGGGCGGTTGGTTGCGGCGATTGGTTTAACCGACCTGATCGTCGTGGAGACCCCCGATGCAGTCTTGGTGGCCCATCGCGACCATATCCAAGAGGTCAAGCAGGTGGTCGCACAGTTGAAAAAGCTCGGTCGCAGCGAGTCCGAGGCCCATCGCAAGATCTACCGACCATGGGGCTATTACGACAGCATCGACTTCGGGGACAGGTTCCAGGTCAAGCGGATCGTGGTGCGCCCCGGAGCGAAGCTCTCCTTGCAGATGCATCATCACCGTGCCGAGCACTGGATTGTCGTGCGCGGTACGGCGCGCGTTACCCGAGGCGAAGAGGAATTTCTCCTCTCGGAGAATCAGTCCACCTACATCCCGATCGGTACCACTCATCGCCTGGAGAATCCAGGGAAGGTTGAGCTCGAGATGATCGAGGTTCAGTCGGGCTCCTATCTGGGTGAGGACGACATCGTGCGCTTCGACGATAGTTACGGACGGACCTGAGCCTAAGTGGGAACCTCCCCTCATGCGCATCGTCCGGTAGACCGAAACCGCGCCTGACACGCGCCTGACAACGCCCCCTCTCGCTGGCGAGCGGTGTGCGACTGCTAAGGAGCAGGGGATCTTGACCCGACCGAGTGAGGCCCGCGTTCCGCGGGCAGGCTCTGCGCAATGATCATCGAATGCTTTGTGACGAAGCGGAATTTCACATTTGCGTCATGTGATCCTCTTACTCTTTCAGGTTCAGTATCGGGCCCTCGCAAATGGAGTGGCCGGCAGCCTCAATACGAGTAGGTCAACAAATTGCTCATCCGTTGATTCCCACTGGAATAACCCTTGTCACCGAGCCGCCCCGCAGATCAGCCGCCTTCGAGCAATCCCAAACGATCGGTTGAAATCCTCGCGCTCGCATGCACTGCCATTCTCGCAGCCTGCGGCGGCGGAGACGACACCAGATCCTCCGAGCCCTCAACATCGGCTGCTCCCCACACCAGCGCGCCGGCACCGAGTCCGGCGCCTGCGCCAAGCCCTCCGCCGGCGCCAACTCTTTCCCACTGGTTCGCTGGCGGAATAACTGGCAAGACCCTGGTCTGGGTCGGCGACTCAACCACCTGGCAGATTCCTACGAGTGGCGCGGCGGCCTATCTGACCACGACGTATCAGCAGACCGGCGAGCCCTTGGCGGGGGTTACCGTCCTGTATTACGGCGCAAATGGAAACACGCTCGCCAATTTCTTGAACAATCAGCCGGCTGGCTTCGGGCTCTCCTCCATCGTGGCGCTCGCGCCGAACCTGATCGTTCTCTCATATGGCATCAACGATGTTCGCCAGGGCGCGACCTCCGAGCCACAGCTCGAAGCGATGCTGATTCAGGCGGTTGACGAGTTGGAGTCGGCGCTTCCCACGACTGACATCATCCTGCGCCTGCCCAATTCGTTTCTTTCAGTCGATGTCGATGGGAACGGTTACGTTGTGCCCAATAGCGCCGCCCAGGCGTATTCCGACGAGTTGGCGCAGGCCTACCGCGCACTGGCCACTCATTGGCCGAACGTCGTCCTCTATGATTCGCGCAAGAATCTCTTCTCCGACACCTGCCTGCCCTCTTCGCCGCTAATGCTCGATCAGCTCCATCCGTCACTACTTGGATATGAGGACATTATTGATCAGGTGGTCGCTATCACTGATACGCCTCCCACTTAAGCGCGGTTGGCAAAACACTGCTCACCGCACTTCGTGAACAGGTGGCTCTTCCGTCCACGACATAGTCCCTGGGCCCCTGAGGCCCCGCCCTCGCTCAATGGTGTGGCCTATCCTCTCGGTCAGCTCTGGGCGAGAATCTTGCGCGCCTCGTCGAGCTCAGGTAGGGGCTGATTGCTCTCGGCTGCGATCTTCAAGTGCTCCTTCGCTTTTTCGAGGAAGCCCTCTTTGTAAAGCGCCATCCCCAGATGCAGTTGCATCAGCGGCGCCTGCGGTTGGAGATTGACCGCCTCTTGCAAGATGGGCACCGCAGCGTCGAGTTGACCGAGCTTATAGCGCACCCATCCTAGGCTGTCCAGATAGGCCGGATTCTCCGACCCCACAAAGCGTTCAGTCAGCGCCAGAGCGCGATCGAGGCTGGGCTTATCCGACTTGTACTGGGTCAGCAGGAACGCGAGATTATTACTCGCGAGGTCATCGTCGGGCGCCACCTTGAGTAACCGGTCGTAGATCGCGATGGCGTCATCGATCTTCCCGGTCTTGATCAGAAAGTCCGCTTCCGCAGCGTAGAGGCGCGTCTCGTTCGGATTGGCGGCAATACCCTTCTCTAGGGTCGCGAGCGCGCCGACACTATTGTTACTCTGCAGCTGAGCCCTACCCAGTTCGACATAACCCTTGATCGCCTTTGGGTCGAGTTCGAGTTCTCGACTAAATGCAACCTGGGCGGCAGCCGGGTCATTCTGGAGCAACTTGATTTCGCCCAACATCTGATAGTTGCTGGGCTCCTTCGGATTGGTGGAGATCTCCTTTTCGACGCGCGCCGTGGCCTCGTCATAGCGTTTGCCTTGCACAAGCGCCGTAACTGCCTCGTAGCGCGGCTCAAATGCGTTCGGCGCGACTCTTGCAACCAGATCAAATTGGCTCAAGGCATCGCTATAGCGCTTCTGAGTCAAATAGAACTTTCCTAATAGCAGGACAGAGTTTGAGTCTCCCCCGGACTGCTTCACGAACTCCTTGTAGGTCGCCTCCGCGCCGGCCGCATCGTTTTGGGCGAGGAGAATTCCCGCCTTGGACTCGTAGGCCGCGCTGTTCTTGGGCGCCACTCTCAAGAGGGCGTTCAATGCATCCAGTGCAGCAGCGCGATCGCCCGTGCGAGCGAGGAAGTTCGCCTGAAGCAGCGCCAGTTCGGCGCTCGCCGGATAGAGTTTGACGGTATCGGCAATGGCGCTGCGGGCGAGTTCAGGCTCCTTGTTCGCCAGATGGGCTGCGGCCAGGAGTCCGACGATACGAGCCGAGTCTGGCCGGTCCTTCTGCGCCGACCTCAGGTCGGCAATGGCGCCTGCGTACTCGCCATGACTCAATTCTATTTGACCCCGTAGGGTCAGGGCCGTACCGTCCCGGGGATTTTCCTTGAGGACTTCGTCGAGCAGTTTGCGCGCGTCGACAATTTGGCCACGGCTCACCGCGTCTTGGGCGAGAAGATCCCGGGCGTTCAGACTGGCAGGACCTGTCTTGTCGTTCGTGACGATTGCCTCCAGGGTCGTGCGGGCCTTGTCGATCTGTCCTAGGCGGGCATAGGCTCGTGCCAGCGCAAACTGAATGTCGTAGTCCCTGGGGCGCGCTTGTGCCTGAGATTGGAGTTCCTTCATGCCGACATCCTTGCCGCGTCGGGAATAAAGGTACTCGGAAAGTAGAATATAGCGTTTAGAATCCTCGGGTTCGGCCTGAATCGCGTTACGCAATACGCGTTCGGCATCATCGAACTTCTGGTTCTTATCGTAGAAGTCGGCCCAGGCGCGCCAAAGTTCTTCGTTCTTGGGTGCGAGCTGCGTGCCCCGTGTGAAGTATCCGACAGCCTTGTCGGAGTCATTCAAGCGTGCACTTAGCTCTGCCGCCGAGATCAGAAGCCTCAGGTTCTTGGGGTCTGCCGCGAGGGCGGTTTCAACGATCTGAAGGCCATCCGGTTCCTTGTGTTGACTTGCGTACAGGTTGGCAAGTAGCAGTGTTGCGCTTGGCGGAGGAACACCGTTGAACTGGATCGCATGAGCCTTCTCGATTGCTTCATCGAGATGACCGGCACGCGAGAGTAATGCGGCCTGTACAACCAGCGCCTCCGCGTTATCCGGTGACTTGGCCAGTATCGCATCGACCGTCGACTGGGCCTTCACAAGATCGCCAACCGAGAAATAGAGGCGCGCGAGTGCCGCCTGCGCATTGGCGTCCTGGGGATCGATATCGAGTGCCTTCGAATAGTTCCCATAGGCCCGCTGGAACTCGCCGCGCGATTCCTCGACCTGGCCCGCGAGGTAGAGTGCGGCCTCGTTCTTCGGATCCATCTGAAGGACGTTCCGCACCTCTAGGAGCGCCTTTTCCGCATCGGATGCCTGATAGTATTCCTCGCCGCGCTTCAAGTGGGCGGCGATCCGTTCGGCTTTGCCGCTGCAGCCGATCAACAACATGGCGCTGCACAAGATCGCAACGAACGTTCTGAGACGGGGTGGGTTATACATAGTCCGGTGGTTCCATTCAGATAAGGATCCGATTACGACTGCGCGTGGTTCAGTCAAGCTTGAGCAACTGGCGGCGCCGCGGTAGAACCTCGCACGGGGACACCGAATCGCGCAAGAAAGTCGGAATAGGCATCTTTCAGACCTGTGGCAAGGTCCTTAGACGACCGCCAGCCTAGGCGCTCAAGACGGGACACGTCGAGAAGCTTTTGGGGAGGTCCGTCTGGTTTGGTGGCATCGAACCGAATCTGTCCCTCAAACCCGACGGTGACCGCAACGCGTTGTGCGAGCTCGGCGATCGACACGTCCTGCCCGGTACCGATGTTGATGAACTCCCCAATGTCCTCTGCGCGGAAGTTCTCCATCAGATAGACGCTGGCTGCAGCGAGGTCGTCGGCGTGCATGAATTCCCGCCGGGGCGTACCGCTACCCCAGACTTCGAATTCGCTAGCGCCCTTGATCTTGGCCTCGTGCGCCTTACGCAAGAGTGCGGGCAGAACATGTGAGTTCTGGAGATCGTAATTGTCACCGCGACCATAGAGATTGGTGGGCATGACGCTCAGGAAATCGGTGCCATATTGCCGGTTGTAGGCAGCGCACATCTTGATGCCTGCGATTTTTGCAATCGCGTAGGCCTCGTTGGTCGGCTCGAACGCTCCGTTAAGCAGATACTCCTCCCGCATGGGCTGGGGCGCGTGCCGGGGATAAATGCAGCTCGATCCGAGAAAAAGCAGCTTGTGTGCCGCATGCCGATACGCGGAGTCGATGACGTTGCATTGGATCGCCAGATTTTGTTGGATGAATTCCGCCGGATAGGTGTTATTGGCATGAATGCCCCCTACTCGAGCAGCCGCCAGAAACACCACATCAGGTCGCTGAGCCGCGAAGAATTCAGCCACCTGGCGCGAATCGGTCAGGTCTAATTGATCGCGCGGGGCGGTGATGATGTCACGGTAGCCCCGGCGCTCCAACTCCCGAAGGATCGCGGAGCCGGCCAGACCACGGTGTCCGGCGACGAAGATCCGTCCCTGCAGAGGGCCGTTATCACTCATGATTCTTCAGCACCTTGTAACCATGCGCTTCGACCAATGCATCCCGGGTGGCCTCGGCGAGGTCTTCCGCGGCCATTTCGCGGACCAGTTCCTCAAAAGTAACCTTGGGCGTCCACCCCAGTTTCGAGCGGGCCTTGCTGGCGTCGCCCAGCAGGGTGTCAACCTCAGTCGGTCGAAAGTAGCGGGGGTCAACCGCCACTATCGTGCGCCCGCGCCACAGCGCATGGCAACCCAGACCCTCGCCCTCCCAGGTGATCTCCATGCCAAGCGTCTCGGCGGTCAGACTCACAAATTCGCGCACGGAGTGCTGCTCTCCCGTCGCGATTACGAAGTCCTCCGGAGCGTCCTGCTGCAGCATGAGCCACTGGGCCTCGATATAGTCGCGAGCATGCCCCCAGTCCCTCAGGGAATCGAGGTTGCCCAGATACAGACAGTCCTGTAAACCTATTTTGACGCGTGCCAACGCACGGGTAATCTTGCGTGTGACGAACGTCTCACCACGAACTGGAGACTCGTGATTAAAGAGAATACCGTTGCAGGCAAAAATACCGTAGGCCTCGCGATAGTTCACGACGATCCAGTAGGCGTACAGCTTCGCAGCCGCATAGGGGGAGCGCGGATAGAAGGGCGTGGTCTCCTTCTGCGGAATCTCCTGAACCAGACCATACAACTCTGATGTGGAGGCCTGATAGAAGCGTGTCTTTTTCTCAAGTCCCAGAATCCGGATCGCTTCGAGAAGGCGCAGGGTTCCAAGGCCGTCGGCATTGGCCGTGTACTCTGGTTCTTCGAAGGAGACGGCAACGTGGCTTTGTGCCGCGAGGTTATAGATCTCGTCGGGCTGCACCTGTTGGATGATCCGGATAAGACTGGTGGAGTCTGTCATATCGCCGTAGTGCAGGACGAACCTGCGATCCGGCTCATGAGGATCCTTATACAGGTGGTCGATCCGGGCCGTATTGAATAGGGACGTCGGGCGTTTGATCCCGTGAACGATATATCCCTTCGCGAGGAGGAAGTCGGCCAGGTAAGAACCATCCTGACCGGTGATACCGGTCACGAGCGCGACCTTGGGGTTGACCCCGCCTGGCTGCGGTACGAGCGTGGAATTCATTTGCGTCTTCACTTTACAAAAAGATCTTCCCGACGATTATGCCCAAGGCGCCGACCGCCGATGTCCCGAGTATCCGATTCCAGAGGACGCCTCCCCGCATGATAATCAATTCACAACCGTAGAGAAGAACCGTCGTGGCGATCGCGACGGTCCAAAAGTTACTCGCGCCGACAATCTCGTGGGAGAACAAAGCCGCCGAAATCAGTGATCCGACGATGAGAAAGTCAAGATTTGTCACCGCAAATTCGTCGCGCCGGGTGAGCGCGGCAGCGAGGGAGACGGCCGCCCCCAAGGCCAGTAAATAGATCAGATTGACCATGCCGATCGCGGCATCAAAGGCCTCCGGTTCGGAGTAAAGACAATAGGCGAGAATTCCGATCGATCCGTACAGCGCCAACCGGTAGAACGCGGGGGAGCGGTCGATGCCGATGGTGACTAGTGCAGCGAGCAGGACGATCAGGATCGGCGCATACACTCCCACCGGCGTGATGGCCTGGTCATGGCTGAGCCGCGTGCTCACCAGTAGCAGGTAGGTGGGGATGGTGATCTGTATGAAGAGCAATGGGGCGCGGCCCAGAGGGCTCTGCTCGCCAATGAGCGCGGCGAGGCGCATAGGAAGCGACACATGCGTGTTGTCCCGGCGCCAGTGCAGGCGCTCGGCAAGGATCAATCCGGCGAACACTGAGCTACAAACCACGGTGTAGATCGAAAGGATCAGTACGTCGGACTCGTACGCGACGAACAGGGCGACGAACGTGAGTAGACCCTGAACCGTGTAGATGACGAGGACCGCCTGATAATGATCGAAGTTAAGATCGAGCAGACGGTGGTGAATATGGTTTCGCGTCGCTCGGAACCAGTTCATGCCGCCCCGAATGCGTTGAAACAGGACCGCGAGAATGTCGACGATGGGTAGGCCAACGAGGAGGATGGCAAGCGATTTGCTGCACGTGGGGTTCTCCAGTTGTGTCAGCGCGATAGCAAAAACTCCCACGCTAAATCCAAGGAACTGGCTGCCCAAATCTCCCATAAACACTCGAGCCGGCCAGGTATTGTAGCGGATGAAGCCGAGTAAACCTCCTGCGACTGCCGCCGTCAGAATCAGTAATCGAGCGCTCCCCGAGAGGTATGCCAGACAGACCAATGCCCCCATGCTGAGAAGGCTCTCCCCTCCGGCTAGCCCATCAAGCCCATCCGCATGATTGATGGCGTTGATCACTCCCACGATGGCGACCAAGGTGAAGGGCTTCCCGACCCAGGCAGGGAGCGGATTGGCAAGAAAGGGGAAGCTCTGAATCCACACTCCTCCGTACCAGACGACGAGGGCCGCTGCAGCGATCTGACCAACAAATTTTGGATAGTGGCCGAGTTCGTGGATGTCGTCCCAGGCCCCAAAGAGTGCCAGGATGAGGCTGCCTGACACATAGGCCAACATGAAGGACGAGTGCGGAGCCAGCAGCAGAATGGCAATCAGCGCGCCGCCGGCGATGCCAATGCCCCCCACCCGAGGTGTTGGCTTGCGGTGAACCTTTCGCGGGTCGGGTTTGTCGACCATGCCGATGCGAGGTGCCAAGCGCATCATGCCGGGGATGATCCAGACGCTCAAGAGCAATGCGATCAGAAATGCGGCGACGGGCGCGACCAATATGTCCACAGCGGGGGCCATGACCTTCTCTCAATAGTCCAACAACTAATCAGGAACGAAATGTGCTAATTCGGGTACTGCAATTCTCATGAAACCTTGCAACCGTTCATCGATCGTCTCAATCGGGACACCTCTGGGAACAGCGGCGACGAGTCGCACTAGCGCTCCATCGCTTCGCCCCATCCTTATCGAGTCGAGGAAGATGTACCATTTCACGGCCCATTCGTTGGTCACCCAACGCCCCCTTTGCTTGAACCAGTAGTAGACGAGATCACGTGAATCACCGCGCTCGATGATGACGCGATTCACGTTCTGCTCCACCCCTGTTCCCAGAACGACCTTGGTCTCCTTTGCATCAGTGATGGTCCAGCCGCCACCCGGAATGCACGTCTTGGGGCTGTGCGAAGCCTTGTCCGATCCGGTTTGCGACGCGTAGTACGCGACGTAGAAATTCAGTGGTGGCCCCTCGCCCTCCGAGAAGTCAGAAAGCATGTAGTCGTCGAGCTGAAGCGTCTTGAGCGAGTCCCGATCCAGACGGCTACGAACCCCGCTCCAGCCAAAGGGGAGACTCGAGGGAAAGACGTCAAAAGACTCCCGAACAGGCCCCGCGCCGGTACGCCCAGGCATCAGTGTCGAACCGATGGCAACGATCAGGGCTAGCGCCAGAGCGGCCTGCATCGGCCGTGTTGGAGAGGGCCGGTGGATGAGTGTCCTTACGTGATGCCGTTCGGGGAAATCGATCGCAAAGACGCTCCTGAATGGCGCGCGTGAGGGTCCGATCCTCGAGAGCAAAACCATTTCGAGAAACAGCAGCGCCAGGCAGATCATGAACATGAACCAGCCTTCAAACTGGTGGATTAGTCCTTCGGCCATCGACGGGCCCCAGTACTCGACCGTCACGCCAATCAAGCCGATCCGCGCGCTATTGACGAGTACCGTGAGGGGGAGAGCGCTGACGAACAAGACGATGCGCTTCCAGAGAGGGGCCCTGAAAAAGTAGGCCGCGATCAAGCCGAGGGCCAACAGCGGAAAGAGGTAGCGCAGCCCGCTGCAGGCCTCGGCGACCTGGAGTTTGACGCTTCCCAGGTCAATCACGTTGCCCTCCCGGTACACGCTGATATCGCACATTTGGATGAGCGAGACTCCGAGCCAGGAGGAAATCAGTTGAAGCTGCTCCGATATACTCGCCATCAGGAAGCTCGGGAGCGGAACCATGAGGAGGAGCATGCCCAGGGGGATCAAGAGGATCCGCGTGCCCGCGCGACCGATCGTCGCAAGCGATATTCCAACAAGCCCGAGGACGAAGCCATACTGCAGGAGGACGCGAACGAGACTCAACCGTCCGGCCACGCACAGTAGCGCGGCAAGCCCGATACACGCCACCCCCCACCAGGACCCCTTCGGCTCCAACTCTCTTAACCTGTCGCTACGTTGCCAGATCAGGAAGCCGACAATGAGGGGAATGAAATAGCCGTAGCTATATTCTTCGACATCGGACCAGGTCTTCACCATCTCGACCAAGCCCGGGTAAAAGGCGGCGAGGAGCGCCAATCCGGTTAAGCCCAAAACCAAGCGAGTGGCGATGGAGCTCTCCCACACCCTCGCAGGCCCAGGTTCGACAAAGGTCGACATGACGCAATAGACTCCTAGGCAAGCAGCTCGTTTGGGGTAAGAAATGTTACGAGTTCAATGTGACACCGCTGTTGCTTGCGTCGATGCAGAGCAAGATCCCAGGCCGATATTTCTGATTCAAGGCTAGTCATGATCAGGACATTTATCGGTCGTATCGTGGCGTGAGATGAAGTCCATACGCGATACTCCAAAATGCTCTCTGTAGTCATCTTGACCAAGAATGAGGAGGCCGACCTACCGGCGTGCCTCGCGTCCGTCAGCTGGTCGACGGACGTGATCGTATTCGACTCCTTTTCCACGGACCGGACCATCGACATTGCGAAGTCGGCTGGGGCTCGGGTGTACCAACGGGTTTTTGATGATTACGCCACTCAGAGAAATGCTTCACTGGCGGTCTCGTTTGAACATCCCTGGGTCCTGATTCTGGACGCCGATGAGCGGATTGGTCTGGACCTGAAGGCGGAGCTGTTCGCCTTTGTCGACTCGGCCGGTCCGGAGTGTGTTGCGGGACGAATCCGCAGGCGGGATTTCCTGGGGCAGACCTGGTTGCGTCACAGCCAACTCTCGCCTTACTTTGTTCGGGTTGTGCGTCTCGGATCGGTGCACTATGAGCGTGCGGTCAACGAGATTCTGATCGCCGACGGCGAGATTCATGAACTAGAGGGATACTTCGACCACTATCCCTTCTCCAAAGGCATCGCGCACTGGGTGGCAAAGCACAATGTCTACTCCAGTATGGAGGCCCGCCTGGTCGTAGACTCGCGCCGAGGTCTTGTGCCATTTTCCATCGGCAAGGTGTTTCTCGCCGACGACTTCAATGAGCGACGCTTTCACCAAAAGGAATTATTCTATCGACTGCCCTGTCGTCCGGTCATCAAGTTCCTCTTGATTTATCTCGTGCGGCGCGGTTTTCTCGACGGGACTGCAGGCTTTACGTATGCACTTTTGCAGTCCTTCTACGAGTACCTGATTGTACTCAAGACGCGTGAACTGCTTGGCGCCGGGAGTTCGTCAGCGGCGCGACCACCATCGCAGCAGCTCGTTATCGAACCTCCCCCCGAGCGATAAATGTCCTTCGAGAGCTCGGCCTAAGGGGATCGAGTTCACCGTGAGGCCGGCGTGGAGCGGAACTTTTCGTAAAGATTAAGGACCTTCGGCACGTAGGCTTGTGTCTCCGGAAATGGTGGGACGGAATTGCTGTAGTGACTTACCGCGGCCGCGCCTGCATTGTAGGCGGCAACGGCGAGCGTGAGGTTTTCTCCGAATTCATCCAAGAGATTGCGAAGGTGCCTCGCACCAGCGAAGACACTCTCCCGAGAGTCGAAGGGATTGGTGACTCCGTAGAGTTGGCCGGTCTCGGGCATGAGTTGCATGACCCCTTTGGCACCCTTCGGCGAGATCGCCAGCGGATCATAGCCCGACTCGACCAACATGATCGCGTAAAGCAGCGCTGCCTCGAGGTGATTTTCCCTTCCGGCTTCTTCGGTCCAGATCCGCAGATCCGCCGAGTGGGGCAAGTGCGCCGAACCTGGATTGCCTGCTGTGACGGCGTTGCTGGCTTGGTCGATGATGACCGAATAGTGTTTGATTCCCGAAGCGCTCGAGACGACATTGGTCAGATGAATGGTTCCCGAATCATCTTCGTACCCATAGATCCGTCCCCAACCAGGGTTTGATGTGGAAGCCTCCTGATCCCGCGGCCGACCTTGCGCGGCCATTGGGAGGATGCTGCTCCAAAAGACGAGCCCAAGCAGGACTGCCCCAGCCGACCGGGTGTGGACTCTAGAAAGATGCGACGCGGCAATGGATGTCATAAGAGAGGAGGTTACCGGTGTCATCTGACATCCAAGTCATCATTACCGACGCCGCGGCTCGACCCGCCCAGCTTTTTTCCCGCTCGAAACTAGGTCTCCACCTTCGTTCAGTGCCTCACACATCACCGAGCCGACCACCGGAAAGCGGTCCAGCAACTGTGCACAGTGCCGCAAATCAGCCCTCGTGGTCGATCCGCGCTCCGCCACGAAGAGAATTGCATCCACTTTTTCAAAGAGACTTAGAGCATCGGCGGTCAAGACCGGGGGAGCATCAAAGATCACGTACCGCTGTGCATACCGGTTCTTAAACTCCTGGAAGAGGCGGGTGCTTGCATCGGTTGCAAGCAACTCCGCTGAATTCAGTACCGGGTTGCCTGCCGGCAATAGAACAAAGTGCTCGATACCAGGATTGACGATTAACTCGCCAAGCGGTGCGCCTTCCAGCAAGTGATCACTAAGGCCCTTACGTGTACCGAGTTGGAATAGCGCACTAAGCTGCGGACTACCTAAGTCTGTGTCCACAAGCAACGCAGTCTTGTCAAACTCCGCCGCGAGACTGAGCGCGAGATTGACGGCGAGTATCGACTTACTCCTGCTCTGCCGCGGCGAGGTGATTGCCAGGGAATTCCAACCCTGTGACCGCATGCGCTGTAACACCTGGGTGCGCAAGACTTTGATGGCATCGGAGAGCTCCGAGCGACCCATTCCGATCACCCCCGGTGTCGCCCGAATGGCATATCCTGCCTCGCGGATGATCCGGGTCGTCGTGTAGTCGACCCGCAACGAGGCCATCGGCGCTGCCGGGACGGGCTGTTGCAGGAAATGCGACGGATCCGTCGTGTCGTTCATACCATCCAACTTTCTTTTCGGTCAACCAAAGGAACGTCGCAGGAAGGAATACCAGAGGATGTCCAGAGGCATAAAGAAGAAATGCACCAAGACCATCACAATCACGAGCCCCATGAGAACGGCACCGATCACGAACCATTGCTGTCGCCGCGCCTGCTCCTCGTAGTTCTCTGGCAGTGTCGCAGGAATGACAGACAGAACAGGTACCCTCAAGATTCGAACAAGTTCGCTCGAACCCTTCACGGTCGAGTCGAGTGCTTCACGCACGCCGCCCGCGGTCATACCCCCAACCAGGGAAAATACAAAGCCGGCCAAGACGATGACAAGACGGTTCGGGCTGGTCGGACGTTCCGGATATTGGGGCGGTTCGATGAGCGTGAACCGCTCTCCCTTCCGATCCTGCTCCAACTGCTGAGCGACTTCGGCTTCCATCTGCTTTTGCTTCAGTTCGCGATACCGGACCTGGGAGTTCTCGTGATCTCGCGAGAGCTCCAAATACTCACGCTCCACCTCGGGCGTCTGTTCGAGGTTCCGCTCAATCTGCCGTTGTTTCGACAAAAGCTGCTGGCGTTCCTCGAGCAGCGCCGCCAACTCCGCGTTCCCGGAATCGATTTGAGAGCGGAGGTTGAGATAGACGGGGTTGTCGGCTCGAATGCGGCGATCAGGGTCGACCGAGGTACGCGCCTGCGACCTTTGAAGCGCCTCAATCGCCAACCGCGTACGGATCACATCAGGGTGATCCTCAGTGTAGGAGTGGCGCAGTTTCTCTAACTCTGCCTTCAGCGAGGCCAGCTGCTTATCACGCTGGTCATCGATCGTTGGACCGGCACCATTGGCCTCGAGCGAAGCAATCTCCCGCTTAAGTCTCCTGACATCTGGGTGGTCCTCGGTGTACGCTCCCTCGATGGCGGCCAACTGCGCTTTCTTCGACTTGAGCTCATCCTCAGGTTGAAGGATGAGATGATCGACCCCGTTCGTGCCGGGAAGCGCATTGTTGGGAGACGTCAGTGCGAGTTCGGATTCCAACGCGGCATGCCGATCGCGAGTCTCTGTGATGTCGTGTTCCACTCGGAGTAGCTCGTTGGCATTTCGATCGCTCAGCTGCAGATTGAGCTGTGTGAGCTCGGGTAACTTACCCTCGTTCTTCGCCTTAAAGCCTGCGAGCTGACCTTCGACCTCGGCGATATGCCTGGCGAGCCGATCCGACTCCTCACTTAGAAAACTAGAGGTTTCGGCCGCCCTCTCCTCCCGATTTTTCAGATTCTCATTCAAGAAGAGGGTAACAAGTTCATTTGTGATTTTCTGCGCCTTGTCTGGCGAGTTGCTCTCGTAGGAGAGCTTGAAGGCGATCGTGGCCTTGATCTGGGCACCGCTCCGACGATCAGTGACATCGGTACTGATCGGCTGAAGCTTGATGTCATCACGCATTTTGTCCAGCAGCTCTTCGTTCGTCAGGCTATTTCGACGATTTGGATAGAGGTTGTATTTGTCAATGAGGGCCAACAAGACCGTTCTCACAAGAACTTGCTGACTGATGACCTGGATGCGCTCATCAGCGAAACTCGTAATCGTCGAGCGTACGAGATCTTGTGGAATCTCCTGCTCTTGAATCAATATTGTGGCGGCCGATTTGTATACTGGTGGTAGTAGCATGGCCACCAGAAAAATCAGGATGAACATCATCGCCGCAGCTAGAGCGATCGTCTTCCAGCGCCGCTGCAAGATGGCACCATATTCCTGAAATGGCGTCTCTGTAGCGCTGGAATCGATAACTCCATCTTCATCAAAGAGATTAGTGGACATGGGTAAGCCCAAAGTCAAACGCAAATCCAAACTGGCTCATATTGGCGTTCCAATCAGTGCGAAAGAGACTTGGCAGGCCAAGTGTATTGGTATGTGGCGTAGATTTCATTGTCGCGAATCGAAGTTCCGAACTGTGCGCTCGTGCTTGTCACGGTTCGGACGCCCGTCTCCAGCTTCGAGTTGGGGCCCACCTTGACTCCCACGTCGGCATAGATCGTTCGAAAGTTTGAGACGTAACCCGATGCCGTCCCGAGATAGGCGGTGCGGGTCTCCGAGGAACCGATGTTGATCTGGGCTTCAGGCGTCAGGCTGCGGCTGACCCCCGCATCGAGCGACTCAATCAGGACTAGGGTACCAACTCCACTCGGAGCGATACTCCGCGAGACGTGCACGCCAAAGTGATCTGCCTCGCTCAGCTGGTACTCAAGTCCTGCGTGGATTAGCGAGCCCGAGAGAACGCTGACCTCCTTGAAAGGAACGATGATGGGCCGAATGAGGCCAAAATAACAAAGGAAGGTCTCCTCGCTCGGACAGATCAAGAGTCCTCTTTCAAGAGTGGTTCTGGACCGAAACCCTCCCACATCGGCATTCCACTGCAGATTCTCCGTTAACGAATGCTGCCACGACACATCGATCTGGTTGGTTTGGACCGAGGTGTTGATCTGCTCGGCTCTATACAAGGTCGGTGTCAGAGTCAGCGATAGTGAATCCTGTTCCGAGGCTCGGTAGACTGCCGCGAGGGGTAGGGCATAGTAATGGTAGTTGGCCAGTCCAGTAGTCTCGTACTGACCTCCATAACGCGTGTCATCCGCCTGGATCGAGATCTGGGATTGGAGACGCTCCGAGAAGTGGTGTGTCCACGAAGGGGTGAGCGTCAAATCATCGCGGGGCTGGCGCGCGAGCAGAACGCCGGTACTGGCGAGTTCCGACTCGATCGTCAAATCGTGCACATATCCGCTGTTAACCGAATAGGTATCCTTCAGGTCATCAATTTCGTACCCCAGCCCAAGATTCAATGTGCTGTGACTTTCACCTGGCTCGCGTACGACCTGAATATCACTACCCGCGATGTCGATGTGGAGCTTCGAGGTTTCGGTGGTCTCGCTAATAGACAGCGAGGGGGTGAGCTTTAGCACGAGGACGGTCGGCTGAGGAAGGCTCGACAATTGGTAGTTGTCGTTGACCGACGTGCGCGTCTCAAGTGAGGAGTCGACGGTCACTTCACCTGCTCCTGTTGCGACCGCATAGGCGGCACTGAACAAAAGGGCAATGGCACGGACCAGCGGGCGCTGTCGAAACATAGGTCAGATTCGTCGCAGGTATCATGGTGCTCGGTTCATGGCACGACCAGCACGTCTCCGCTCTTGAGCAGCACGTTCTGATCCAAATCCTCACCCTGACGGACGTGGGAGTAGTTGAAAGGTATGCTGATCGGCCTACCGTCGACCTTCCGGATGATGCGTATATCTGCCTCGGAAGCAAACGGTGTAAGACCTCCAGCCATGCTCAGAGCTTGCAGTACATCAAGGGGTCGGCCCGAGGTCAGATCACCAGGTTTGTTGACACGGCCCAGGACATAAACCTTGTAGTTGGATGCCTTGGTGACCGACACTGAAACGACTGGCTCCGGAATATACTTTTCTAGGCGCCGAACTAACTCCTGCCTGATCTCCTCGGTCGTCATCCCTGCGGCATGGAAGTCCCCCGCCAATGGAAAGGAGAGTCCTCCATCCGGCCTGACCAGAACATCCTTCTTCAGGTTATCTTCCTTCCAGACGGATATCTCCAGAACGTCCTCTGCACCGACGCGATAGTCCGCCGAATGATAGGACTCGCTATCCGCGATCGCTGCGGTCAAGTTGGGGTCAGGGGTCCCGGGCCCGACTACTCTTTCGGCAAGGTCAGTCACCGTGGAGCAGCCTGCAACAGCACCGAGAAATCCAATGACAAGCAGGGGACGCACGCGCCGAAGAAGAGAAAGGGCGGACAGCGCAGGCGAATACAGCAGATTCATTCGAACTCCAAGGCTATTTGGTGGAGCTACCCGGGGCAAACTGCTCTGCCCCAATTTGATCTCGATAGTCCTGAACCACATTGAACAATTCAGTATCGCCGATGCCGATGACGGGTTCCTTCTGCTTGAACGCATCCCATACGCCTTTGTTCCGATAATCATCGAGGATCTGGTGGGCAACCTTGATAAGGTGCTCATTCTTGTTAGTGCAATCCGTCAATTGAGCAGCCTGGGCCTCGTAGCGGGTGTTAAGCGTTAACCGTTCCTGTTGTCGAGCCTTCATGAACTGCTCTAACTCTGCATTCTTGGCCGCTAGAGTCTGCTCAGCTTTCTTTCGCTCGTTGTTCAGGTTTCGATTCGTTTCAGCTAGCGACCCGGCGAGGGCAGCGCGAGCCCTGCCAACTGACTCGAGTTCCAATGCCGATTTGTCGTTTCCCGCCTTGAGCGTGGCGATCATCGCGTCCTTTTCAGCCAACTTCTTTTCCAAGTCCGCCTTCTCGGATTGCCACTGGGTTTTCTCCTGTTCGAAGCGCTGTTCGAGCAATTGAATCCGGCGCGCTTCGCGATCCTTCTTGTCGTCGGCTGCCCAAGCTTGTGATGAGAAGCCATGGCCCAGAATCCCCGCGAATGTGAGGCCCAGAAGAAATACGGCCCACCGTCGGGACCTGACCCGTTTCTGCGATCGCGAATCTCTTGAAAGAAGAACTCGGCTCATATGCATCTAGAAGTGGGTGTAAATGTCGAATTGAAGAGTATCGATGGAAAGGGGTGGTCCGCTAATCGCGTCGGTACTGAAGTATCGAACGGTTGCCCAGGTGTTCTTGGCGAGACCGTAGCTGGCTCCGACGACATAACCCTTTGCATCGGTGCCGCCGAGATGGAAATCCGGGTCCGTAAATGCGTCGAGAACGGAATCACGTTCGACGCGCTTGTAGGTTAGGAAGACCTGCCAGTCATCCCGCAGCTTGAGTTCGGGCTTCCCAAAGAGGACGCGAAGCAGATAGCCCGTAGTTTCTGGTGAAACTGGTGTGCCGACGCGTTCTGAAACGGCAGCCTGGTTAAAGCCTAGATTCTTGACATAGTCCGCAGTAAGGATTGCATGATAGGGACCCGAGACTACGCTATCGATCGAACCGGTGAGATCCAGTTCGTGGAACGACGATGCGAGCCCTAGCAAGGGGCTATTCGGGTTCGACGAAATGTCGTAGTACGTGTTTCCCTTCTGCGCAAACAATGGTGCTGTATATTCGTCAATGCTGGTCCCGGGGGGGCTGAGTACACCCTCAATCCCAGTGTATCGGTAGTATCCGAGAGCGAGCTTGCCCCGCGTGCCGCTGCCCAAGTCTTGGTCCACTCCTACCTGAGTTGAATAGAGATACTTGTTGTGCGTGGCCACATCGATCTCCTGAACCGGCGAGGCCATTGCCGTCAGAAAAGGCCGAGTTTCGGACCCAAAGTTGGGGGTCAACTTGAGCAATACCCCATCGAAGCTCAGGTCGGGCGCCCAGACGAGGTCGGTACTCACGAGAGGATTGGCGAAACGGCCGAGCGTACCGGCAATCCATTCGTAGGGTTGAAACTTGATATACGCACGATCCAGTGCGACCTGGTATCTGGTCTCGTAGGATCCGAGTGTCTGATTTTCGGAGAGTGGATCGGACGCGCTCCCCGTCGCCAGCCGGAATCCTGCCGAGGTCTCGTTATCTAGATTGACCGTGAATCCTGCGCGCGCGAGAACCCTTTCTCTTTCAGTGCTGTCGGTCGTATTGAGCAAAGTGAGCGCGCGGTTGCTGTTCGTAGCGACGATATTGACGAAGGGAGCGTTGCCGGACGCAAAACCATCGTGCTCAAAGCGGACCCGCAGGTCACCCTCCCATTTCATTGTGCGAACCCAGTCGGGGATTGAATTGGGAGGCGCCCAACCATCCTGCTGGGCCTGGGCGACAAGTTCCTGGCGAATCTCGTTCTTCAAATCCTCGCGCACAAACTCGGGAATGTAAGGTACCCGGATCGTCCCCGTTCCAGGAGTAGTCGTTGAAGACCCTGGCGCGGGCGCTACACTGCCCTGCGCAGAGGATGCGGGAGCCGGAGAGGCTGCGACAGGCCGATTGGCCTCGCGGATCAGGGCATCGGCCTTCTCCCGAGTCAGCACTCCCTGTTCAACCAGCAACTCGATAAGTCGCAGCGTGGTCGTGCGCAGCGGATCGTCCGGAGTTGATGCGTCCGCAGAATATGCGTTGGCGGTAAGGCCGGCGATTGCGAGGGTGACGATTGCTTTCTTGTAGATCCGATTCATCGAGACATCCGCGATAGAGAGGCTGGTTACGTGACTGGGGGACACTTCAGGTTCGATTGGTCAGTCTGATCTCAACTTCCCGCAGATTTGCAGGAGGTACTTCCTTCAGGGGAGGTAGGTCCGCAAGTGCAGCCTGTATCTGCTCGTCGAGCTCCTTGTTACCTGATCCCGTGATGACGTTAGCTTTCTGTACCCGGCCGTCACTTCCAAGGAGAATCTTGACCACGATCCGGAAATCCTGTCGCTGAATCTTCTTGTTGCGCGCGAGCGCTTCGTAAAATTGCCGCTGGATCAGGCCTGTGTAGTAAGCGCCCCCGCCGCCGCCTGTCGACAGAAGATCCTTTCCTCCGATGCGCCCCGCGAGTCCAAAATTATCCGAGCCCGCACTGCCCTGGGCGTCAACAGCCAGGGGCTTGTCCGAGGGTGGTTTGTCGTCCGCTGGCTTGTCCGCCGGTTTCGGTTCATCCTGCGGGACCTTGACCTCTTCCTTCACCTTGGGAGGTTCTGGTGGCTTCTCGGGAGGCTTCGGCGGCGGTGGTGGGGGCTGCTTAATCAGAGAGATGTTATGCACTATCTGCTTGGGCTGCTCTGCCGTTCCAAGGAAACTCCGGATAACACTTACGACCCCGACTATCGTCGCCAAGACCACTACGACGATGATTGAACGAGTCAGCCACTTCCGGGCAGACGAGCTAGTCTCCATGGCTCAAGCCGCCTCTCCCGAACGTCATTTGACAAGACGTTGCGTGACCAGGCCAAGTTGCGTGATGTCGAGTCTTCCGAGAAGATCGAGGACATCCACAACTTTCTCGTACTGGACTTTGGCGTCCCCCTTAACCACCACTGGGAAGTTTGGATTGACGGCCTTTTGTTGTCGCAGGCGGTCCTCGAGCTCTGCCATGGTCACTGGATAAGTATCCAGAAAAACTTGACCATCTTCGCGAATCGTAATCGCTTTGGTCTGAGGCTTTGCCAGACTCGGCGAAGCGCTAGCTTTGGGTAAATTGACTTTAATCCCCTGCACGGATGCCGTGGTCATGATGATGAAAATGACGAGAAGCACATAAGCCAGGTCGAGCATGGGGGTGACATTGATGTCGTCGTACGGCTTCTGTTCTGACTGGACCTGCATGAGAGGCGCTCCTCGGTTCTCTACTCGGAGTAGTTTTCGGCCAGGCGGGTAATGAACTCATCGACGAAGACCTGCATGTCGGTGGTCAACTCCTTGATCTTGCTTGCCAAATAGTTGTAGCCAAAAAGCGAGGGAATGGCGACGCCCAGGCCGGCCACGGTTGCAACGAGTGCCGCGGCAATCCCTGGGGCGATCGCATTCACATTGACGTCGCCTGCGGCCGCAATCGCTGCGAAGGTGATCATTACTCCAACCACGGTGCCCAATAGGCCAAGGAACGGTCCTCCCGCGATCGCGATCGTGAGCAGAACCATTTGAGCGTTCAAGCGCTGCAGTTCTCGAATTAGAGTCGCATCGAGGGACGCACGAATGGCATCGATCGACTGTGGGCTGAGTATGAGCGCCTTGCCGGCTTCCTTATAGCTCACGAGTCTTTTGCGTAGTTCGATCGTTCCGACTTCATAGATCCGGTACATAGACGACATGGAACGGACTGGCCCTTGAATCTTGCCCTTGGTGCTGGTAGCGGCAGCAGGCTTGGCGAGCGCGGTGAGATCCCGACCCAATGCGCCAAATTCTTCCTTGAAATCCTGATTAGCACGTCCCGTGCGAGTCACAAAGATTGACTTTGTCACCATCACCGAGACGCTGATCACCATCATGACCATCAGTATTCCGATCACCACCCAGCCATCGAGTGTTACAGAGCCGAGCAGGATCTTGAAATAGGATGGACTGCTCGATTCGTCGCCACCTTCGCCAGCTCCGTAGGTCACGAGCTTCTGATCGACGCCTTGTCCGAGAGCGGCAACACGGATCCAATCCGCGCTGCGCTGTGTGTAGCTTAGTTCGAACTCGTCGAGATCACCCTTGAAGCCCTGACCGATCTCGATTGAGCCCGCAATCCCGGGCGCCGCCGCCGGAGTCTCTCCTACTTTCTGACCATCCAGATAGATCGCGAGTTGGTCTTTTGCAACGAGCGCTAAGTGGTGCCACGCGCCAGAGGTGACGTCCACCGACGACTGCACATTCGCTGTATTGATCTGACCAACCAATTTGTTGGATTGCAGTAGCAAGGCAACAGAGTTTGCACCATCCACCTGGCGAAAGAGCACAGCGTCTTGGGCGGCCCCGTCCGCTTTGATCCACATTGAAACCGTGATGCCATTTCCCCCAATCTTCAAGGAAGGTGAAGCGGGAAGCGTGATCTTGGAGGAGCCATTTAGGGTTACACCAGCACCAATTAGGCTGCTAGGGCTGTTGGTTGCCGATGAGGTGTCTGCGTTATTCCCATAAGCCGTAGCATCATGGGGAGGACCGGCGGGCTCGGCAAAGTGGAAAATTACGGCTTGGCTCGCATCGTAGGTCGATTTGGCGTCACCTGCCGCAGGTGCCTTAGGATTGTTGTAATACAGCCAAATGAAATTGTCCTTGCTGGCCGGAGCGAGTTTCGGCACGGTCACCCAGATCAGGGCCACCTCGGTGAGACTGTCGTAGCTCTCGATGTGAAACTTCAGCGGTGTCTTGTCGTCCTCTGCGATGAATCGCAGGTCGGAGCCGTCTGCCTTCGCATCCGCGAAGGCGAAGTTTCCCGTATGGAGACGGACGAGTATGGGTTCAGAATCGACTACGGTTTGGGTTGACGCCCCATCGGCCGAAGTGTTCAGTTGGATCTTCTGCCGACTCGCCCAGTCCCCATTCCAATTCGCGTGCGAAGCGTCTGACAGAGATGTGCCGAAGATAAACAGCACTAGCCAAAGGGTGTGTTTCATGCGGGCCTAGGGGAATTCCGGAGCGGAGGTAGGAAATTTGAGCAGCTACTCATTTTGCGACCGGTTTGTTTCAGTATCATGTATCGCGGTCGGCGCCCCGTGGGGCTTTTGAAAGACCGATTACAAAGCTGTTGAGGGCCGGCGCTCTAGGTTCTTGGGTTTTCTCGGTAACTATACGGTCCGAACATCTAGTAGCGGTGCTTTGTAAGACGAGCGTTCGACGCTATGTTCAAACTGAAACATTAGCGAAATACAATACGAGGGAGCGTGAGTGTTGCGTTTCGCTCCCCCATCGCAAATCCCAGCTTCAATTCAAGTGCAGACTTAATCCAATTACCCTATCGTGTGCCTTCTATCGATCATCACCGTAGTGCTTAACGATCGAGAGAATTTCATTTCCACGCGTCGGAATCTCGCTGGACAGAATACTCAAGACTTCGAGTGGATTGTCGTCGATGGAGGCTCGACCGACGGAACCCAGGAGGCGGTCAGAGAATCGTCACATCCGAAACTGCGCTATCTGTCGGAGCACGATTCAGGAATCTTTGACGCGATGAATAAGGGTATTGCTCTCGCTCGGGGGGAATACCTCTTGTTCCTAAATGCAGGCGATCGACTGGCGTCTAATAGCACGTTAGCGGACCTCTCGAAAATCCTCAGAGAACCTGGTCGCGCTATCGATTTTCTTTACGGTGACGCACTTGAGGAATCCGAGACGGGCGTCGTCACTTTGAAGCCCGCGCGCTCTCACCGAACCCTTTGGTACGGGATGTTCACCCACCACCAGGCGATGGTATATCGTTGTTCACTCGCGTCGGATCAGATGTACGACCCGGGCTTCCGAATCGCGGGAGATTACGACTTCACGGTGCGAGTCCTCCGCAGAGCATGCGAAATAAGGAGATGTGACTTCCCACTTTGCGTATTCAAGAAGGGGGGCGTCTCTGAAAGACGCCAAGGGCTAGGTCGTATGGAGAACTTTAGGATCCAAACTGAACGACTGCACCTAAACTTCCTTGTGGCGATTGGAATCCGGTTGCTGTACTTAGTAGCTGCAGGCGTACGCGCAACAGCACCCCGTGTTTACTCCCTAGTCCGCCACAGGAGCGCAAGAAAATTTCAGTGACCCGGATTGATCTATCGCGAAGTAAGACTCGTTGGTCTGCGTCCATGCTTCTTCGTCGCGGACTCTGGGCCTATCTGGGAAGCCCACTTTGCTATGGTTTGCCCGGATTTTGCAATCTGTTGAGGATCTGGGTTCTGAGGATGATGGGCGCCAAGATTGGACCTTCCTGCTTGATCCTACCCGGATTCAAGGTTCTCATTCCGTGGAATTTGATTCTCGAAGATCACGTTGCTATCGGTCGAAAAGTGGAGGTCTACAATCACGCCATGGTTCGAATCGATCGCATGACAGTAATCTCGCAATACTCGATGCTATGCACGAGTTCCCATGACTATTCAGACATAACGATGCCTCTCACGTATCGTCCCATTAAGGTCGGCTCAGAGTGCTGGATTGCGGCAGATGCCTTCGTCGGTCCTGGCGTGAATGTTGGAAATGGCGCGGTGGTCGGGGCGCGTGCAGTAGTGACCCGCGACGTTGCACCTTGGACCGTCGTGATCGGCAATCCCGCGAAATTCCTAAGATCAAGAGAGATTTTGGTTCAGAGTGATGATCAAACATCACTTGGTGCGCGAACGGGGCATGGCACAGAATCGACCCGGACTCGCTGAGAGGTTCACTGCTTTATCTATTAGTGAGTTGGACAATAAGTCATGATCCGGGAAATCATAGGGCGGGCACCACCACCCCTGCGCAGAGCAATTTTTGAGTGCGGTCGACTCGTGCGTAGCAACGTCTTCCGACTGCCTGATCCATTTGAGGATCTGGGAAGGATCAGTGGAGTGGTCCGTCCGTCCGCTATCCTGGACATAGGGGCCCATGTCGGCGAAACAGTGCTCGCGATGCGGCGTAAATTTCCGGCCGTTCAGATTCATGCGTTTGAGCCGATTCCCGATAACTTCTCGAAATTGGAGGCCCGGCTTTCGGGCCTGCCTCGGGTGAAACTTCACAGGTTAGCCCTGGGCCGTGATACCGGAACGATCTCAATGTTCCAAAATGTGAACTCGCAAACGAGTTCATTGCTTGAAAATGGGGACGACAACACGAGGTTTTTTGGTGACGATACATCACATGCTGGATTGATTGCTGTCCCAATTCAGACACTGGATTCTTGGATCGCAGAGTATCCAGAGTACTCCTCGCTCTTTGTAAAGGCTGATGTCCAAGGCGCCGAGGGGCTGCTCATTTCCGGTGGCTTGGAAACATTTCGAACAAAGGTAGACGCCTTCTACACTGAAATCTCGCTCGGAGACCTCTATCGCGGTCAGGCAGATCTCTTCAACGTTCATCAATTGCTGACCAGTTCGACACCGCTGCGGCTCTTTCAACTATATCGGACCCGCAGCAATGACTCGGGTCGTGCCCTTTGGCTGGACGCTATGTGGGTTAAGGACGATGTGCTATCTAACCTCGAGTCGAATACTCCAGTTCGGCAGGCTCAGGGCTAAGAGTCTCTCCAGGCCGGACTCGCAATGCTTAGTTCTTGATTCGCCACATTTGACGTCTCAAGCGGCAGAGCTTCATGCTGAATCAAGAGAGCGCAGTTTCCGTCCTGGACTACCCAGCCCCGAGAGACTCCAGTGACCGGAAACTCGCTGCCGTTCCTTTCACCATCAACTCGTACACCTACAGATGCTGTTCAACTCACCCGATTTCCTGATCGGCTATCTGCCAGTGGTCGAGTGGTCGTCCTCGGATTCTTTCTTCTCGGCAGCGCCAGTACGACCGTGGCTGCATGTTGGCTGGTCATCGCATCTTTGGTGTTTTATGGCTGGTGGAATCCTATCTTTGTGCCTTTGCTCGTAGGGTCGATCCTATTTAACTTCACAGCTGGGCGCCTAATCGCGAGAAGCGCAAACCCTGCGAACAAACGCCGCCTAACGATAGTCGCGATCGTAGCGGATCTGGCTCTCCTCGGTTACTTCAAGTACGCAGATTTTTTCGTCAGCATCATTGACTCGGCTGCAAGTGCTGACTTGCCCTACCTTCGGATCGTATTACCCCTAGGCATATCATTCTTCACATTTACGCAGATAGCGTTTCTCGTGGACGTCTACAGGGGTTATGTGCGCGAATATCGGTTGGATCATTACGCGCTATTCGTATCCTATTTCCCGCACCTCATCGCAGGACCAATCTTGCATCATTCCCAGATGATGCCCCAGTTCGCCGATCGATCCAAATATCGGCCGGACAAGGTCTCAATTCTCCACGGGTTGAGCACCTTCCTTATCGGATTGGCAAAGAAGGTGGTGATAGCCGACGGACTTGCGCAGTTTGTAGGACCAGTGTTCACCGCGGCGGACGGAGGTCAAATCGTTACCTTCCTGGAAGGATGGGCCGGCGCATTGGGCTATACGTTCCAACTTTACTTTGACTTTTCCGGCTATACCGATATGGCGATCGGAGTGTCACTGCTCTTTGGAATCGCGTTACCGCTGAATTTCGCCTCTCCTTACAAGTCAGCGAATATTATTGAGTTCTGGCGGAGGTGGCACATAACGCTTTCGCACTTCCTGCGCGATTACCTCTATATTCCTCTCGGAGGAAACCGCCTCGGCGAGATAAGACGGTACGGGAACCTATTCGCGACGATGGCGCTCGGCGGGCTCTGGCATGGCGCGAACTGGACATTCGTGTATTGGGGGATGCTCCATGGCTCTTACCTGGCAGTGTGTCATCTCTGGGGCTCATTTAAGGCCTCGAGCGCGGGACGTCGGCAGTCTCGTCGTCTTGTGAGACTTAAGGGATTTGTTGGTACCACGCTAACCTTCCTTTGCGTCGTTGTTGCGTGGGTCGTCTTTCGCGCGGAAACCTTGGGAGGTGCCTGGACAATCCTCAAGGGGATGGCTGGACGAAGGGGGTTAGTGATCCCTGAGCAACTCGGCAATCTAATTCCGCACCTGCCTCATTTTGTCCACACTGTTGGCCGAATGCCACTCCTCGGCCAAAATTCTGTCTTGGGAATCGCGGAAGAACTCGGACTTATTCTGATCGCTGCCGCGTTATGCTGGTGCTTCCCGCCCACGCAGAAAATGGGTCCGCGACTCAGGTTCTTAGCGATCTCTTTGAGTTTTGCGTTCGTAGTTCAAGGGGTCTTCTATAGCAGGGCCCCGTCCCCTTTTCTCTACTTTCAATTCTGAAGAGTCTTGCATGACCACTCGGCAACTGATCGCCGCAACCTCGATTAGCCTTCTAGGTTACTGCTTCTGCTTTCTGTTCGTCTTGCACAAGCCACTTACTGTCGGGGCCGCAACGCAATGATGACGTAACATATATTTCGCACTTTTGAGGTGGTGACCTCTTTCTGATTCAATGGTTGTTGCGAGCAATCCCTTGAACAGAAACTACATCGGAGGTCACCATGGAACAGGATACA
>CAJCID010000077.1 GCA_903970305.1 Rhodospirillales bacterium | reverse complement strand
AGCCCCTGCAGTCACACCAGCCCAGGCCCCACCGACTTCGGTCAGCGCGAGTCCACCCAAGCCAGTGACTCCCCCGCCAGTGGTCGCCGCGGCCGCACCGACCCCGACGCCAGCCCCGGCTCCAACGCCCGCCTCGGTCGCCCCTGCGCCTGCCGCCAAGCCCAACCCGCCGGCGCCCGCTACTGCGGGCGACACGGGTAGCACAGCGGAGAAGTCTGCGGTGTCCGATGCAGTCAATTCCTGGGCACAGGCCTGGGCCAGCAAGGACATTGCCGGATATCTTTCGGCCTATTCGAAGGACTTTGCCACACCAGGCGGTCAGAGTCGCGACCAGTGGGAGGAAGACCGCAAGGCAAGGATTCTGGGCAAGTCGAGTATCAGCATCAAGCTCGACGACATGGAGATCACGATCCAGGGTGACAAGGCCACCGCGCGGTTTCGCCAGGATTACCATGCGGATCATCTCTCTGCGAACAGCCGCAAGACTCTGACCTTGATCCACAGCCAGGGCAAGTGGCTGATCCAGCAGGAACGTACGGGCGCGTGAAACGTCCCGGACTCCGTCAGCGCGCGGCACCCTGGTGGGTGGCGGCACTCGTCATGGGCTGTGCGCTCGAGGCGGCTCATGCCGCGCCGCGCCACCTGCGTGCCCCGGTCCTGCAGTTCCTGGGTGACCCGGGCGCTTCTACGGAAGGCGAGTTGAACGCGATCTTCGGGGCCATCGACCGTCAGCAACTCGACACGGCCTTGCGGCTCACCGATCAATTGATTGCCCAGCATCCGAACTTCAAGCTCGCCTACCTCATCCGGGGCGATCTGCTTTTGGCGCACACCCAGCCGATCACCACGATCGGCAGCGCCCCGAATGCACCGCCGGACCTGCTCGCCGACCTGCGCGAGGAGGCGATCGTGCGCTTACGTGCCTACCGCGAGCGGCCCGGGCCCACTCTTGTACCGCGTGACCTGTTGCAGCTGCGGCCCGACCAGCACACCGCGGTCGTGGTCGACACCCGCAAATCACGCCTCTACGTTTTCGTGAACGATCACGGCCGACCCCGTTTTCTGGCGGACTACTACATTACCCAGGGCAAGCTTGGCGCGGACAAGGAGCGCGAGGGTGACCAGAAGACTCCCGTCGGGGTCTACCGGATCACGAGCAGCCTGCCCAAGAGGAAGCTCAAGGATTTCTATGGCGCCGCGGCCTTGCCGATCGACTACCCGAACGAGTGGGATCGCTTAAACGGCCGTACCGGCCACGGCATCTGGCTGCACGGCACGCCCAGCAACACCTACAGCCGGCCTCCCAAGGCCAGCGATGGCTGCGTCGTGCTGTCCAACCCCGATCTGCGCGCGCTCGTCCATTCGGTCCAGATCGGCGTCACGCCCGTGGTCATCAGCGATGACGTCCAGTGGATGAAGGTCGATGAGTGGAACGCCCAGCGTTCGTCCTTGCAGCACGCACTCGAGACCTGGCGCCTGGACTGGGAGAGCCGCGACATGGAGCGCTATCTGTCCCATTACTCGAAGCGTTTTGCCAGCGACACCGAGGCCATCAAGCAATGGTCGCAGCGCAAGCGCCAGGTCAATGCGGGCAAGGAGTGGGTGCAGGTCCGCATCGGCAATGTCGCCATGCTGCGCTATCCGGAGAGCGAGGACATGATGGTCGTGACCTTCGATCAGAACTACCGCTCAAACAACATGTCGAATTCCGTGCAAAAGACCCAGTACTGGGCGCGCGAGAACAACCGCTGGAAGATTGTCTACGAAGGTGTTTCCTGATGCGTAGTGCTCGTTTGATCTCTAGCCTGGCCTTAGCGCTTTTCGCCAGTGCCGCCCTGGCGCAGGCGCCGGCGCCGGCCCCGGCCGCCGCTTCCTTGCCGCGCGTTGCGATCGAAACCAACTATGGGCGGATCGTCGTCGAACTCGATCCGGTCCATGCCCCCAAGACGGTCGAGAATTTTCTGACCTATGTGCGCGAACACCAGTACGACGGGCTGCTGTTTCATCGGGTGATCCCTGGATTCATGATCCAAGGCGGCGGGTTCGACGCCAAGCTCCAGGAAAAGCCGGCGCATGCACCGATCCAGAACGAGGCGACGAACGGCTTGAAGAATCTGGTCGGCACGATCGCGATGGCGCGCACCTCGGAGATCAATTCGGCGACCGACGAATTCTTCATCAACGTCCATGACAACGACTTCCTGGACCATGTTGACATTCCGCCGGAAGGAATCACCGTGACGCGGCGCGGCGAACAGGTCCATCTGGTACCAAGCGATGCCGAGCGCGTCTTCGGCTATGCGGTCTTCGGCCACGTCGTCGAAGGCATGGCTGTGGTCAAGAGCATCGAGGCGCAGCCGACGACCTCGAGCGGGATGTTCCAGAATCTTCCCGTCAAACCGGCCATCATCAAAACCGTCACCATTCTCCACTGAAAGCGAAGCATCCCATGGTCAAACTCCATACCAATCACGGTGTCATCACCCTCGAACTCGATGAGGCCCGGGCGCCCAAGACGGTCGCGAATTTCCTGGAGTACGTCAAGGCGGGCCACTACGATGGCACGATCTTTCACCGGGTCATCAACGGATTCATGCTCCAAGGCGGCGGTTTCACCTCGGGCATGGAGCAAAAGCCGACCAATGCCCCGATCGACAACGAGGCGACCAACGGCCTGAAGAACGACAAGTACACGATCGCGATGGCGCGCACCGGAGCACCGCACTCGGCGACGGCGCAGTTCTTCATCAACGTGGTGGACAATGATTTCCTGAACCACACCGCGCCCACGCAGCAAGGCTTTGGCTATTGTGTGTTCGGCAAGGTCGTCGAGGGCACCGATGTCGTCGAGAAGATCAAGGGCGTGAAGACCGGTCGCGCCGGCTCCCACCAGGATGTACCCGCCGAGGATGTCGTGATCGAGCGCGCCGAGGTGGTTTGACTCTGCCCGGGCTCTTTGGCCACCGTCGGCCGTGACCTTGCCCGCAACGCGAGAGGGCGCAAGGCGCGCCCTGTTTGTCTCCGATGTCCACCTCTCGGAGGCCCATCCGGCTACGATCGAGTCGTTCTTCGCTTTCTTAGACAGGGTCGGTGGGCCTGCGGGGCTCGACGGTACGGCGCTCGAGGCCCTCTACATTCTCGGAGACCTCTTTGAGTACTGGGCAGGCGACGACGACCTCGATGAGCCCCTGAACCGCCGGATCGTCGGTGCGCTCGATGGCCTGACGCGCCGCGGCATGGCCGTCTACCTGTTGACGGGCAACCGCGATCTGCTCCTCGGTACCGGCTTTGCAGGGGCCACCGGCGTCACCTTGCTGTCGGATCCGACCGCGCTGGAGGTGGCCGGCC
>CAJCID010000076.1 GCA_903970305.1 Rhodospirillales bacterium | reverse complement strand
ACGCCCGCGAGGTAACCGCCGATCGGCCCGAACGCCATCTTGCTGTATGAAAACGGGCCACCTGCGTTCGGAATCGAGGTGGTGAGTTCGGTGAAGCTGAAGATGAATGCCGTGTACATCGTCGCGACGAAGATCGCCGTCAGCGTGAAGCCGAGCGTGCCGGCCGACGCCCAGCCGTAGCTCCACCCAAAGTACTCTCCTGAAATAACCAGGCCCACCGCGATACCCCACAATTGCAGGGTCGAGAGGGCTTTCTCGAGATGCGGCGCCTGCGCTCCAGTCTGCGTGTCAAGTGGCATTGAGGATCCTTGCACAGACCGGCGGGAAGGGTGGTTTGGAACTGCAGATATTAAATCAGATCCGACTCGAGCATCCAAGGACGTGCGCGACGACCTACTCGCAAGGCTTGGGGCAGTCAATAGGCTTCGGTTTGACGGCTCCCGTGGAAGCAAGCATGATGACCTCTGAAAAGTCGTCCGAAGCAGGTAGTGCGTTGCGCTTCCGGCCGAAACTGGATCCGGGGGAGATCGGGACGGATGCTGCGGACAGGGGGCTCCTCTTTTCGGCTAGAAACGGGGATTGGGTATGTGGTCCTTCTCAGGTCGGAGTCTCAAGACCAAATTTGCCCTGTGCACCGGACTGTTGATCGGGGCGTCTTCGATGGGCTTCACCAGCTGGACCTTACGCCAGGTGGAGAAGGAGGAACGCGCGAGCGTCTACGATGCGCAGCGCGCCTTGGTTCGGGCGACAGCCGCCGATCTGGATGAAAAAATTGAACTCAGGCGCGACGCGATCCTCACGATCGCCCCGCTCCTGTCGAAAGCGGCCCCTCAGACGGGTGCCGAGAGGGATGCCTTCTTTGAGCCGCGTCCTGTCCTGCGCAAGATGTTCGACTCGGTCCACATCGTCGATTTAACGGGGCGCGCCCTATTTTCTCTTCCCCACGAGTCCTTGTTCCCGGATGCGGGCGCCTCCTATCGAAGCTACCTCAAGGCGTTGCTCGGTGGGGCGCCGATGGTCATCTCTTCCCCCTATCGATCTGCTGAGGGAGGTGAGCCGTTCCTCCTCTTTGGGGCACCCTTGCATGCCTCGGATGGGACGATCGTTGGAGCTCTCCTGTGTGTCCTCAACCTGGATCACTCCAATTTCCTGGGGCACCTGGCCGAAATTCGCATCGGGCAGGAGGGCTATTTTGCCTTGATCGAGCGTAGCGATCATCCTCTGTTTGTCATGGATCGCTTCATGGATCGCATTTCCGAGGCCGCACCGGGCGGAGCGGACAACCCGATCATGGCCGCCGCGATGCAAGGTCACGAGGGCGCGGTAGAGGGGATCAATTCCCAGGGTATCGATACCTTGCGCACCTTCGCCCCCCTAAACTCCGTACCATGGCTCTTGGTGGCGGTCTATCCGACATCAGAGGCCTTTGTTGGGTTGCGGGAGCGCCGGCGCGAAGTGATCTGGGTGGGTGTCTTCCTGTTCGTGTGTGCCTCAGTGATGGGGTGGGTGATGACCCTCTGGTTGCTGCGGCCACTCACGCGCATGCACGATCATATGGTGGATGACACCTCGGGCGCGGGCATCCGATGGGACCTGAAGGAGTATGGGAGCGCCGAGCTTCTCGCTTTGGGAAACGCCTACAACAACCAGTCCCAGCGCCGTAAGGACGTGGAGGATCGGCTGAAGGCGAGTGAACGGCGGCTACAACGCATCACGGACAACATGCCAGCGCTCATCGCCCACATGGACGGGCAGGGGCGCTATACCTTTGCCAATGCTCAGTACGGCCGCGTCTTTGGCGAGGATCCACAGTCGATGCTCGGCCGGACCTTCCCCGAGATCAGGGGCGAGCGTGGAGACTCGCGTGATGCCGCGTGGATGGACCAGGCGCTTCTCGGCGAGACCTCGCGATTTGAACGCACCGACGTGATCGACGGTCGGATCCGCTACTCCCAGTGTGAGTACATTCCGGACTTCGACAATGACGGAAATGTCATCGGTGTCTATACACTCGAGTTCGATATCACTGCCATCAAGGCGGCGCAGGCGCTCCAGGCCGCAGGAGAGGAGCGGCTTCGCGCCATCACCGACAACCTACCCGTGCTGATCGCTTATGTCGATCGAGATCACCGGATTCAGTTTGTGAACGCAACCTTCAGTATCTGGTACGGAATGCCCGCGAAGGATGCGATCGGTCAGACTTTTGCCGAACTGGCTGGCGCCAAGCGCTACGCAGTCATCCATGAGGATCGTATCGCGCGCTGTCTGAAGGGGGAACGCGTGGCCTTTGAGATCGAGACGCGCACCCTGGTTGGGATCAAGATCCTACACAGCATCTACATTCCCGATCTGAAAAGCGATGGCTCGATTCCCGGCTTTTATATCCTTTGCAGCGATGTGACGGACCTGAAGAACGCCCAGCGGCAACTCGACCTTTTGGTGCGCTCGGATACCCTCACGGGGCTGCCCAACCGGTTCCAGTTCAATGAAACGCTGCCCCAGGCGATTGAGCGTTCCCAAAAGGCGGGCCTCGGTCTGGCCGTGATGTTTCTGGACGTCGACCACTTCAAGCGGATCAATGATGTCTATGGACACGCTGCCGGCGACGCCGTCCTCAAGGAAGTTGCGATTCGACTGAAAGACGCGCTGCGCGCGACCGATGTAGTGGCAAGGCTTGCCGGGGATGAGTTTGTAGTCGTGCTCGAAGGCTTGCACCACGACGACGAAGCCTCTGCGGTGGCTTTGAAGATCCTCGCGGGTATCGACCGGCCTTTCCATGTCGGTGATCAGACAATCGAGGTCACCACAAGTGTCGGAGTGGTCTATCAATCGGTTGCCACGGCGAGCGCCTCGGAACTCCTCGCCAAGGCCGACGCCGCACTTTATCAGGCCAAGACTGCCGGGAGAAATCGCTTTCAGCTGTTCGCCTTGGAAAGCGTGTGACCGGGGGCCGAATTCAGGGCCTCAAAGTGCGACCGAGCCCGACCGGATAAATTCGACAAACGCGCGCAAGGGGGGAGGCAGGAGGCGTCGGCCGTGATAATAAAGAAAAGGCCCCGAGAAGCTCGGCCACCAGGACTGCAGGACAGGCTCGAGAGCACCCTTTTCAATTAACGGGCGCAGCCAGTCCTCAAAGAGGTAGATGATGCCGGTTCCGGCGACGGCCGCCTCGACCGCAAGGTCGGTTGCGGCCCCCACCTGAACGAGCAGCGGGCCAGATGGGTCGACCCGCACCACCTCTCCGTCGCGTTCGAACTCCCAGGGGGGCATCGCGCCGCTCGCAAATCGTCCGCGCAGGCACGCGTGGCTGAGTAAGTCGCGTGGATGCTCGGGTCGGCCACACCGGTCCAGATAGTCTGGGGACGCGGCCGCGGCGAAGCGCTGAACCCGTGGTCCGATCGGTACCGCGATCACGTCCTTTTCCAGCCGTTCCTCGTAACGGATGCCCGCGTCACAGCCGGCCGCCAGAACATCGACGAAGCTGTCCTCGGCGATCACCTCCAGTTTGATCTCGGGATAAGCCGCAAGAAAGGGCGAGACGATCGCAGGCAACGCCAAGCGCGCGGCGCTGACCGGGACGTTGATCCGTAACGTACCGGCGGGCCGGTCGCGAAAGCCGTTCACGACCTCCAAGGCTGCATCGACCTCGTTAAACGCTGGCTCGAGCCTCTCGATCAAGCGCTGCCCGACTTCGGTCGGAAGGACACTGCGAGTGGTGCGATGGAGCAAGCGAACGCCCAGGTGGGTCTCGAGGCGGCGCACCGCCTCGCTCAGCCCGGAAGCGCTGTTGCCACTTGAGCGCGCACCGTCGCGAAAGCCCTTGGCGCGCGCGACCGCGAGAAAGGCCTTCAAATCGTTAAGATCGATCTCCATTGTTCGGCATCCCGTACGGGCTGTATAGATTATAGCCAGTTGTCGAACGAGCGGTCCAAGACTAGGATGATCCGATCGAAATTCAATTGGACTCATCTATATGTCTAGCATCGAGCTATCGGGCACTTTCAAGCTGGGCAACCGTATTGTGAAGCGGCTCGGTTATGGCGCCATGCAACTGGCAGGGCGCGGGGTCTTCGGGCCGCCCCGGGATCATGGCGCGGCGCTCGCCGTACTGCGCGAAGCCATTGCGAGCGGAGTGAACCATATCGACACCGCTGATTTCTACGGTCCACACGTCACCAACCGGATCATCCGTGAAGCGCTCCATCCGTATCCCGAGGATCTCGTTCTCGTCACCAAGGTCAGCGCACGGCGGGGCGAAGATGGATCGTGGATTCCCGCGCTCTCGCGCGATGAACTGACCTCGGCGGTCCATGACAATCTGCGCAATCTCGGTGTGGACGTGCTGGAGGTGGTGAACCTGCGCAGCATGTTCGACGTGCATCAACCCGCTGAGGGGTCGATCGAGGAACCCCTTACCGTCCTCGCCGAACTTCAGCAAAAGGGCTTGATACGCCATCTCGGGCTAAGCAATGTGACCCCGGCTCAGATTGAAGAAGGACGCCGGATCTGCGAGATCGTCTGCGTGCAGAACCACTACAATCTCGCGCACCGGGACGACGATGCTCTGGTCGATACCCTAGCTAAGGACGGGATCGCCTACGTACCGTATTTCCCGATCGGAGGGTTCTCGCCCTTGCAGTCCAATGTCTTGAGCGCAGTTGCAGCTCGACTCGAGACGACCCCCATGGTCGTGGCCCTGACTTGGCTGCTCCAGCGCGCACCGAATATTCTCCTCATTCCCGGCACGTCATCGATCGCCCATCTTCGTGAAAATCTCAGCGCCGCCGCGCTCACCCTCTCGGAGAAGGAGCTCCGTGAATTGGATGGGATCACCGCATGAATGCGCTGTCGACCTGAAGAGTTCGGATTCACCAGCGTCGGACTGCCAAAGGGTCGTCATTGCAGGACCACCGCGCACCAGGCGGGCGCAGCCTCCGTCGGCCGCGACCGGCAGGACCGCGTGATCGGGGCGCGCGCGGCTTACAGCGCTTGCGGCGCCTTCCCAGCCTGCACTCATTTTGGGCAGGTCGACCTGTCGGATCGAGGAAATCCATTCGATCCAATCAGAAGTTCAGTACCCCCACGGACTTGGCCTTAGGCCCGGTTCTTAAGACGGTCGCGGCTCCACAAGACCCGATTCACCAGCACTTCGCCGCGCGCCCGGTTTGTCTATCCCGAATTCAAAATTCTCGATATCATCATCGAGCGGTGCGGCAGATGCGAATTTTTCGATCCGCGCGACCAACCTGATCCAGCCGCTTAGTACAGGATGAAAGTCTATTCCTGCGAGGTGGGCTGGTTTTGGTATTCAAGTCTGATCACAGAGGGCTGGTCCAGTAGACGAGTCTGTCTGAAGGCTGGCGCGCGACCTGGCAATTTCCTTTCTTTCGCTCAAGGGTCTCATGCTCCTGCGTCTTGCGACTTTGCTACTGACATTGCTGTGCCTCGATGCATTCGCCAGCCCGGCAGACGATATCAAGCTGCTCATCGAGCAGGGCAAGATGAACGAGGCCTACGAACTGGGGCGAAGTCATCCGGAGGGTTTGGGCGATCCTGCCTTCGACTTCTTCTTCGGCATCGCGGCGCTGGAGGCGGGCTCTCCGGGCGAAGGCGTCCTGGCTTTGGAGCGGTATGTCCTACGCTACCCGGAAAATCGCAACGCGCGCTTCAATCTCGCCCGGGGTTATTTCATCCTCGGTGAAGATCAGCGAGCGCGGGACGAGTTCGAGTCGCTTCGACCGAATGCGGATGCCGACGAAGCATCCAGCATCGACCGCTTTCTCGACGCGATCCGGGCACGCCAATCGCGCTATGAGCAGACCGCTCTGGCTTGGATCGAGGGCGGAATCGGCTATGACAACAACCTCAATGCCGGTGTCTCCAGTGGCAGTCTCGTCAACATCCCGGGACTGATTGCGGCACCGCAGTCTCCCGACAGCGCGTCGGTCAAGACCGGCGACAGTTTTGCCACCCTCAGCGCCGGAGTGCAGGTCACCCGGCCCATCGATCCGGGCATGGCGCTCTTTGGATCATTGAGCTTGGATTCGCGAACCTATGACCGTTCACGCGATAACGTCTTCAATCAGATCAACTACGGCGCAAGCGGGGGCTTGAACTACCTGACTGGCAAGGATCTGTTGCGCGGTACCTTCTCCTTGGGGCAGCAAGTCATTGACCAGCAGAACTACGTGCTGGTCGAGGCGCTCGCTGCAGGGTGGGTGCATCAGGAAAACCAGTTCGATCGGTTCTCTCTGGATGCTTCGCTCGGCCGGCAAAACTTCGACAATATCCGGATCTTCGGAACGATCGACAAGTTGGGCCCCGCGGTCGAATCGGGATCGAATCTCGATACCAACAACTTCGGGACGCTATCGGGCAGTTGGACCCACGTCTTGACGATGCCCTGGGACCCGGCTGCGACGCTCACCGCCGGCTATACGCGGGAAAACGATCTCGAAATGCGTCCTGACTATTCGCGTGATGTCTACACGCTGCGCGGCCAGGTCAGTTTCACTCCGGTTGCGCGCTGGGTCATTCTCCTGGGGTCCACCTACTTCTATGACCACTATCTTGGGCGCTTTGCACAGATTAGCACGGCCGAACGCTACGACAACAACGTCGGTGTCGATGCCACGGCAACCTACCTCTTTAGCCGCAATTGGTCAGGCAGAGTGGAGCTGAACTGGAACGAAGAAACGTCCAACATCGGCTTGTTCGGCTACCACCGGACCGCACTGGCCGCCAAGCTTCGCTATGAATTCAAATAGGAGAGCGACCATGATCCACGTGCGACGGCTGTTTCTGCTTTGGGCGCTTTTCCTGAGTCCTCTTGCCCTGGCCAATGAAGTCGTGGGCCGTGCGTTGCTCGTCGAGGGTGTCGCCCAGGTGGTGCGCGATGGCCGTGCCCTGGCGCTGACGTCGGGGGGGCAGATCGAATTGGGGGACCTCATCAAGGTCGGAGAGCGCAGCAGTGTCCAGCTGCGCTTTACCGACAGCTCCCTGACGGCGCTGCGGGCCAACTCTGAGTTGCTGGTGGAGGACTATCACTTTACTGAGGTTGCCAGCGACGATCGATCGGCCTTCAAACTCCTCAAAGGTGGACTGAGGTCCATCAGTGGTCTCATCGGCAAACTCAATCCTGCCGGCTATGCCTTGCACACCCCGTCGGCAACCGTCGGCATCCGGGGTACCAATCTCTCGGCTTTGAATTGCTCGGGGGATTGCGTAAACGCCGATGGCAGCAAGGCCGCCGACGGTGTCTATGGGGGTGTCACCGAAGGCAAGATCGTGGTGAGCAATTCGACTGGCGAGCTTGAGCTTCAGAAGAACGAATACTTCTATGTGGCAAGCAACAGTACGTCGCCGTCCAGACTTCTTGGCCCCCCGTCCTTCCTTCGGGATCAACTGGACGGGCGTTCGCGTGCGCAGGATGTCAAGCCCGTTGCGCTGGACACATCGAGCTCGACCGGCGGCAACACCTCGGCCAATGCGGCAGGCTCAAGCGGCGCGAGTGGGGCGGGCTTGTCACAAGGACAGACCAACGCATCGACTGCCGATACAACGATCACCACGGGCGGCAACACCTCAATAGGCTCAACAGGGGCTTCGGGGGGAGCGTCCGGGGGCGGTACCACCAGCGCCAGTAGTGCAATCGAATCCACCACGGTTGCCGTGGAAGCTGTGACGCTGAGTACCTCCATCGACGCGACGACCTCGCCCGCACCGACCTCTGTGGGGTCCCCGCCCGTGGCAGCCCCGCCCCTGCCGACCTATACGCCTGCGGCTGCGCCAGCCATCCAAGCGAACGCCTTACCAATCAATTTCGTCTCGAACTATTCGTTGGTCGATGAGAGGGTGGGCCAGTTCACCGGCACCAGCCCCTGCACGGCGGGTAACTGCGGTACCTTTTTGGCTGCCATCTCTGGCTCGTACCCCCTGCAAAGCTTCACGGACATCAATCTTCTGTATCCACCGGGTACGGACCCCCGTTTCATTCAATCCCAGACCGAGCCCGATACGATCTACCGCGTGAGCGCGATCCAATACGCGGTACCCACCGAGCTGGCTATAGGCACAACTCCGGGCAACTACACGTTCGCAAAGACGGCATCGGTAGACGTTGGGTCCTATACGACTTCTGACGGCGAGGTGTTCACCTGGGGGCGTTATCAGCTGGTCTCGGTGGCCACAGGGGGCACAGTCAACAACAATTTCTCCTACACCGAATACGAGAACTGGCTTGACGGTCCACCGACGACGACTTTGCCGACCAGCGGGGTGTATACCTTCACAGCCGTTGGAGGAACCCATCCAACCGACCAGCTGGGCAACGCCGGGACCGTCATCAATCCTGGGGCCTGGACGGTCAACTTTGGCAATGAAACGCTGGTCAGTGCCGCGCCTGTTCGGTGGAGCATGCCAAGTGGAGTCAGTTATACGGTCAATGTGACCGCGCCGCAGTCCTTTGCTGCGACAGCCCAACCCGCGTCGACTTCACCCGGTCCTGCCGGAGGAACCCAGGTGTTCGCGGGTTCGACGATAAATCCCATATCGATCCTAAGCTACACCTCCTGCGCGGGCCGCGGTTGCGCACTCACCAGTTCCAATATCAGTCCGATCGCGGGCCTGCACATCTTGGGCGTAGGGATTGTGACCACGGCAACGATCACGTCTGGCCAGGAAGGTACGGCGCAGGTGCGGGTCTACGGACGCTAGCGCCTTCGGATGGCTGGTGTTGCGATCCCGGGTATCGGGTAGGGCAGATATAGGGCAGATTCGCCTACACCGCCCACCGGGCGTTCACCCGATTCGCGCGCTGCACAGCGCAGAACCCATTCTTCCCCGTGGGGAGGAGGGCAGTGGGGGGAGTATCAGATTTTCACGCTCAGGGTGACTCGGAACTCCCGAGGCTCTCCCGGATGGACGGTGATCCCCGTGGGCACGATAGGGCTGGATGGAGTGACCCGGTAGTCTTGTTCGTACTCGATATCGTAGTAGGGGCGGTTGAATACATTCAAGACGTCCAGGAAGACCGAGACGCGGTGCGTGATCTCATCCTTGAGCCTAAGGTTTGTGACGATCGCCGAAGACGCTGTCAGGCTGCCATCCTGGGATAAGGGGTAGGGGCCGATGTAGCGCGTCTCGAGACCGAAGGTCCAGGGACCGAAGTTCTGGAGCGTCACACGAAAGATGCCGACCTTGCCGACCGCGTTGGGGATCATATCGCCGAGCTCGCCATTTTGATTCTCCTCGGCATAGCGAGCATGCGTCCAGGCAAGATCGAGGTCCACCAGAAGGTGTTTTCCCTCAATCAGGTGATTGTTCCACTCGACGCCATGGCGCTTACTGGCCGCATTCGGACTGGTGCTGCCGATATCCGAATCGGCGTTATAGTCGAGTTCGGAATCACTGTTCAAGCTCCACAGCGCAAGGGAACTCTGCAATCCCGGTACGAATTCGGAGCGCACACCAATCTCCTTTCCGAAGCTGCCCACGAGGGCCGGCACAGAAGAGGCAGGCAGACCCGTCGTGGGGTCGACCCTGTCGATGACCCCACGTGCGTCATTGCTATGGAAGCCCTTGCCGGCATCGAAGAAGAATTCAGTCCGATCCCAGGGACCGAAGATGAGCGACAGCTTCGGTGAGAGCTTGCTACCTGATGCGCTGCCGCTATTTCGCGGTGTCGAGAGGGAAGTCGCGTCCATCGAAATCTGATCCCCGCGCAATCCTACCAGGCTGCGCAACCAGGGGATCCAGAAGGTCGTGTTCTGTACGTAAAGACCCGCCTCGGTCTCGTCCACGATCTCGTTGCTGACTGTCGCAAAGACTCTCCTGTCTTCGGTGTCAACCAGTCCCACATCGATGTTGTCATGACGGATCTGTAAACCGACCTCGGTGACCGATTCGCGTCCCAAGAGTGTCTGGTTCCAACCCTTCACGAGCTTGCCTCCGAAGATGTTGCGATGCTCCTCCTGTTCGAACTGGTCGCCCGTTGCCGGGCGCAACTCGAAATAGGTGAAGTCCGACCAGAGTTGCAAGCGATAGTGTTCCAGGTAGAACGCTGCCTTGGCATAACCTGCATCGTCCATCATGTGCCATTCACCCGAGATGACATCGCGTCCGCTATCGCCACCGTCGGTCGGATCCAGTGCGGAGAAGCGGCCCAGTTGGCCCGATTCAATCAGAGCCAGCGGGACTTGATCGGTCGAGTTCCAACGGGCAGCGTAGACGATAGCGTCCATGGACCAACCAGTCGCGGCCGTGCCGCCACTCAGACGCACGAGCCCGTTGACTTTACGCAGGCCTTCGGGAAGGGTCCACGGACCATTTTCTTCGAGCAACTCGACCGCACCAAGCACCCTCAATCCTGATCCGTCCGGGCCCGATCGTTCGCCCGAAGGGGAGGCGCAAGTGAGTTCCGTGACGGTGCACGAGCCTGCGAAGAGGGCCCGGTAATAGCCGTAGGTTCCCGAGGTGATATTGGCGATGTTGCTATCGAGCGCATCGCGATAACGAATATCAACGGCCCCGGCGGAGGCGAAATCACCGTATTGTGGATAGTAGGGACCCTTCCTATAGCTGATCTGGTCGATCAATTCGGGGATGAGGAAGTTCAGATCGGAGTAGCCCTGACCATGTGCGTTGGTGGGCATGTTGACTGGCGTGTCATCCACGAACGTGGCGAGGTCGGTCCCGTGATCGAGGTTGTAGCCACGCAGGAAGTATTGATTCGCTTTGCCGTCGCCAGAATGTTGCGTGACGACCAGACCCGGGACCGTCTCCAAGACTTCGCCTGGCCTTAGCATTGGAATGTCCTGGAGAGCGGACCCTTCGGCGACGCCTTCGGAGGCGGCATCGGAAGTACCCACTGCTGTATCGTAGTGGCCGGTCACGAGCATCGTTGGAAGCTCTGACTGAGTGCTCGGGCTGGGCGATGCGGCGATTTCGGGAGGCTGGGCGCTTGACGAAGTCTGGGCGCTGGAGGGCGTCCAGCCGAGATGGACGATCACGAGAGCGCAGACCTTGAGGCGAAGGTGATTCGGCATGCGCTGGTCCAAAGAAGGTAGGAATAATGCAGAATTTCTCCTACCACAAGTCTGAACAACCCGGAATCAGTGGGGCCCGTAGATCCCTATATACGGGAGATCTCCCCGATCGGATGCACCGAGGGACGATCTGCGGGCCGCATCCCAGAGGGCTCGAAGGGACAACTGTCGTGCCGCAGTAGGATGAATAATAAATTCATCATACCAAGGTTGGCAAGTCGGCCCGAGCGCGTGCGTGCGCCGCGATGGAGCCGATCCGCCTCGGGCTTGAGGCTCGGGGCTTGCTCTACTAGTTAGGTCTTGGGCCGGAAGTGGGTGTGCGTGTGCGCGCGCCGATACGTTCCTCGGCTGTGGCTGTGCTTGTTGGCCTCTCCATCAACGGGAATCAGATTGACCGCCCCGTGTCGGACGCCACGCTCTGCGAGAAGCCGATTGGCGTAGGTTTGCACGCTCTCGGTCGCACCGCGCAAGAGCACGCTTTCGATGCCGTACTCGTGATCGAGATGGGCGTGCATGGAGGCCACGGTCAAGTCGTGGTGTTCATGCTGCAGTTCAACGATCCGGGTCGCCAATTGGCGTTCATGGTGGTTGTAGACATAGCTGACGCTGGCTACGCAGTGGCTTGCCTTTTCCTGCGCGATCCGGTCCGTCTCGATCAGCTGACGGATCATGTCGCGAACGGCCTCGGATCGATTGACGTACCCGCGCCGTCCGATGAGCGCGTCGAACTCCTGCGCCAAGGCTTCATCGAGAGAGATGGTGATTCGTTCCACGTTCAATGCTCCTTGCGTTGGATCGCCTCCGATTCTAGCTCCATCCTGCCCCCTGATCACAAAGGCTTCGGCTTGACTGCCAATCTGGGCCAACGAGAGAGCCGGTGCGCGCCCTTTCGGGCGCCCAAATGTTCGGTGATGGTCTTCAGAAAAATAGACTAGACTGCTGGATTATGTCGATGCGCATGCGTAGCTGTCTCGCCTGGGCGGCCCTCTTGGCCGCCGTTCTTGGAGCATCCGCCCCAACGATCACACGCGTGCTTGGCGCATCGCGCGGGCTGCAGTTGGCGCTTGCCGAAATCTGCAGTTCGGCAGGCTCGCGGCCAGCGAACGACTCGTCTGGATCATCGCATCTGCCCGGTGAGAGCTGCCCGTTCTGTTTCGGGCATTCGGTCAGTCACGCGCCGCCTCCGGCATCCGTTCAGTGGGTTGCACCTGTGGCGCCGGACTACGCGCCCCCTTCGATCTCTCGGCCCCTGCCCGACATCCCTCGGTATTTGGCGCATGCTCACTCGCGTGCTCCCCCGCTCTCCTCATAGCCTTCCTGCGTCGAATTTTGACTGACTCACGGCGGTCCCGGAGCTGTAGCCCTGGATCGACTGCCCATTCATCGGACCCCTATCGCATCTTGTGGGGTCGGTTGAATTCTCGTGAGTCGAAGGCAGCCCGAATCCTTGCAGAAACCGTCCTGAATCCGTCCAGCGCGACTCACCATCCCGTCTGGACTCTGGGCGATGCACTGCGACCACTCAATCGGCATTCTCAGCGCGCTTGCGGCTGAGAGAGCCGGGAACTAAGGACTGGACACAATGGAACCCAATCGAATCAACACGCGACGAGTCAACACGCGGCTCGGCGCAGCAATCGCCATATTGTGCGCACCGCTCGCCCCATCAGGTGCTCTTGCCTGTGCCACATGCGGCTGCTCTGTCTCCACCGATGCGGCCATGGGCCTCTCCTCAGATTCAGGCTGGCGGCTCAGCCTGCAATACGATTTCATCGATCAGAGCCAGTTGCGCTCAAACGGAGATGCGATCTCTGAGCCGCAGGTCGCCAATATCAACAATGGCGGCGGCAGCCAAGAGGTCGAGCACCAGACGATCAATCGCTACACCACCCTGGGCCTGAGCTACTCGTTGAATTCAGACTGGAACTTTAGAGCCCTCGTTCCCTATGTCGACCGCAGTCACACGACGTTCGGAGAGTCGAACAATCCGCTCAGTCAGAGCGATGTGAGCGGCTCGACGCTCTCTGGCTTGGGTGATATCCGGCTCATCTCAAGCTATCAGGGGTTCCTGCCGACCCACAATCTCGGGGTCCAGTTTGGAATCAAGCTCCCCACCGGGGCGTATGGAGGTGGTCCCACCGCAACGGGTGGCACAGTCGGACGAGACTTCACAAATTTCAGTTCTGGACCCAGCGCGGGCACACCCGTGGACACCAGTCTGCAACCCGGGACGGGAAGTACCGATTTGATTCTTGGGGGATATTACTATCAGCCCGTCAGTCAGGATTTCGACGCTTTCATCACCGGCCAGTTTCAGTCGGCCGTGATGGAAAAACTCGACCAGACAGGTGCTGACTATCGCCCTGGCAACTCCGAAAACATCAGCTTCGGGGTTCGTTACGAGGCTGACCCCAGCATCGTTCCGCAGGTCCAGATCAATCTGACGCACAAAAGTGCGGACCAGGGATTTCTGGCAGACACGACCGACACAGCCGGAATCGTGGCCTATCTCAGCCCGGGAGTGACGGTTCGAGCGCTGCAGCATGTCTATCTTTACGGCTTTGTGCAGGTACCCATCTACAGCAAGTTAAGCGGTTATCAGCTCTTTCCGCGATGGACCGCCACGGTTGGTGCCAGCTACTCGTTCTGATGGGCGCGACATCACCAGGGCGCGGTCATCATGGACATTGGATCTGGCGGTGCGCTCTGGCTCCACAGGGGGGTGTCGGTAAATTAGAATGGACTCATGAAGCAGATCATGAACCAATCTCGCCCCCATCCACGGATGGCCCTCTATGACGCGGGCCTGCTCGCGGCTGGAGTGGCGATTTTTTTTGCGCTTGCGGCCCACTTCGATCTCTCCGAACGCCTCGCTCTGTGGGCGAGCGGTTACGAGCAATGGCAGCTTGACGAAATTCCGCTGGCGTTGCTCGCCTTGTCCGTCGGTCTGGCCTGGTTCGCGTGGCGTCGCTGGCGTGACCTGGATCTTGCATTACAGGCCCGCGAGCAGGCTGAAGAAGTGAACCTCAGGATGCTTGCGCAAAACAGATTGCTCACGCAGCGGCTCATGCACATCCAGGAGCACGAACGCGCGAGCCTGGCGCGCGAGATCCATGATGAGGTGGGTCAATGTTGCGTTGCGATAAGGGTTGACGCAGCATCGATTGAAGAGGAGACCCGGGACCGGATGCCGGCCGCACATGAGAGTGCCTGTGCGATCATGCATACGGCCGAGCATCTGCACGATGTCGTGCGGGGCATGCTGCAGCAGCTCCGGCCGACGGGCCTGGACGACCTGGGGCTTCTCACGAGCCTGAAACTGTTGATCCAGACATGGGAGCGCCGACATCGTATCGCCTGTAGCTTTGACTCGAGCGCCTTGCCCGCAGATCTGAGCCCGATGGTGAACGTCGCGCTGTACCGCACGGTCCAGGAGTCTCTGACGAACATCGCGCAGCATGCGCATGCCAGCCGCGTGAGCGTGGTCGTCAACGGGCCTCTCGAAGAGGAGGCGGAACGCATTAATCTCGTCATCGAGGACGACGGGACAGGTATCGCGCCAGAGGCTCTGCCTCGTGGTCTTGGAATCATCGGAATGCGGGAGCGGATCTGTGCCCTCGGGGGAGAACTCGTGATCGACCGGGCATCCTGGGGTGGCGTGCGCATCGCGGTGGTGCTGCCGCTTCGTGATCAAGATGCTCTGAGGACGGCATGATTCGTGTCCTTCTGATCGATGACCATGCCGTGGTGCGCTCCGGTTACCATCGTTTTTTAGAGCGCAAGAAAGACGTCGAGATTGTCGCTGAGGCGGCGGAGCCGGAGGAGGGCTTCGCCCAGTTCGTGCGCTGTGTCCCAGACGTCACGGTGGTCGATCTGTCGATGCCCGGCACCGGCGGGCTGGAGCTCATTCGCAGGATCCTGGCGCATGATCCGTCTGCTCGAGTGCTGGTCTTTACGATGCACGAGCAGGCCATTTATGCGAGCCGGGCGCTCCAGGCAGGGGCGCTTGGTTATGTCACCAAGTGCAGTCCGCCGGAGACTTTGCTGCAGGCGGTCGTCGCGCTGGCCGCGGGGCGACGGTTCTTGAGCCCCGACATGGCTCGCGAGCTCGCGCTTGTGCAGGGTGCTTTAAGCCCCCTCGATACCCTCTCCCCCAAGGAGTTCGAGGTCTTTCGATTGATCGCCGAAGGGCAGTCCGTGGGGCAGGTCTCGGCCGTACTCAACCTGAGTCAGAAAACGGTTGCCAACTATCAGACCATGATCAGAGAGAAGCTCGGCGTCTCGACGAGTGCGGCATTGGTACACGTCGCGCTGCGAGCGGGAGTCATCCAGCCTCCCGGTTGACGATCTTCCGAGCTCTTCGGGAATTTCTCCCAATACAAATCGTCGCGTGTCCGCTACCCTTACCGCCAAACAAAAAAGGGGGTACGGTGCTCGAAAATCAAGAGCGCAGGGTGATCGTGGGCGCGAATGTCCGGGAGAGGACTTCACGACCGCTGAACCACAGGCGCTGGGAGTCGTGCATCGGACTGGGTTGCCTCTTCTGTGTGAGCACGGTGCTCGCAGCTGAGGATCCCGGTGTCTCGCCCCAGGAGCTTCCCGAAGTGACCGTGGTTGGCTCAAGTCCGGTGGTGGGAACGGGGATACCGATCAACCTCTACCCGGGCAACGCCCAAAACATCTCTTCGAAGAGTTTCCCGCCCGGGACTTCGACGACCAGTGATGCGCTCTACGACGCGATCGGCAGTGTCAACCTGAACGATACCGAGGGCAATCCCTATCAGATGGATCTGAACTTTAGGGGCTATACCGCCTCGCCGATCCTCGGCACCCCAGAGGGGCTGTCGGTGTACGTCGACGGGGTCCGCTTGAATGAATCCTTTGGCGATGTCGTCTCATGGGATCTCATTCCCGAGATCGCGATTTCGAGTGTCACCGTGATCCCGGGAACCAATCCGGTCTATGGTCTCAATACGCTGGGTGGGGCCTTGGCCATCAATACCAAGAGTGGTTTCGAATTCCCCGGTGCGAGCGTGAGCTTGGGGACCGGCTCGTTCGAGCGGCGTTCCCTTGATGCGCAGTACGGTGGACACGAGGACAACACGGACTACTTCGCGGCGACGAGCTTCTACGACGACAATGGCTGGGCCAAGTTCAACCCCAGTCGAGTGCGCCAGTTCTTCACGAAATTCGGCTACCAGGATGACCGCTCGGATCTGGATTTCTCCATGACCTATGTCGATGACTTCCTGGCGGGTAATCAACTGGTTGCAAAGTCGATGGTCGAGGACGCGATCCAGGGGTATTCCCATCCTGATTTCGAGTCCACGAGGAGCTTTGCCGCGAATCTGACCGGCAAACATGAGTTCAACCCCACCAACAGCGTCGAGGGTAACCTCTACTATCGCAACATCTGGCATAGTATTTTCGATTCCAACGTCAACGATCCGATCGTCGGCGGCGAGCCAAATCAGATCGCCATCTGCAATCGGCTCTACGCCGAGGCCTGTGCCGGCAACATCGTGAGCACCTATACGCAGGACATCTATGGACTGAATCTGCAGTACTCCAACCAGGCGATGGTGCTTGAGTCCCAGCAATACTTCTCAATGGGCTTCAGCGGTGAGTATGGAAGCACTCACTTGAGGCAGGCCGGACAGGACGCCATCATCGATGCCACCTTCGACACGATCGGCATCGACGCATTTGCCCCTCAGTCCGACATTCATTCGAACAATTCAAGTCTTGGGGCCTACGCCACCGAAACGTTCCTTCTGAGCCCGCGCGCGAGCGTGACCGCGTCCGCCCGGTATGACCACTCCGACATCAATCTCTCCGGCACCTCGATTGACGCCAATAACAACGTGGTCAGCGTCAATGGCGAGCATTCGTATCAGCATCTGGACCCGGCTCTCGGGGGGACCTTCGCTTTGACGCAGACGACGACGCTTTTTGCCAACTATGCCCAGGGTCTTCGGACCCCGACGGGGATCGAGTTGGCCTGCGCGGACCCGGTTCATCCCTGTGCGGGTGTGCCCAGCGCATTCTCCTCCGATCCCGACCTGAAGGCGGTCGTGGCCAGGAGCTACGAGGTCGGCGCGCGCGGCACTGTGAGCGACGAACTCGCCTGGCGCTTCGCGGGCTTCTACAGCAATCTGTACGACGACATCATCTTCAACCAGTCGACGCTGACCACGGGGTACTTCTCCAACGTCGGCGAGACGCGCCGCGAGGGCATGGAGTTTTCCGTCAATGGCAAGATGGACCTCCTTGACTTTGCGCTGGCCCTGACGTGGCTCGACGCGACCTACCAGAGCGCATTCATCGTCTCGAACGGGGCGAATCCGGGGTCGGTCTGTCCAGGACCCGCTTGTGTCCCGGTCGAGCCGGGCGATAAGATTCCAGGCATTCCCGAGTGGATCGCCAAGATCCAGCTTGGCTACCAGGTGACACCGGATCTGCATATCGAGACGCTGGTTGCAGCTCAGGGTTCCACCTTCGCCCGAGGCGATGAGAACAATCTGCTGACCTACGGGAAGATCCCCGGCTTCTACACCGTCAAATTGGGCTTCTCGGAGAAGATCGACAAGACCTTCCAGGTCAGCGGTGGCATCTTGAACCTCCTTAATCGCACGTACGCGAGTTTCGGAGAGCTCTCGAACAATGACCTAAAGGGTGGCATCGCCGAAAACTTCTGGGCCGTAGGCCAGCCCCGGACCGTCTTCGTCTCACTGAAGGCCATCTTCTAGTCCAGTCCACCACCTCACCTCGCCAGGAACCCGGACGGTTAGCGCCCTGGCAAGCCTCCTCCTGGAAATCGCTGGAATCCGCGCGCCGCGACTATTTGGATGAGCGCAGTATCTGACTCGGAACAGCCTTTCCATACTGACAGGAATACGACGCTTTTTGGATTGTTCGTGACTGGATAGTCTAAGGCGCGACCCGATGGGCTGCGCGATCGCGTCCTTGTCAGGCATGAATTGTGCGATCAAGTGCATACGGTTGCCTAGAGCACCGACAAGCAGCATGAAAAGGCGCCTACTCAGGCAATGGAAGCGCGCCCGGGCGGGCTGTGCAAGCCATCGTCGAGTCAAGGGATCCAGGATGTTCAATTTCAACGAATCGAATGGCTGCGCGATGCGCAGTCGATCCTTCGAGCACGGCCATCCGGACCGCTTGGTGAGCACGGGAGGGGGCCCTCGGTGTATCGTCCCCGCGCGATCGAGACTGACTGAGAAATCCGTGAAAATTCTCCTGACGCTTGCCATCCTCGTCGTATCCAGTCCCCTCGCCGTGGCGGCGGGCGATGTCGTCGAGGCCATTCCGAACCAGAATGGCGGCTATTCGACCCTCTATCAGCGTCATTCAGAACGCTGCAAGGGCTCGAATCAACTGGCGCTCGCAACAGATCGTGCCGGTCAAACAACGGGGGAGGGTTGTTGGCAGCCCTTTAATGACGGGTACATGATCTTTGCGTTTGCCGAGACGGGAGCTATCGATCTCATCCAGATCAACCGCCCGGCTATCGAAAAACTAAAGTTCCTGCGTGCCAGGGAGAATGCACAAGAGGGGGTCCCGAGCGCGCCGGCACTGGCCGGTGAGGTCAACCTCTCGCGCTTTGGTGCGGCTCCAACCACGGGCCCGTAGGTCGTATTGGCTTTGCAAGATCAGCCACCATGCCAATCCCTCTTGTCCATCGATTTGCATGTTCACCGAACGGTTTATGCGACGTGCGCCTGGCTGGATTCGTACACCCATTCAAATCGAGCAGATCGTTCGTCACTTGCAGGGTGGATGCCCGACCGTCACCGAAGCGTATCTGACGAGGCCGATCGAAGGGGCGGGACAGCGGTGAATGCGGCCCAGCCTCGGCGTTGCCCGGAGGGGGTCGGTCGCCGGCTGGCCTATAGCCTGTTCGCAAGGTTTCGGACCCTCTCATTTCCTGTTAACCTAGCTGGCGATTGACCAGCCAGCAAGGCCGCCTCCGAGGGGTCGCAGCCCCGGGTGGGGTGGCCGAGCTTCGTTGTAGAACCGCGTTTTGGGCGACTCGACAATGTCCCTTCGACTCAAATTCAACCTCGTCCTGATCGTTGTGTTCCTGGTGGGACTGGCCGCCGCGGGTGCGATCAGCTACCGGCTCCTGCAGGAAAATGCCCGGGACGAAGTCTACCGCTCAGCGCAGTTGATGATCGAGTCAGCACTCTCGGTGCGCAAGTACACGGTCGACCAGATCCGGCCCGAACTCGACAAGGTCCCCGACGCCGCCTTCCAGCCTCAGACCGTTCCGGCCTATGCGGCGACCGAGGTTTTCGAAGAGGTGCGCAAGCGGTACCCCCAATACAGTTACAAGGAGGCGACGCTTAATCCCACCAATCCCCGCGACCGGGCCACAGATTGGGAGGCGGATATCGTCAACCGCTTTCGCCAGGGAGACGGTCAGAAGGAAATCGTGGCCGAGCGCGATGCACCCACGGGCCGCCAGCTGTACATCGCGCGACCGATCCAAATCACCAATCCGGCGTGTCTGGCCTGCCATACGAGTGCCGAAGTCGCCCCCCCTGCGATGATCAAGGTCTACGGGCCTGCAAACGGGTTTGGCTGGAAGCAAAATGAGGTCGTGGGGGCTCAGATGGTCGTGGTCCCGATGGATGTCCCGGAGCGCAACGCCCAGCGCGCTTTCGCGACCTTCATGACCTCATTGGCCGTCATTTTCGTGACGGTCTTTGTGGTCATCAACGTGATGCTGAGCTATCTGATCGTGCGCCCCATCCACCGGCTCTCGCTGGTGGCGGACAAGATCAGTGTCGGAGACTTCAGCGAACCCGAGTTCACCGAAAAGGGCCGCGACGAGGTGGCTATTCTTTCATCGTCGTTCAACCGGATGCGACGCAGCCTTGAGAAGGCGATCCAGATGATCGAGGAGTGATGGCTACTGACCACGGCATTCAGGCTCGATTAGGTCATCGTGTATGACCGGGCGTAGAGGCGACGCGCACAACGAGCCTGATTCGGGCCGGGTGGCCTTGGCGCTTAGGCCCGGCCATGCGGTCATGGAATATTCGATCGAGCGCACGCTCGGGGGCGGTGGTTTTGGTATCACCTACCTGGCCCGGGACCTGAACCTCTCCTTACCTGTTGCCCTGAAAGAATACCTGCCCGCTGATCTCGCCACCCGCGGGCACGACGGCAGCGTGCGTTCCTTGGGCGACGAGTCCTCGGAATCCAATTTCAAGTGGGGGCTTGATCGCTTCATCGATGAGGCGCGCGCGCTGGCGACCTTCAATCACCCTAATATCGTCAGGGTGCTGCGCTACTTCACGGCCAATGGCACCGCCTATATCGTCATGGAGTACCAGTCCGGGTATTCACTGAACAATTGGGCACCCCGGCACATGCCCCTTGGGCGGGGGGATCTCTTGAAATTGGTGCTGCCACTGCTTGACGGACTCGAACTGGTGCACCAGGCAGGGTTCTTACATCGCGACATCAAGCCGGACAACATCTTTGTGCGCGGCGACGGCAGTCCGGTGTTGATCGACTTCGGCGCGGCACGCCGCACGACGGCGGGTCAGGATATGACCAAGATCATCACACCGGGCTTTGCGCCGTTTGAACAATACCATTCGAAGGGCAACCAGGGTCCCTGGACCGATTTGTATTCCCTGGCCGGCGTCATGTACTGGCTGGTCTCGGGCAACAAGCCCATGGAGTCGGCCTCGCGCTTAAAGCGCGATGACATGGTGCCCGCTGCGCAGTCCGACCACCACCATCTGATCGGCGAGCCGATTCTCAGTGCGATCGACTGGGCGCTCAATCTGGAGGAGGAGCGACGCCCCCAGTCTGCGGCCGAGTTTCGCGCGCGCTTGGTCGGCGACGCCATGCCGCAGACCCGCAGTATCCCGCGCGACGACGTGACGATCGCTTTGACACGTCAACTCGGACCGCGTGTCGACTCGCGCGGCAGTCTCACAACGGCGGTCAATTCGACCGATCCCCAGCGTGGCAACGTCGTGTGCACGGTGCTGTTTCTCGACATCATCGCCTATAGCAAGGTGTCGGTCAGCGAGCAGTACGAACTGAAGACACGCTTTAACCAGCTGATTGCAACCAAGCTCGCAGGCGACCCGGAGAACGAGCGCATCACCCTCGATACCGGGGATGGAGCGGCGATCTGCTTCATGGGAGACCCCGAGGAGGTGCTACGCACCGCGCTCGATATCCGGCGCTCTCTTGCCGTGCAAGACCGGCTGCGCGTACGCATGGGGCTACACATCGGACCGGTGAGGATCCTGACGGACTTGAACGGGCGCGGCAATGTGATCGGTGATGGCATCAATGCCGCCCAAAGGGTCATGAGTTTTGCCGATGAGAAGTCCCTGCTCGTCTCGCGCGCCTTCTACGACGTGGTCTCGTGCTTGTCGGACAACGGCGAGAAGGCGTTTCGTTACATCGGAGGTCAGCCCGACAAACACGGCCGAGTTCACGAACTCTACGAGGTCGTGCTCGATCCAGGGGCGAGCCTTCTGATCGACCCGACCCAGTATCTCCATGCGCCGCCTCTCGAGGACGCGCAAGAACTCGATAGTGCCGCGCTGGCTTCGCTCGAGCAGGAGCTGACCCATCATCTGGGGCCGCTCGCGCCGGTGCTCGTGCGCAAGGCGCGCGGGCGTGTATCGAGCATCGAACAGATGCGCGAACTGCTCGCTCAAAGCATCGCCGAGCCTGCACATCGCGAGGCCTTTCGCAAAGGCCACGAGATTCCTTCACGCGATGCCGGATCCGCCACGCGCCGCACTCGTCCCACGGAAGCGGCCCCACCGACCACTCGCGTGGCGCGCACCGCCGACGCCCCGCTGACGAATACGCGCGTGGTTCCCTCCAAAGGTTCGCCGACGATGACCGTCTCAGAGGCCGGGCCGTCCACGCGTGCCTGGATCTCAGACGAAGCGCTCGAGGCGATTCAAAAGCACCTCGCCAAGGCCGTCGGGCCTGTGGCGCGCGTGTTGATCAAGAACGAGATGAAAAAGGTTGGCGATTTCGCAGGCCTGACCGATGCTCTTGCGCTGCACATCGACAATCCTCAGGCCCGGGCCCAGTTTGTGAGCTTCGCGCAGGGGCTGCGCGCGGCTCCGAAGCCCGAGCTGCGTCCTGCCGAAAGGCCCTCTTCGGCCCGACGCGACTCCTCTCTGACGGCGACCAACCCTTACTGGGAGACGCCGAACAGAACCGAGGCTGCGACCGACCGGATCTTAGCGACGGTACTGTTCACTGACATCTGTGATTCCACCGTCCATGCGAGCCGCCTGGGCGACAGGCGTTGGCGCGAAACCCTCGAGCAGCATCACGCCTTGGTGCGCGCTGAACTCGCCCGCTTCCGGGGCCGGGAGATCGACACGGCCGGGGACGGTTTTTTTGCCCTTTTCGACGGGCCGGCGCGTGCCGTCCAATGCGCCTGCAGCATCCGCGATCAGGTCCGCCAACTGGGCATCGAGATCAGGGCCGGGCTACACACTGGCGAGGTGGAGACGATCGGTGAGAAGGCCAGCGGCATCGCCGTGCACATCGGCGCGCGCGTGGCCGCAATCGCCGAGGCGAGCGAGGTCCTGGTGTCGAGCACGGTGAAGGACCTGATCGCAGGCTCAAACATCCGGCTCATCGACTATGGCGACCATGAACTCAAGGGCCTTTCAGGGACCTGGCACCTCTATGTGGTGTTCTATTAGTCGTCCACGGTTGCCAAGGGACCCTTAGATCCTGAGACCCTGGGACCCTGGGTCCCAGTAGGCCTTTGCGAACCATGAGCGGACCTGAGCGCGCCTTCGATCCAGCATGGCGGTGCCATTGACGACGGCTGACCCGTGTCTGCGAAAACCCGATCAGGCCTGGGTGCTCAAGGTGCTGGTCAAGCCGCTTGCCGGATTCTGGTTCGACTGGATCGTCTGTAAGAGGGTCGTCAGAAAGCTTTGCAGGTTTGCGCTACCGCTCGAGGTGCTGCCCGAAGAGGATGCACTGCTTCCGGAACTCTGGCCAGCCATGGCGGTGACGAGGTTCTGGAAGTCCGACTGCAGGGTGCTGACGGCGCCACTTGTCGTGCCGCTTGTCGAGGAGAGGCTGCCGATCAAGCTCTCTAACCCGCTTTCCAGATTGCTATAGGGCGAACTGGTGCGACTGCCTGTCGCAGACGAACTCTGTGATGCGGTGCTGTTGACTGCCTGAAAGAGGTCGTGGACCAACTTGTGAAGATCCTGGGCGACCTGATTGCCCGAACCCGTTGAAGACGCCTGGGTCGAGCCTGTCGTTCCCAGCCCAGTGCTCGCGCTGCTCCCCGAGGTCGAACCCGTCGCTAAGCTCGAGGGATTGGCCACGCTTGGCGAGACGCCGATCTGATTAAGCGCCTGCAGTACGTCCTGAATCAGGCCGCCCCCGCCCCCACCTTGGTGATGATGGACCCTACCCCCACCGTCTTTGCCGTCTGCGCTCCGGTCGCTGCCACCGGAAACTGAGTTGATCGAAGCGCTCCCCGAGATCTGTTGAGTTCTCGCGAAGGAGCTTGGGTTAAGGCTGGCAATTGTCATGGCGTCCTGATGGAGTGAGGATGGGGGACCTCTTTTGCGCTTGGTGCGCTCGAATGGCGATCGTCGATCCGGTCCATGTCCAAGAGAGTGTGGCCCTTGGCTTTCTATCTAATCGGCAGAAAAGAGGGGAAATAAAGCCCCAATTCGCCAACAGGCGCCGCTTGTGATGGTTTGTGACGACTGTCCCCCCGAAGAAACCGAGATCCTGCCGTGCGGCCGAACTTCTCGATGCTTGGGACTGGAGGGCTATCGAGGTGGACATGCCGCCCACCCCGGATCCGCTGTTTGGCGAAGACGCCGAGGGGCGCTTTCGCGAGATGCGCTGCCAGATCGCAATGCAAGTGCACATCGCGCGGCAGCATTAGCCGCTGCCGGCAGGCGAGGGCGGTGGCTGCTCGGCTGGCGCCTACTGCCTCTGCATTGCCTGGGCGCGCTGCAGATACCCCTGGTAAGCCGGCAAGGCGACAGCGAAAATCAGAACGACCATCAGAACCGGTGCGCCGAATGCCAGAATCTTGACGCCCAGGGTATTCGGGGGCGGGGGTAGTCCGAATTGGTTCGCGCCGGGGCTACCGGACTTGAACAGCCAGAGCAGTCCAACGAATGGGATCAGCAGCAAAAAGACGGTCCAGCCCGACCAGTTCATATCATGCGCGCGCCGGATCGCCAAAAGGATCGTGAACACGAAGTAGGGGATCGAGGTCGCCATGCCTGCCACGCCGGCGATACTGCCGTTGCCCAAAAATCCAAGCACGCCACCGATCAGCATCGCCACCAAGATCAGGATGATGTAGCCACCCACCGAGTAGGCGAGGTAGCGCAGGCGACCGATGCGGCCCTTGGCGGACCAGTACTTCATCTCCTGATAACCCAGTGTCTGGTTCGACTCGAGTTCAGCCTGGGGCGGCACGTAAGGATTGGTCATCGACACGTTCGGACTCCAGGCAGGTTAGGTGACTCGGAGACCCGAGGCGGCACAAGTGCTCCCTTGGGGCCGCTCGGGCCCGATGGCGCCATCAATGGCGCAATTTTGGCCAAGCTCCAGGTCAGACTAGCGCTAGGACGCCTCCCTTGGCAAGCGTTTCGGTAATTTTGTTTCGATGTTTGGGTCGCGCGATCGTTGCGATCCGCTCCGCTGGACGGAAGGCGGGAGGGGATCGGCTTGGCGGTCCCGGCACCGGACTAAGTCAGGGCGCCCCCGCTAGCTCGGCTCGAGCGTTGGTTGCGGAGGTACGGGGTTCGGATTGCGCCCTCCATCCAAAAGCAC
>CAJCID010000075.1 GCA_903970305.1 Rhodospirillales bacterium | reverse complement strand
TTCCAGGCCGCGCGTGGCCTGCAGCGTTAAGGCATGCTCGTAGGCTTCGCTGTAGGAGTCTCCAAAGAGAACGATCTCGACGTTCTGCCCGCCGTGGATGCGCACGGCGTCGATCTTCACCTGCGGCGTGGTCAGCGGCATCACGATGACGGCGTGGCAGTCGAGCCGATGAGCCGCCAGGGCGACCCCTTGTGCGTGATTGCCTGCCGAGGCGGCAATGACTCCTTGGGCCCGTTGCGCTTCGGACAGATGCGCCATCTTGTTATAAGCCCCGCGCAGCTTGAAGCTGAAGATGGCCTGGTTGTCTTCGCGTTTGAGCCAGACGGCGTTGCCCAGGCGCTTCGAGAGCGTCGGCGCGGGCTGCAATTCGGACTCGCGTGCAACGTCATAGACGCGGGCAGTCAGGATACGTTTCAGATAGTCGGGGTGTTTCATGATGGGACCAACGCTACAACGGGAGAGAATCGGAAAGCGCGGTTCGCGCGCAAAGCGGTCATCAAGGCATGTCGGGTTTGGCCCGACCAGTTGCTCTGCCCAAATGCTGCGACCAGGGTTGACCCGCTCGCACGATGCGGTTTCTTCTCGAGGTGGCGCAAGGGTACCGGCGAATCGGCGCAGCGGCAAGCCGTGTCCGGGGCCCCGGGCGGCACTCTCGCCCCTGGGCTAGAATGACTGCGTGAACCCGGTGCAGTGGTGCCGGGGAGCCACTTCTCCAAGGCGTCGAGATCATGAATGCCCCCATTGCGCCTTCTTTGACCCTACCTGCGGCCGAGCGCGCAGGTCCGGTCCGGCTGCGCGAGATTCCCTATAACTACACCTCCTTCTCGGACCGCGAGATCGTCATCCGTCTGTTGGGAGAGTCAGTTTGGGGTGTATTAGACGAGTTGCGAGCAGAACGGCGTACGGGGCGCTCAGCAAGAATGCTCTACGAGGTGTTGGGCGACATCTGGGTCGTGCGGCGTAATCCCTACCTGCAAGACGACCTTCTTGAGAACCCAAAGCGGCGTCGCGCCTTGGTCGAGGCGATGCGTCATCGCGTCGGCGAGATCGAAAGGCGGCGCGATCTGGAGGACGGCGAGCGTGACCGCAAGGTGGCGCTCCTGCTCGAGGCGGCCAATCGTGTTGTGGCCGATTTTGAGAAGGAGTTCGAGTCGACCTCCCGGCTACGCCGCGAGGCGATGCGCCGCCTGGCCAAGGTCACGGCACGCGATAACATCAAGTTCGACGGACTCTCACGGGTTTCGCATGTGACCGATGCAACCGATTGGCGCGTCGAATATCCGTTCGTTGTGCTGACTCCCGATACGGAAGCACAGATGGCGGGGGTCGTGACGGCCTGCATCGAGCTTGGACTGACGATCATCCCGCGCGGCGGTGGGACTGGCTACACCGGCGGAGCCATCCCCTTGACCGCGCTCTCGGCGGTCATCAACACTGAAAAGCTGGAAGATCTCGGGCCGGTCGAGATGACCCGTCTTCCCGGTGTCGATGAACCGGTCGCCACGATTTCAAGTGGCGCGGGGGTGGTGACGAAACGGGTCACGGAGGCCGCCGAGCGCGCGGGCTGGGTCTTTGCGGTCGATCCGACTTCCGCGGACGCGTCTTGCATCGGCGGCAATGTGGCGATGAACGCAGGGGGCAAGAAGGCGGTTTTGTGGGGCACCGCCCTCGACAATCTGGTCAGTTGGAAGATGGTGGACGCCAACGGCGGCTGGCTGGAGGTGGTTCGTCTCGAACACAATCTCGGCAAGATCCACGAGGCGCGAGTGGCCCGATTTGAGGTGAGACGCCTTGCGGCCGACGCTAAGACTGTCACCAACCGCGAGATTCTGGAGATCGAAGGACGCCGCTTCCGCAAGGACGGCCTGGGAAAGGACGTCACCGACAAATTCCTAGCCGGGCTTCCAGGAGTACAGAAAGAGGGCTGCGATGGCCTCATCACCTCGGCCCGCTGGCTGCTGCACAAGATGCCTCCCCATACGCGCACGGTCTGCTTGGAGTTTTTCGGCCAGGCACGCGACGCCGTGCCGGCCATCGTCGAGATCAAGGACTATCTGGATCAGCAGACGCGTGAGGGCGGAGCGCTCCTGGCCGGCCTTGAGCATCTGGACGAGCGCTACCTGCGGGCCGTCGGATATAGCACCAAGTCCAAGCGAGGTACGCTGCCGAAGATGGTGCTGGTCGGGGATATCGTCGGCGACGATGCAGCCGCTGTGGCACGCGCTTCCTCGGAGGTCGTGAGGATCGCCAATGCCCGGGAAGGCGAAGGCTTTGTCGCCGTCAGTGCAGAGGCGAGAAAGACCTTCTGGCTCGACCGGGCCCGTACGGCTGCGATTGCCAAGCACACCAACGCGTTCAAGATCAATGAAGACGTCGTGATCCCGCTCGATCGCCTGGGCGCCTATACCGACGCGATCGAGCGGATCAACATCGAATTCTCGATTGGCAACAAGCTCAGGCTCATCGCTGCGCTCGAGCAGTTCCTGGGAGGCGAGCTTCCGGTCGGCAAGACCGGTGACGGCGAGACCGACCGGCTCGCTCCGGCGGAACTTCTGGGTGACCGTCCGGCCCAGGCGCGAGAGCTGGTGGCCGACGCGCGCACGCGTTGGCAATTCCTGTTGGACCACATGGACGAGCCTCTCGAGTCGGTCCTGGGCGCACTCGCCCAGTGCGGTCTGGGCGGTCTGGTTCCGACCCTACTTGAGCGCGTCACCGAGGCGCCTTCGATGACGCTTTTTGATGTGCTCCAGGATCGCACGATCCGGGTCTCCTGGAAGAGCGAGGTCAAGGCTCCGCTCGAGCGGCTTTTCCATGGCGCGGCGTATGCGCCGATTCTTTCCCGTTGTCAGCAGATTCATGCAACCGTGCTCAAAGGCCGCCTGTTCGTCGCCTTGCATATGCATGCGGGTGATGGCAACGTGCATACCAATATCCCGGTGAACTCCGACGACTACGTGATGCTCAAGGAGGCCAATGTCGCGGTCGCACGCATCATGCAAATCGCGCGGGACCTCGATGGCGTCATCTCCGGCGAGCATGGCATTGGCATCACCAAACTCGAGTTCCTGACGGAGCAGGAGCTCTCCGCGTTTCGTTCCTACAAGGAGCGCGTCGATCCACACGGGCACTTCAATCTGGGCAAGCTGCTCGAGCTGCCCGCGTATCCATCGAACCTGCGCAACGCCTACACGCCCAGTTTCGGTCTCATGGGCGCTGAGTCGCTCATCATGCAACAAAGCGACATCGGCGCGATCTCCAACCAGATCAAGGACTGCCTGCGTTGCGGCAAATGCAAGCCCGTTTGCGCCACTCACGTCCCGCGCGGCAACCTGCTCTATTCGCCGCGCAACAAGATACTTGCCACGTCGCTGTTGATCGAGGCCTTCCTGTACGAAGAGCAGACCCGCAGGGGGGTCTCGCTCAAGCATTGGGAGGAGTTTGCCGACGTAGGCGACCATTGCACGGTCTGCCACAAGTGTCTTGCACCCTGTCCGGTGGACATCGACTTTGGCGACGTGTCCATGAACATGCGCAACCTGCTGCGCAAGATGGGCAAGAACAAGTTCAACCCCGGGACGGCCGCGTCGATGCTGTTCCTTAACGCGACCGATGCGGCAACGATCAATGCGATACGCCGGGTCATGATCGGCTGGGGCTATCGTCTGCAGCGCCTGGGTCACAGGCTCTTGCACTTAGCGGCGACCCGACAGGCAGCTGCCCCCCCTGCGAGTGTCGGCAGGGCGCCGCTGCGCGAACAGGTCATCCACTTCGTCAATCGGAAAATGCCCGGCAATCTGCCCAAGCGCACTGCGCGGGCCTTACTGGATATCGAGGACGACAAGTTCGTCCCCATCATCCGCGACCCCAGATCCAGTGCCGAAAGCGAAGCCGTCTTCTATTTCCCAGGCTGTGGCTCCGAGAGGCTCTTCTCCCAGGTCGGACTGGCCACCCAGGCAATGCTGTGGGAAGTCGGTGTTCAGACCGTCCTGCCGCCAGGCTACCTGTGCTGCGGTTATCCGCAGCGCGGCACGGGAGAGTTCCAGAAGGCCGAGAAGATCATCACGGATAATCGGGTGCTTTTCCACCGGGTCGCCAATACCCTCAACTATCTGGACATCAAAACCGTGGTGGTGAGTTGCGGGACCTGCTTCGATCAGCTCCAGGGCTACCAGTTCGACCAGATCTTTCCGGGCTGCCGGATCGTCGACATCCACGAGTTCCTGATGGAAAAGGGCGTACAGCTGGACGCCGCGACCGGCGTGCGCTACATGTATCACGATCCTTGCCACTCCCCCATGAAGACCTACAGTCCGCTCAAGGTCGTCAACGCCCTTGTGAACAGTGAGCTCAACGGACGAATCGAGAACAATGAACGATGCTGCGGTGAATCCGGCACGCTGGCCGTGAGCCGGCCCGACATCTCCACGCAAGTGCGCTTTCGCAAGGAGGAGGAGTTGCTGCGCGGCACGGAAGCCCTGCGTTCGGACGGGTTTTCCGGGCCCCTGAAGATCCTCACCTCGTGTCCGTCTTGCCTCCAGGGCCTCGCGCGCTACGATGACGTCACCGCGATGGACGCCGACTACATCGTCGTCGAGCTGGCCCGCCACATGCTGGGAGTGGACTGGATGGAGCGTTACATTGACCGCGCCAACGCGGGCGGTATCGAGCGGGTTCTGGTCTAGCGATGCGCGCGGCACATCGCCAGGGCCTCACGCCCATCGGCCGAGCCAGTCGCCCGGCTCGACGTTCGTGACGACCGAAGAAGCCTGTCCGCTGTGCGCAGAGCTCGGCGGTACGCTCGTCTGGCAGGGTCGGTGTGCGCGCGTTGTCCAGGTCGATGATCAGGATTATCCGGGTTACTGTCGGGTGATCTGGACTGCTCATGTCCCCGAAATGAGCGACTTGGATGAGGCCGAGCGGAGCCATCTTTGGGCGATTGTCGATAGGGTGGAGCGCACTCTGCGTGATATGCTCCTAACCGACAAAATCAATCTTGCCAGTCTGGGCAACCAAGTGCCCCACCTGCACTGGCACGTGATTCCACGCTGGCGCGATGACCGAAACTTTCCTGATCCAATTTGGGCTTTGGCGCGTCGAGCCGGCGCGGTGCACCGGGTCGGCGTCGAGCCGGATGATCCCTGGCCGCAGCGGCAGCGCACTGCAGCTCGTCTAGCCCAACCCCTTGCGCATTCACTCGAGACGTCCTTCCCATGGTAATTCTCCGGTTTCGACGCTCCAACGATAGCCAGATTCGAAGCGAATTCTCGGCGCTCAGGGATGCCCAGGCTTGCAAGAACTGGCTCGCCACGCTGACCCCTCTGGATTCGGCTGATAGCCTAAGGCGGATGGCTGAGTGCATCGGCGAAGTCATGGAGGGCCCGCTCGCACCCCCGCGCAAGTACGAGATCATCGAGCGCATTCGGCTGGTCATCCACGCGCAAGTCCACGATCGAGTGCGGGATCTGGAATTTAAGCCCGTGCCGCTGATGGCCAACGAGGCTGAGCCGATCTGGGCCATGATCGATACTGCCGAGGATCTCCGGGAGGCCTACGAAGTCCTCATCGCCCGGCTCGGTGACGAGCCCTTTGCGCCCGCCACGAGCCAGATTGCCTCCGGAGAGGAACGCACCGTTGCCGTCGCGACCAAGGTGATGGCGCTGCATCGGGCCCTCGACACCAATGCCCATGTACTGGTTCTCTACTTGCGCCTGCGTGTGGCGGTTCCCGAGAGGCTTTGGGACCAGCACTGCCGAATGGGGCAACTCGCGCGCCAGCTCGGGGTTCCCAACGAGGAAGTCGAAGATCCGCTGCACGCGAGCATCACGCAGACCTGCCGGGAGGCATTCAATCTGCCGATACTGATCGCGCTGGCCGATCCGACGATGCTCTCGCCGGCCGAATTCCAGGCGGCTTACGCTTGTGCCCTGCGCTGGTCGTCCAAGGTCGGGTTTCGCATCGACAGCGCAGCCGAACTGGGAAGTCCGCCGACACGACCCCAGAACAACCCCGGTCCGGTCGTCCAGTTGGCCGGCAATCAGCACCAGGTCCGACTCGATACGCAACGCGTCCTAAAAAGTGTCGAGAGGCGTTTGAGTCTGCTCGACGAGGGGAACACCCCGCACAGCCTGGGCTTGGGCGATGCAATCAGCCTCTCGGCCAGCCGGACGCTTTTGGCGAATCTCATGCGCCGTTGGGGCAACGTCATGCCCGAGTCGATCGATTTTCCCGAACAGTTCTGGCGGCCCTCGCATTCCGAGTTCGCCCTGGCCGCCATTGGTGCGGCCCAGAGCCTGGACGGGCCCCATCGCCACGTCGCGACACTGACGGGCTCGATCACCTACGACTACACCCGTATGCCCGAAGACGCGCTCACCCGCACCCGTGGCGAAGTGGAGCGGGCCCGCGTTGATCAGATGCTCGAGGAGGCCGAGACCTGGTCGGTCGTGGGCGAGTTGCCCGACAGCGTTTTGTGCATGCGCCGGCATGTCCGTCCGCGCCTGAACCTGGGACAGCTGGTCGGCTTAAAGCTTGGGGGGAAGGTCGGCCCCATTCCGTTTCTGCTCGGGTCGGTACAAGGGTTGCAACAAGGCATCAACGACAATGCGCAAGGTGTCGCGCGTCCTGCATCGACTCACCTTGTCAGGGTCAAGCTCATCCCCGGCCTGCCACAGCCGGTCCGTGTCGCGCTCGATTCGGTCGAGATCGAGCCAGCCTATCTGATGATTTCCAACACCGTGGCGCCCGAGGATGCGCCGATCTGGGACCGGGTGCGCAATGCGCCGAACCAGTATGCGCTGGTCCTTCCGGCCGCAACCTTTCGACCGGCGCGCACCTTGAGGGTGGTCGCCGAAGGACTCGCCACGGCTTTGCGTCTCGACGAACTCGTGCAACGCGGCCTCGATTACGACCACGTGCTGTTCCATCTGGTCTGAAAGACCGCCGTTCTAGGCGGCATCCCGGCGTTCGATCTCGCGCTGCGCGAGGGCCTGCCGACCGATGATGCGGGCCGCTGGAAAGAGTGCAGCGAAGCGGCTTCCCGATCCCATTGTGCTCGTGATTTCGAGCCGACCCTGGTGACGCGTCATGACATGCTTGACGATTGCCAGTCCAAGACCCGTACCTCCCGATCCGCGTGAGCGGCCCCGATCGACCCGATAGAAGCGTTCGGTCAGTCGTGGCAGATGGTGCGCCTCGATGCCAATACCGGTATCGACGACGGCGAACTGCGCATAGACCGAACCGCCAATCTCGACCCTTGACCAATCGACCCGGATCTTTCCACCATCGGGGGTGTAGCGGATTGCATTCGTCACGAGATTGGTGAGCGCGCTGGCAATCTCGGTTTCAGAGCCCAGTAGGTTGACGTCCCGATCGGCCGTGAAGCTCAGCGCGTGGCGCCCCTTGGACAGCTCGGCCGCCGCCGCCTCGACGCGAGCGCATAGTGCGGACATGTCGATGCTCTCAGCGCTTGGGCCGCGGTCCGCCTCGAGCGCCGAGAGGGTCAGCAGGTCGGCCACGAGCCTTTGCATGCGTTCGGCCTGTTCGCTCATCAGAGCGAGGTAATGCTCCTGCTGACGCGCGGGCAGCTTGACCTCCCGGATGGTCTCTAAGAAGCCTGCGAGGACCGTCAATGGCGTCTTCAATTCGTGTGACACGTTGGCGACGAAGTCGCGTCGCATGGTCTCAAGACGCTCGATCTTGGTGATGTCGCGCGAGAGCAAAAGGCGCTGCGCGTTACCATATTCGACGAGTTGAACCGAGAGGATGCGGTCGCCCCCCTGGCCCCCAAGGCGCATGCGCAATTCCACCGGGAGGTCCCATTCGCCGCTGGCGAGATAGCTGAGAAAATCCGGGGCACGTAACAGGTTGGTGACGCTCTGGCCGGCGTCGGTCTCGAGCTTGAGGTTAAAGTGCTGCTCCGCCTGACCGTTGCACCACAGGATCTGACTGGTGTCGTTGAGCATCACCACACCATCCGGCAATGCCTGCGCCGCTCGCCGGAAACTAACCAGGGCATCGGTGAGCGCTGCATGCTGGCGCTCGCTCTCCCGCGATTGCCGGTAGAGCTTGGCGAAGATGTGGTCCCACGGGCCGCTTGCAGGAGGAAGCGCCGCCTTGCGATCCAGATCGGCCCAACGTTCCAGTGCTGACAGGTGGCGCTGGTCCCTAAGCCAGAGTGCGAGGAGGGCCGCGACGAGAAAGCCCAGACCGAGCCCCCATCCCTGGAAATAAGCGAGCGCGGCGCCGACCGAGCCGACAGAACCCAACACGGTCAACAGGCGCCACCAGATCGAATTCAAAGCGACGCAACCCCCGATTGAACAACTGACCTCACACTGCGGTATTTTCGCAAATCCCCAGCCAATTGGGTGAGTCCGCGGCGAAAATGCCCACACTTTAAGCAGAATTCGTGACTTTTTCCTCGCTTTCGGCCCGAAGTTGACGCTAAACTCGCGCTACCAAATGCCTAGCGGC
>CAJCID010000074.1 GCA_903970305.1 Rhodospirillales bacterium | reverse complement strand
GGCTGAAACTGCCGCTCAGGCTCCATGCGGCGGCGGCCGCGGGAACGGTCCACTTCCTCGAGGACAGGCAGGTGGAACTCCTTGGCGTGCGCTTTATCGGGGCGACGCTGTGGACCGACTTTGAGCTCTTTGGTCAGGCCCGTATGCAAGACGCACTCGCCGCTGCCGAGGCGATGCTCTTCGACTTCAGATGCATTCAGCACGATCCGCTGGCAGCGACCCGATCAGGCGCGGCGCAGGGATCGCAGGAGAGGCCCCTGCTCCGTGCCGTCGAGACTATTAGGCGTCACCGTGCCTCGCTTTTGGCACTCCAGAAGCTCTTGGAGGTGCCCTTCGACGGGCCGACGGTGGTGGTGAGTCATCATGCACCGTCGCTGCGTTCGGTCGCCCCGCGCTTTTGCACCGATTTGGTGAGTGCAGCGTTTGCGAGCGACCTCGAGTCGCTCATTGAACACTACGAGCCCGCACTGTGGATCCACGGCCATACCCACGATTCATTCGACTATCAGTTGGGGCGCACCCGCGTCGTGTGCAATCCGCGGGGCTACGTGAGTTCGCGGGGGGAGCTGGAGAACGCGCGTTTCGACCCGGAACTCATCATCGAAATCGCGGTTCGGCCTGACGCTCCGTCCGAATCGCGAGTTCGGTCTTTGGATCCGTAGCGCGCCATGCGCACCATCGGGTCCGTCGAGAAGGATCTCGTCGGACTCAGCATGGCGTCTATCGGGCCCAACCCTTCGGCCGGACCAGTTCGAAATTCTCCTCGGCGTTGGTGCGGCCATACCAGTCAGCGCCCATGCGCGAGACCAGATCGAGGCGCCGGGGATCGACCTTCTGGTCGGCGCCCAGGATCGATTCGTCGATGTGGGCCGCAATCACCGTGCCGAACACCACGTAGCACGATGGCGATTCCCTAGGGTAGGGCATGAAGTGGGCGAGCTTGCACTCGAAACTCACGCTCGCCTTGGCCACGCGGGGTGGCTTGACCAGTGAGGAGGGTGTGGCCTCGATGCCGCACTGTTCGAATTCGCTCAATTGGCGGTCAAACCCGAAGGAGGTCGCATTCATGCTGTCAACCATCGGATAGCTCACGAGATTGACGACGAATTCCCCGGTTTCGCGGATGTTGTGGGGCGTGTCTTTCATGCTGCCATCGCTGTTGATCAAAGGCGAGATCATGAGAGTGGGCGGGGAGGCCGTGATCATCTGAAAAAAGCTGAAGGGCGCGAGATTGGTCACCCCGGCTGCAGACAGGCTCGAGACCCAGGCGACGGGGCGGGGCGTGATGGTCGAGGCCATCCAGAAGTAAGCCTGGCGCGGTTCGACCGTCGCGAAGTCCAAGAACATGGTCAATCCTTTACAGGGCTGGAAGTAGAAGTGGAGAGGAGAGGGGTTGTGGTCTAGCGCTTACGGGCGAGCGCGAGACCGTCCCCAAGGGGTAGTAGCGACAGATCGATGCGTTCGTCGTGGTGCAGTTTGCGGTTCAGGGCCTGCAGGGCAAGCGTGTCCGGGTCGGTCGCGGGCCGGGCGACGCTGCCCCCCCAGAGGACATTGTCGATGGCGATGAGTCCACCTGGTCGCACCAGCTGCAGGCACAACTCGAAGTAGGTGTCGTAGCTACTCTTGTCCGCATCGATGAAAACGAAATCGAAGCGCCCGCCATCGCCCTGTGCGAGGCGCTCGGCGAGCGTGACCGCGGCCGGTGCAATATGGAGTTCGATCTTCTTTTCGACGCCCGCTTCGCGCCAGTAGGGTCGGCCGATCTTCGGGTAGTCCTCCGAGATGTCACAGGCAAGGAGTCGGCCTTCCGGGGGCAGCGCGAGCGCCACCGACAGCGCGCTGTAGCCCGTGAATACGCCGACCTCAAGCGCCTGGCTTGCCCCGATGAGTCGCACGAGGAGCGCCATGAACTGGCCCTGCTCGGGCGAGATCTGCATCCCTGCGCCCGGATGGGTCCGCGTCACCTCGCGCAGGGCGCTCTGGGCCGGATGCTCGCGCAACGAGTGGCCCAGGACATACTCATAGAGCGTATCGTCGAGATTCAGGGTGCGGTTGGACATGGTCATCACCGTTTCGAGCCGGGTTGGCTCCCATTATGCCCAAGACCGCAAAGCGGGGCGCACCCCTCGCGCGGGGACTGTCCCCCGCGCGCCCCTTAAGACGTCGAACTTATTCCGTCGAGCTTACTCCGCCTTGATACCCTCGACCTGGATGCGTAGTGCGACGTCCTGCTTAAAGCCATATTGCTGGCCATAGTTGACGCCAAAATCGGCACGGTTCAAGGTCCCCACGGCGTCTGCGCCGCACACTTCGCGCTTGAGCATCGGATGCATGATGCACTTGAAGGAATCGATCTTCAGCGCGACCGGCTTGGTCACGCCGTGCATGGTCAGCTCGCCCGTCAGCGTCGTCGGTTGACCGTCCACGAAGGCACCGAGGGTACCCTTGTAGGTGATGGTCGGGAACTTCGCCGCATCGAGCATATCAGGACCGCTGACATGGCCGTTTAACTTGTCCTGACCGAAGTCCACGCTGGCCGGATCGATCGTGACCTCGACGCTACCGGTGCTTGCGGCCTTGTCGAGCGAGATGGTCCCGGAGGTCTTCTTGAACAGACCGCGCCAGACCGACAGACCGCCGAAGTGGTCCGCCTCGAAGCTCGGATGGGTGTGATCGGGATCGATGTTGTAGGTGACCGGGGCAGCCAGTGCGAGATTCGATGTGGCCAGGAGCAGCAGGGGGAGAATGCGGTTTTTCATGGAAGTCCTTGTTTGGGAAAAAAGTCAGTTCTTGAGATTGGTGACGGCGTGGACCTTGATGGCCACGTCGTCGGCCACGATATCGGTCGCCTTCCATTCACCGATACCGACGTCATAGGCAGTTCGGTTGATGTGGACGACACCATCGTAGAAGCGCTGCTTGCCGGCGTCTTTGATGTTCACCGGAAAGTGGATTTCCTGGGTCTTGCCGCGAATCGTGAGTTTGCCGGTCGCATCCAACTGCGTGGCCGAGACCGCTTTCAGGCTCGTGCTTTGAAACGTCGCGCTCGGGTATTTTGCGGCGTCGAACCAGTCGGGCTTGAGCACCTCCGAATTGTATTCGGGACTGCCCAGATCGAAGCTGGCGATATCGATCGTGAACTGGGCGCTCCCCTGAGCGGGCTTGGCCGGATCGTAGTCGATCGATGCGGTGAACTTGTTGAACGTCGCGTCGACCGACACGCCCATCTGCCGGAAGGTGACCGAGATGGTACTGGGTGGGACCATCACCGGATCGGCGGCGCTCGCAGCAAGCGCCGTGGCGAGCGTCAGGGCGCCCATGGCGAGTTGGACAGACTGCTTCATGAAGTGCCTTCCTTTTCGGCGAGAGGATGACCGATGCGATAGGGCAGCATGTCCGCCAGCACGCCGTCACGATAATAGAACTGGTGCAGGAGCGCCGCTGCGGCATGACCCAGAACTGCCGCCGCCATCGCGTAGGACGACCAGGCATGGGCCAGGCGCAGCGGCTCCGCCCAAGCGGGGCTCCTTCCGAAGAAGACCGGCAACTCGATGAGACCGAGATAGACGATCGGATATCCCGCGGCCAGAGAATAAAGGTAGCCTGTGGCCGGCACGAGGAGGGTGGCTAGGTAGAGCAACTGGTGCATCAGTTGGGATAGCAGGCGTTGTAGGCCCGTTACCGAGGCGGGCAGGGGGCGCGGCGGTCGGGCGAGGTGCCATAGGATCCGCACGAGCGCCAAGACAAGGATCGTCACGCCAGCCCATTTGTGCCAACTGAAGTACTTGAGCTTGGTCGGGGAGATACCGACCAGACCGGTCATGATCCAGCCGATCCCGAAGGTGTAGATCATCCCCAGGGCGATGAGCCAATGCAACCACTTGGCGAGGCTGTTGTAACGCTCGGAAACCTTCATCGGAACGAGTCCTGCAAGCAGAAGACGCGCCGCGCGCGGCTCAGGCGAGGGGCACCGATCGGAGCGCCGACGGCGCCCGTGATCGACGAGGCGTTCTGCGTTGGCCAGAGCGGTCTTGGATCGATCGTCCCTCTCATGGCAGGCGCTTTAAAGACATTTGCAGGCGCGGTCCTGGGTCCCGTCGGGCCGAAATAGCGCAACTTCGCGCAACGCACTGATCCACCCCCTGCCGATTGCGGAAAGCCGCAGGATAGCCGGGCATGTGTCGATCCACTAGTAGGTAGAATTGGATTTCATTCATCCATTTTTCTGGGTAATCGAATGTTGGATTTCAACGAAGTAGCGATGTTCGTCCGTGTCGTGGAGGCAGGCAGTTTCGCCGAGGCAGGCCGTCGCATGGGTGTGCCCTCCAACACCGTCAGCCGCCGCGTGCAGCAACTCGAAGAGGGACTTGGGGTCCGACTGTTGCAGCGTACCACCCGCAAGCTTGCCCTCACCACCCTGGGTCGGGAGTTCTTTGCCCGCTGCAGACTGGCCGTCGATGCGATCAGTCAGGCGGGCAGGGAACTTTTCAGTGGCGCCGAGGTGCCCAGCGGGGTCTTGCGCGTGGCGGCACCGGCAGATCTGTTCGCATTCTTTCCGCTCGAGTGGATCGCCGAATTCCTCCGACGCTACGAGAAGATCCGGCTCGAGTTCGAATTGAACGACATCATGGCTGACATGGTCACCGAGAGCATTGACGTTGCCCTGCGCGCCGGGCAGCTGTCCGACTCGACCTTGGTCGCGCGCAAATTTGCAGACTCGGACTTCATCCTCGTGGCGAGCCCAGCCTACCTCGCCGCGCGCGATGCACCGACGCGCCTGGCCGAACTCACGCATCATGATTGCATCACCTTGCCGCATCCCTCGGGTCGGCAGAAGTGGATCCTGCAGGGTCCAAAGGGCATTGAAGAAGTCGAAGTCACTGGACGCTTTTGCGCCAACACCGTCCAGGCGCTATCGTCGGCGGCGCTGGCAGGCCTGGGTATCGCGCTGTTACCCGAAACACGCTGCGCGCAAGACGAGAAGGAGGGGCGGCTTGTGCGGGTTCTGCCGTTGTACCGCCGCGATGGTGGAGGCTTCCACGTGGTCTTTCCGAGTCGCAGACAGCGCCTGCCGGCCGCCGAGGCGTTTGCCAATTTCGTCATCGACAAGATGCGGACCTGAACGTGCCACCTGAGTCTGCCACCTGAGTCTGCCACCTGGGCTCGTCCCGCAGTCCAGATGATGTGACTCCACGCAGCCCTTTCCGCCTAGTTTTGCCCGACGATCGGATGGGGGATGTAGGGCTCCTCCAAGAAGGCGATCTCGGCGGCGTCGAGCCGCACCGAGAGGGCGGCCTGCGCATCTGCGAGATGTTCGGTGCGCGATGCGCCAATGATCGGGGCCGTGACGACGTCCTTGTGCAGCATCCAGGCAAGAGCAACCTGGGCGCGCGGCAGGCCGCGCTGGTCAGCGAGCACACCGACGCGCTCGATCACCTTGAGGTCGGCCGCGGCGCTCGCCGCGTAGAGGTTCTCTCCATAGCGGTCTGATTCCAGGCGCGGTGTCGAGGCTTCCGGCGGCCGGGTCAGCCTGCCACGGGCCAAGGGACTCCAAGGCAAGACGCCGATCTGCTCGTCGCGGCACAAGGGCAGCATCTCGCGCTCCTCCTCGCGATAGAGGAGGTTGTAATGGTTTTGCATGGTCACGAAGCGACTCCAGCCATGCTGCCTGGCCAGGTGCAGAGCCTTGCTGAACTGCCAGGCATACATCGACGAGGCGCCCAGGTAGCGCACCTTGCCTTGTTGGACCAGATCGTGCAGGGCTTCGAGAGTCTCTTCGATCGGCGTGGCATAGTCCCAGCGGTGGATCTGATACAGATCCACGTAGTCGCAGCCGAGCCTCTTTAGGCTCGCATCGATCGCCGTGAACAGCGCCTTGCGTGACAAGCCCTGGGCATTGGGAGCGGCGCTCAACGGAAAGTAGACCTTGGTGGCAATCACCACCTCGTCGCGCCGTGCGAAGTCCCTCAGCGCGCGCCCGACGATCTCCTCAGAGGTGCCGTCTGAGTAGGAGTTGGCCGTGTCGAAGAAGTTGATCCCCAGATCGAGCGCCTGGCGCAAGAGCGGCCGACTCGCCTCTTCAGGCAGCGTCCAGCGATGATTGCCGCGTTCAGGCACCCCATAGGTCATACAGCCGAGACAGAGCCTTGAGACCTTCAGTCCCGTGTGCCCGAGATTGACATAGTCCATCTTGATGCTCTCCTTCCTGTCGATCGGCCAGGGTCGGTTCCAGGGCGGAACACGTCTTGCTCGCCTCGTGCAAGTTTGCCCTAAAGAGACCCGGTGCGTCGGCGTGCGCAGCAAGGAAGGCGAAGTAGCAGGCGGGATAGACCGAACCCGGGCTGGTCAGTGACCGCCTGCCCCGATTTGCCCTAACATTGCGCCTGGGGTCGGCAGGCGGGCTCCCCCGACCTGCGGGCGCACCGCCTGGCCCCTCACTGGCACTTCTTGAACACCCCAATCAACAAAGAAAGGGACCATCCGTGATCACAGCGCTCGAAGCCCTTGGTCGCTTAAGGCAAGGCAATCGCCGTTTCGTCGACCACGAGGCGAGCCCGGAGTCGCTTAACAGCCCTTCTCGACGGCTCGAACTCACCCAGGGCCAGGAGCCCTTTGCGATCGTCCTGGGCTGCTCTGATTCGCGGGTGCCCGCAGAGATCGTCTTCGATCAGGGCTTGGGAGATCTTTTCGTCATCCGTGTGGCGGGCAATATCGTCGCGCCCTCGCAGGTGGGCAGTGTCGAGTTCGCTGCTGAGCGATTTGGGACTCGGCTCGTCGTCGTCCTCGGGCACTCGAATTGTGGAGCGGTCCTGGCCACCCTCGAGGAGTTGGGTCGTCCATCGAAGGAGCAATCGCGCAATTTGAGCGCGATCGTCGATCGCATCAGGCCCTCGGTCGAGACGCTGCTTGGGACCGATCCCGTGCCGGATCACGAGACCCTCGTGCACCAGGCGGTACGTGCGAACATCCGCATGTCGGCCAATCACCTGCGCCACGGCTCGCGCGTGCTCGAACAGCTGATCCAAAACGAGGGGCTCTTGGTCGTGGGCGCCGAATACTCGCTGGAGACGGGCGAGGTGGAGTTCTTCGATGGCGTGCCCGTCGCACCCTAGAGTCCGCCCGAAAGGGTGCGACTCGTCGCGCGCTCTCGGGGACCTTTACTTCAGCTTGCGTTGTCGTGCCGAGGAGGACTCGGCAATGGCCGCAGTGCGCTTGGGCCACCACGCGATGATCTGGTCGACCGTGATCGGTTTGCTAAAGAGATAGCCCTGCAGGATGTCGCAGTGAAAGCGATCCGTCAGCATATCCATCACCTCGATGGTCTCGACGCCCTCGGCCACGGCCTCGAGCCCGAAGTTATGCGATAGATCGATCACCGACTGGGTGATCTGCTGGTCGCTTTCTTTGGTGAGGATATCCCGAATGAAGACCTGGTCGATCTTCAGCTCGTCAAGCGGCATCCGTTGCAGGTAGGACAAGGACGAGTAGCCCGTGCCGAAGTCATCGATCGACAGGCGCGTGCCGAGCCGCTTTAACTCGATCATGTTCTGTAACGCGCCCTGGAAGTCATGCATCAAGGAGCTTTCCGTGACTTCGAGCGTGAGGCGCTCTGCGGGGATGAACGCCGTATCCAGGTGCAGCTTGATCCTAGCGGGCAGTCCCTTGTCGGACAGGACCGAGGCCGACAGATTGACCCCCACACTGATGACGATGCCGTGCTTCTCAAGCTTGTGCAGATGCCGAAGTGCGGTCCTCGTCACAAAGTCGGTCAGCTTGGTCATCAGGCCATTTTGCTCGGCCATCTCGGCAATCAGACCCGCGTGCACAGGCTCCTTGCCCACGGGCCTCGGCCAGCGGATCAGGGCTTCGGCGGCGCGAAACTCGAGACCCTCGCACGACAGCTGAGGCTGGAGCCAGACTTCGAGCTCATTCTTATCGATGGCCACGCGCAGTTCTTCGACCAAGGCATGGTAGTGCTTGACCCGACCGACATTGCGAAAGATCTCAAAGCGGGCCGGAAGCCCGCGGGCGCGCTCACAGATCTCGTCGGCCGCAGAGAGAAGTGCCTCGGCAGTCGTGCCATGGTCCGGGAAGAACGCACAGCCGATCGCCGCGCGCATGATGACGGTCTTGCCCTCGATCTGGATCGGCTCGTCGAATACCTTCAGGAGTTTGTTCGTGGCCAGCGCGATGATCGTCTCGCTGTTGCGATAGGGCAGGAACACCGTGATGTCATCGAATCCGACGAGGGCAAAGCGGTCCATCGGAGTCAGGGCCTCTGAGATCCGGTGGCGGATCTCCGTGCGGGCTGCGCGGTCCAGGTCCAGACTCGCCAAGGCGCTGCCCCGGTCGGAACGCTTCAGATGGATGACCAGAATCGCAAAGTGAGTCGGCACCGTTTCGCTCGACAGGGCCCGACACGTGTCCTCGATGTGGCGACCGAAGTGCTCGGCCGTCAACTCGTTGTCGAGGAGGGGCGTCAATTTTCTGACGATTGTCTCGGGACTGGCCGGAGCGAGGGGGTCGAATCGAGTCACGGGGCGCGCTCGTTAGGCGATATAGAAATTCCGGAAATCGATGCCGTGGACGCCTGCCGGCAGGCTGCGCAGAATCTTGATGGGCTTGCCCTCCGCATCCTTGGGCTTACGGGTCAGATCCAATTCGTAAGGGCGCTCGAGGGCATGCTTGAAGGCCGTCGTCAGGACCAATACCCTGGGCTCGAGCCGCTGACGCTTGTCATGGGCGGTGACCACGGCCACCTCCTCGGAACTGAGCAGGACCAAAGAGCCGACCGGGAAGAGGCCGATGGCCATGACGAACTCCTCCACCAGGGGTGCATGGTATTTCTCGCCGGCCTGGCTGTAGATGACCTGAAGCGCCTCGTAGGACGACAGCGGCTGGGCATAGGGCCGGGCGGTCGTCAGCGCAGCGTACGCATCGACGATCGCGGCCATGCGGCCAAAGATGCTGATCTCGCCGCCCTCTAAGCCTGCGGGATAGCCTTGCCCGTTGACCCACTCGTGGTGGTGGGCGATGCCGTCGCGCACGTCGCTGGGCAGATCCATTGTCTCGGCCAGGCGCGCGAGACCTTTTTCGACGTGGAGTTTGACCTCGTCGAACTCTTCGTCGGTGAGCGCTTCGCGCTTGTTCAAGAGCTCTGGGTCGACGTCGAGCTTGCCGACATCCATCAGGAGACCCACCATGGCCAGTCGCGTGAGCTCGGCCGCCGGAAATCCCAGGTGGCGGCCAAAGGCGAGCAGATACGAGGCGACCTTGATGCTATGGGTGTAAGCCATCGCATCTTGCATGCGCACGCGCGAGACCCAGATCAAGGCGTCCGGATTGCGTGCGGCGCTTTCAACCATCGAGTCGATCGCCGCGGGCAGACCGTCCACACGGATGCTGGCCTCGGTGGCAAAATCGGCGCGCATCTGACTGAGCGCGTCCTCGACCGAGGTGAAGGACTCGCGGGCCCGGGGCACCTCGGCCCGGACTGAGAAACGGTCCTTGTAGATGACCAGATCGATCGTGCGCGGAACCGACGCATTCTTCTTGGCAGCCCCACGCACCTCGAGGGCCTTGCGGCGCTGGGCGAGGCGCTTGGGCTTCCTGCGCCAACCGGAGGCCAGTTTCTTGAAAAACTCCAGGCCGCCTGTGAAACGGGACCAATCCGGATAGAGACCCCTGACGAATTCCTCGAAGCGCGCGAAGCGTTCATCCGCTTCGGCAGAGTTTTCCGGGGTGCGGGAGCGATTGTCCCAGTCGATCGCGCGCCGCAACGCCTTGGAAGGGCCGGCCCCACCCGGCGTCGCTGACGAGGTGGGCGCGTACATGATCTGGGTCTGCGAGAAACGCGGAAGCGCAACGGCCGCGCCCTCTCCAAGATCCTGCTCCTGATTCGCATGCCGGGACGAGTTCGCCACGGAATCCTGCGCCGGGTCCCAGAGTTCCCGCAGGGTCGAGGTGAATCCCTCTCGCAGTTTCGACAGCGACAATGTGGGGACCGTCTTGGGCGCGAAACTCTCCCGTTTGCTGTCGACAAAGCGGATCTTGACAAAGGGCTCGTCCTCCTCGGCCTCCAATTCTTCGTCCGGCAGGATGTAGAGATCGACCAGCTCTTTCAGTGAATCGGGGGTCGAGCGCCGCGGATCGATGACGATGTGCTTGCAGAGCTGGCGAAGGATCTTGATCTGCTCGACCTCGTCGATCAGGAAGGCCTGCAGGGGAAACGGCGTACCTTCCCAGGGCCGGTCCAAGGCGATGACGAACATGCCCGGCATGATCTTTCCGGTGGCGACGGTGACGTGATCGCGCAGCACCGGGACGGGTGCCGGCTTCTTGGTCGGATAGACATCGATCGTATCCATGTCAGTGCTCCTGCCGAAGTGATGGGAACTCAAGCGCTGGTCTGGCTTGGAGTGCATGGTGGTCGGACATGGAGACGCTCAGTCGGTTAGGAAGGGGAGTAGGAAGGCGAGTAGCAAGGCGAGTAGCAAGGCGAGTGGGTGCTGCCGGTCCCGTCCCTTTGGGTTGGAGGGTGCCCGCAATGGGCGATTCCGAGCGATAGCCGGCGCACTCGAGAAGGCTCAGCATCGAGTCGGGGGAGTTGGACATGGGGCAGGTTTCCATCAGGCGCGGGGGACATTGCGTGAGTTGGCGTCCTCGCCGGACTCGGCTACGCGATAGGCGTTGCGCTCTTCGGTCTTGGCGCGATACATCGCGAGATCGGCTGCCGAGAGCAGTCGTTCCAGGGTCAGGGCATGTTGCGGATAAAGCGCGACCCCGACACTCACGCTGCTCACGATCGATCGAGCGCCCTGGAGCTCGATCGGCTCGTGCATGACGGCAACCACGCGTGCGGCGATGCGTTCGGCCTCCTCCTGAGTGATGGCGGGTGCAAGCAGGACACCGAACTCATCGCCCCCAAGACGGGCGACGGTGTCGGTGTCGCGCAGGAGCGACCGGATGCGCCGGCCTGCCTCGATCAGGAGTTCGTCGCCAGCGGCGTGACCGAACTGATCATTGACCGATTTGAAGTTGTCATAGTCCACATAGAGCACCGCAAGGGATTGCTCTATGGCGCTTGCGCTCGCCAATCCCTGGGCCAGGCGCTCCCGGAAGTAGCTCCGGTTCGGCAGTCCCGTTAACGCATCGTGGCGGATCTGGTGGCCGAGCCGCTCGTTGGCCAGTTGCAGCGTCTGGGCGTGCTCGGCGCGATCCTTCTCGAGATTCTCGAGTTCGGCAAGCAGCGCGTTGAAGTCATCCCCGAGCTGGTTGATCTCGGCGATTTCGGCGGCCGGGGCGCGTCGATCGAACTGGCGGCTCACGCGCACGACGTGGGTCAGTGCCGCCAGCTGGTTCAAGGGCCCGACGACCTGGCGCTCGACTTCGCGGGAAAGACTGCCGATCGAGATGCCGACGCCGATGAGGCAGAGCAACGCAGCAGCCAGTGTCTTCCCGAAAAACTCGACGTACAAGGCGCTATTGCCGCGGATCGTGACCGAGCCCAGGACTCGATCCCCGTTGCGGATCTCGGTCGTGACCGACTGCGGAAAGAGAAAGTCGCCGAGCTCGGCGAGGCGCGCCCCGAGAATGCCGCTGGGTTGCCGCTCGAAGCGAGCGAGTTCCTGACCCGATTCGGACTCGATGCTCGCACTCGCGAGGCACTCTTCGGCCCCGATGAGAGCAAGCCTCTCGCGTGCCGCAGCGGCATCCTGGAAGACCATGGCGGCGTTGCTGCCGTAGCCAATCGAGTGGGCCACGAGCTTCAGACTCTGGTCGCCATAGACACGCAGGTTGAGGTAGGCGATCACCGTGATGGCGACCCATGCGCTCAAGACGAAAGCCGCCACCGTGCGCAGATTGGCGCGATGCAAGCTCAACAGGAGCGAGCGTTGCGCGGTGCTCATGGCGCGAATCCACGCGTGTGACGCCCGAGCCAAAGCGGCTGGGGTTTGGCCCTTGGGGCGCTGGGTGAGATCGAGCAGGGCAAGAAATCGTGCGCCTGCCCTACGGAGCAGGGCCGCTCGGGCGATCCCATAGGGACTCTCTGCGCCGCGCGCGCAGGGGAGCACAGAGCCTTCGAGACGGCAAGGGCTGGGGCAGGTTTCACAGATTCCGAAATGATTCGCCATGGATCGCGATTACCTACGTACCACCTAAGCCGCCGTCATGATCGGATCAGCGGATAATCGGGGGCGTTCTTCTTGCTATCTGCGTTGATGCGCTCGCTTATTTGGGAGCGAAGAGCAGCAATATGCTTGCCAGCCGCAGCCACCCCGCGCAGGCCGGTGCGGGAACGATAACCTGACGCCTTCGATTTGTGACGAAAGCGTGCCGCCCGGCAACAGTTCGGTGCCGCACCAGGGCCCGTTTGACATTTGGAATGTCAAACAGTCTCCAAAACGCGACTTGTGGTGGTGCTTAGTGCGAGGACCAGCACGTTCTGTGCTGTCGGACTAAGGCCCGGGATGTGCCGTGCGTTCGGGGCGATTTCTGGCGGGTGCAGCCTGCGCGCTTCGCGCTTTGTCGGGATTCGCAAAAAAAGGGCACTTCTGGACGCGGCTCGGATGCGGGTTCTCACCTGGAATAGGTTGCCTACGTTGTTCGACGTTGCGTGAAAGGTGCGCTGGTGCGGTAGCGAACAGAGTCCGGCAGATCGCTTTGGCCCGGCCTTTGTTGGCGGACCGGGCCAAGCGGTCGATCGAGCGGCGCCGCCCTTACCGGACGACAGAATAGTTGATCGGGACCCAGACGTAGCCCTTACCCTGTTTGCGCAGATGTCCCAAGCCTGGGAACGGCAGGTGTGCCGCTCCGACGAGATAGCCCGCCTTGGCGGCATCGGCGAAGGCCTTCTTGCGCTGGATAGCGGCAGCCTTTGAGTCGGAGTCGAACTGGATCGTCACCGAAGGGTCCTCGAACTGAACTGCGGCGACGTGGATCAAGTCGCCCCAGAGCACGAGCTTCTTGCCCCCACTCTCGACGACATAGAGGTTGTGGCCTGCAGTGTGGCCAGGCGTGGCCAGGGAGCGGATTCCAGGTACGAGCTCGCCATCTGTATCGAAGGGCACAAAGTGACCGGCCTTGATGTAGGGCTCGAGTGAAGCCATGGCACCCTGGAAGAAACCTTTGGCATCGGCCGGGGCCTTCTCGAGATTCGCAGGGCTCAACCAGAAATCGGCATCGCGCTGATCGGCACGAACCGTGGCATTGGGAAACACCAGCTTGCCTGCCGCGACCAGGCCACCCACGTGATCCGGATGCAGGTGTGTGATGAAAATCTCGTCGACCTGCTCGGGCTGATACCCCGACGCCTTGAGATTGGTCACGAGATTGCCCAGGGTCGGGCCGAACAGGCTGCCTGCGCCCGTGTCGATCAGCACGAGCTTGGGACCGGTGTTGATCAAGAAGGCGTTGACCGAGGTTTCGAGAGGTGCGCTCTCAAAGGAGTTCGCAAGTCCCTTCTTGATCTCAGGCGCGCTGGTGTTGGTCAGGAGCTTGTCGACCGGAAGATCGACGGTTCCATCGGAGAGGGCAGTCACTTCGAATTCACCGAGCATCATCCGGTAGTAGCCCGGCGCCGAGGTCTTGACCATCGGTGCGGCGGCGAGGGCTGAACCGGCCCCGACGAGTCCGAACACACAGGCCGTGAGGCCCGCCAGTAAACGCGCCGAGCGCAGTAGTTTGAGTCGCAATTGCATAGGTGGTCTCTCCCGATTATTGAGGTTTTTTTGCACCGCACGATCGGCGCTCTGAGAATTATGGGGGTTACCGGCGTTCGGTGCACAGGAGCGCCACGAGACCAAGTCGCTTCGACGTCATGCCGACAGGCGAGAAGGCGGTCGCACTCGCTAACCAGCCGAAGAAGCGCCGCGTGTAGAGGCCGTCCCGCAAGGTCCGAGCGCGGAGCGGGCGCAAAGTCCAGCCCGCACGCGGGAGGTCCTTAGTGAGCGATCAGGACGGGCAGCGTCATGTGCTCGAGAACCGACCGGGTCACGCCCCCGAGGAGCATCTCCCGGAACCGGGAATGACCATAACCTCCGATGACCAGGAGATCGGCCTCATCGTCTGCAGAGCGCGAGAGCAGTGCGTTGCCCACATCGATATCGGCTTGAACCTGAGCCACCTCGACCTGAACGCCATGACGTGCAAGGAACGCGGCAAGATCGGCGCCGGGCACCTCGCCATGGCCGGTGTCCGAGGGCCGCGCGTTGACCATGATCACATTGACCTGGCGCGCCTGCCTTAACAGCGGTAGTGCGTCCGTGATCGCGCGCGCACTCTCCTGACTCGTGTCCCAGGCGATGTCGATGATCTTGGGCAGCTGGGTGAACTGACCCGCATAGGGGATCAAGAGCACTGGACGGCCACCGTTGACGATCGTGAACTGCGGCAGGTCCGACGGGGGGGTGAACCCCTTGAAGCCGGGATCGGTCTGACCGAGCACGACGAGGTCGGCGTACCGCGCCGACAGAGCCATCGCATCGGCTGTGTCGTCGAACGGCTCGCGGCTCTCGACAAAGCTCACGCCCCAGCGCTTTGCCGCCTTCTCGAAGCTCGCCACGGCCTCACGGGCCTGTGTGCGTAGGGCACCAAGACTCGCACTGTACTCGTCGATGGCGGGCGCGAACTCGCGATACGAAGCCGGCAGCCTTAACTCGTCGGTCGGTGCGACGCCCACCAGGTGCGCGCCTTGATTGAGCGCTAACCGGGCGGCGTAGTCGACGCGGTGCGTGCAGCGCGCCGTCGTGTCGAGATGTACTGCGATGGTCTTGTAGCTCATGGTGAACTCCTCGTGGAGGGGCCTGCTCGAGGCATCTCGCGCGACTGTTGAGGAGCTCTGCTGTACGGCCCTGCCTAGAATCGCTCAATCCGAGAAGCTCGCCTGCCAGCGGGATGGCAATCCAGCTGACGTCCTCTGCAGCCTGGTTGGACTATCGCACAGCCATCCTTGGGAGTATTGACCAAGGTCAATACCTGGTTTGTGACGGGCCGCCCTTGAGCGATGTCAACACGGCAAACGCTGCGAACGGTATCGTCGGGTAGGGCCGCCCCGCGCGCCTTGCACTGTGGACGCCAGGTCCTTCCTCGGAGATGCACATGTCCAACTCGATTCCGCTCGCAGCTCACCTCGATCAGAGTTTCGATCCCGGCTTCGGACCAGACTTACCGGTCCAGGCCGCTACCGGCTCGAGTGAGCCACCCAAGATCCGGATTGACATCGAAGACGCCGGATCGCTCTACCTGATCCAGGCGGAGATCCCGGGCGCGACCCGGGAACAGATCGCCGTACGCATTGATGGCAGCAGGGTCTCGGTCCAGGCGGAGATCAAGAACCACCCGGCCGGCGAGAACCACGGCAGGTTGCTGCACCGCGAACGCCAATACGGTCTGGCGTTCCGAGCGTTTGCGCTACCCCGGGCCATCGATGCTGCCGGCGCTACAGCACGCTTCGAAAACGGCGTGCTCTATCTGAGCCTACCCACGCCTTCGTCCAGTGCGGGCCAGTTGCTCGAGATCCGTTGAGGGGTCAGAAGGTCCGCCCCCGGGCGCCTGCGAACCCATGGCTTCAAGCCACGGTTGGGCCCGAATCCGCTGCCGGCGGCGCCAGCCAATGGGTTGCCGCGCGCGCGGCGATCCACTCCTCATTGGTGGGCTCAACGCCCACCCGTAGTGCACTGCGCGCGGTGGAGATGACGCGGGCATTGTGCGCATTCGCCTCGAGATCGAGCTCGATACCGAGGTAGGCCAGAGCGCTGCAGACCCGCTGTCTTAAGGCCGGGTTGTGCTCGCCGATCCCGGCTGTAAAGACCAGAAGGTCCAACCCTCCGAGGACTGCCACGAGCGCGCCGACCTCGCGCACAATGCGGCGCACGTACAGGGCGAGTGCGTCAGCGACGCGCGCGTTGTCCGCTTCCTTCGGAAAAAGCTCGCGCGGGTCCGATGAGACTCCCGATACGCCCAATAGGCCCGACTCGTGGTAGAGCAGATGGCTCGCCTGATCCACGCTCAGGTGCTCGAGTTCCATCAGGTACAGCAGCGCGCCAGGATCGAGCGTGCCGCAGCGTGAGCCCATCACGAGCCCGTCGAGCGCCGAGAAGCCCATGGTCGTGGCGACACTCTTGAGCTGATGCAGCGCACACAGACTGGCCCCGCTTCCCAGGTGTGCGGCGATGGTCTTGCCCTGGGCGAACGCACCATAGCGTTCGGCCAACGCAATCGATATGAACTCGTAGGACAGCCCATGAAACCCGTAGCGACGAATACCCCGCTGCCAGGCGGAGTAGGGGAGGGCAAACATCTGCTCAACGCGGTCCATGGTGCGGTGGAAACCCGTATCGAAGCAGGCCACTTGCGGCAGCCTGGGCTGAGAGGTAAAGAGGAGTTCGATGGCCTCGAGCGCGAAGGGCTGATGCAATGGGGCAAGCGGAATATAGCTGCGCAGGTCCTTTAAGATCGACGCATCAAGCAAGACGGGCTCAAAATACTTGCTGCCGCCGTGTACGACGCGATGTGCGACCGCGGCGAGTTGGCTACCGGTCAGTGGACCGGCCAATTCGGCGAGAAGTTGCTCCTGGATCCGGGCGAGCGCATCGTGATAGGGCTTGGCAGCATCAAGTTTCAGCGCGATCGGAGGGTGATTCTGCGCGGTGAGGGTCGCGGCCGGCCCGGTGATGCGGTCGATCTGACCCGTCCAGACCGCAGCGCGGGGCACGGGCGCGATCGAAGCGTCAAACAGGGCGAACTTGATGCTCGAGGAGCCGCAGTTCAGTACCAGAACGAGGTTCTTCATTGTGGCCTCATCCGGCAGAGACGGGTGAGCGGCACGGCCATCGGGCGTGAGGCGAATAGGCGTCTTGCATCTCTTGGCGCGGCTTGTGGACAGTCCCTGGACGGCAGCGTTCGTGGAGCTTCAGGTGTGCGCAAGGGGGGTCGTTTCTTATTGCCTGCGGCAAGGACTGCGGGTCGTACCTCGCTTGTATTGATCATGCCCGGTCATGAAGGTTCATCCTTAGTCCATTTCCAAGGATTGGAGGCCTAAGGAGCCATTGTGCGTCGGCCGGTAAGCCGCCGGCTTGTTGCAGATCAACGGTCGGCCCGCCTGGTCATCGCAGGGCGAGGATCATATGGCGAGGCAAACGATGCATCGGCCAAGGCCGGGATGCACGGCCTTGCCCAATCGCTCGCACTGGAGGTCGCCTCACTGCGCATCACGGTCAATACCAACAATGGTGGCTAGCATAGGTACTGAACCACTGCGAGGTAGGGCAGGGCGAGGAAGCCCAGCGCCGCCGCCCCGGTGCAAGCCTAGAACAAGCCTAGAACTCCTCCCAGTCATCGGTTCCCGTTGCAAGAAGTGGGGCCGCAGGCGTACTGCTCGGGCGTCGCGGAGTGCGTCGCTCGCTTTTTTGAGTCACGGGCAGGACCTCGCTCGGTCGCGCCATGACGCGCGCCGTGGCGACTGGCGCCGGCGATGCGAGCCCACTGCCGAGCCGGAATTTGGCGACCGTCCGCCCGAGGCTTGTGGCCTGGTCCTGCATCGCCTGGGCTGCTGCGGCCGCTTCTTCGACGAGCGCGGCGTTCTGCTGGGTCGACTGGTCCATCGAGGAGACCGCTGAGGTGACCTGTTCGATACCTGAAGCCTGTTCGATTGCGGCCGCGCTGATCTCGGTCATGATCGCCTTGACACGCTCGACGGAATTCTTTAATTCACCCATGCTTTGTCCTGCAGCATTGACCTGGCGGGAGCCCGCGCTCACGCGCTCGGCCGAACTCGAGATCAGCGCCTTGATCTCCTTGGCCGCATCTGAGGAGCGCTGCGCAAGACTGCGCACTTCGGAGGCGACGACGGCGAAGCCTCGACCCTGCTCGCCGGCTCGGGCCGCCTCGACGGCCGCGTTCAAGGCGAGGATGTTGGTCTGGAAGGCGATCCCATCGATCACCCCGATGATTTCAGAGATCTTCTTCGAGCTTTCGGAGATGCCCTCCATCGTGGTCACGACTTCGGCCACGGCGCTGCCGCTACGCAGGGCCGCATCGGCCGCGCTTTGCGCGAGTTCGTTGGCCTGCCTTGCATTTTCCGAGGTGGCTTTGACCGTGGACGTGAGTTCCTCCATGCTGGCCGAGGTTTCTTCAAGGCTCGCCGCCTGACTTTCGGTGCGGCTCGACAGGTCGCTGTTGCCCAGGGCGATTTCCTGGGAGGCGGTGTTGATCGATTCGCTGGCGAGGGTGATCTCCTCGACGATGGCACGCAGGCTCGCGACGGTGTCGTTTGCGTCCTCCTTTAAGCGCTCTAGCGTACCCTCATATTTGCCTTCCACCCGATCGGTCAGATCGCCCTTGGAGATCGCGCCCAGAACGCGAGCCAGCTCGCTTAAGCCCAGATCGCTCGTCTCCATCAGGCGATTCAGACCCGCGACCATCTTGCGGAAGTCGTGCTCGAAACGGGACTCGTCTCCGCGCGTGGAGAAATTGCCCGAGGCGGCAGCCTCGACCAGTTCGTTGACCTGGTCGGAGATGGCCTCAAAGGAGACCTTGATGCCGTCGATCGCATCGCTGATGCGCGCCTTCTCCCCAGGCAGACGCTCCATCGATGCGCGGAAATCGCCATGGGCGAACGACGAGACCACGGCCACCACGCGTTCAGTGTCGGCCAGATGCGAGGCCACCAGACTGTTGACCCCAAGCGCCATCTGCGCGTAGGCGCCTTGGAAATGGGTCGGATCGATCCGGAAGCTGACGGTGCCGTTCTTGTGCTGTTCACCCATTTCGACCTGGGCGGCGGTGAATTGCGCGAGACTACTTTGCACCGTCTTCATCGAGCGCAACAGATCGCCCGCCTCACCCGGACCCTCGTCTTCGATCAAGGCCGAGAAATTGCCTTCGGAGAGTTCCTTCGCGCGGGCCACGGCGAGCGCGATCGGTCGCGTGATGGACCGGCTGATGAGTACCGAGAACAGACCCAGGAGGACGATCACGCCCAGTGCGACGCTCCCCGAGACGAGGGCATCGTGAAGGATGATGGCATCCAGGTCATCGACGTAGATGGCGGTCAGGATCGTGAAGTTCCATTGCGGATAGGTGCGTGCAAACGACACCTTGGGATAGAAGGGCGCGGTGGGTCCCTCGCCGGGCTTTTGAAACTCGAACCGAGCCGAGCCCCCTTCGGGATGCTCCCGTGCAGGCCCCAGCACGAGTGTCGTGTTCTGTTGATTCTTCGGATCGAGTTTGTCGAACGGAACGCCAACCAGATCGGCACGGAAGGGATGTGCGAGCATGATCCGCGTGCCGCCGTCAAAGACGGTGAAGTAGCCCTTGTCGCCGTAGCGCAGCCGCTTGACAGCCTCGAGGGCCTGGGCGCGCGCTTCGGCTTCGGTGAGCTTTCCCGACACGGCCTGGTCGTGGTAGAGATCAAGCACGCCAAAGACGACATCGACTTCCGAACGCATCAGGTCCACGCGTGCTGTCAGCAACTGTTGATACTTGGAGGCCAGGGAGTAGACCTGCATTCCGAATAGGGCCAGTAGGACCAACACCATCAGTACAGCCTGTTTTTTGGCAATCCGCCAGCCTTGAAAACTCATCTTAGTCGCTCCTGATTGAAGGCAGAGTGGGGCCTTGCGGATGACGGATCGTCCGGCACCCTTGGCTCCCGCTATCCTCAAAATCGGCACTCCGGCCGAAAAATTGAGCGCAGCCTGCGAAAAAAAGGTGGCGGAGTTCGTGCCGAACTCCTCATTCTGAAATGCGGCCTTGGGCGCCATGCATGCCCGGCAGCGCGTCTCGCGACGATCGCTCGATTTCGCCAGGGCGAAGATGCCGTTGTTGAGCCGATCCTGCCGCGGCGGGACTCTTTACGGGAGGCGTCGCAGAAACTGCAGGCCCCGCGCCAACCAGCAGCCCACCTCGACCTGCGTGACCTGGCCCTTTTCATCGCGCAGAAATTGCAGCGTCCAGTCACCGGGCGCCTCATAGTCCAGGGCACGAGGACACGGTAAGAGCCAGACGTCGGCTCCGAAGTGCACCAGAGGCTGCATCGCGCCCTGACCGAGGTCTCCGGAAAAGGCGCCATAAAGCGCGCCGCCGGCTGCGACACAGCTCAGCGTCGCATCGAGTTCGGCGCAGTGATACTGACCCTCGATGTCAAGCGTCGGTGCGCCGCCGCAGGGGATGAGAATCTGTCCATGGACGTTCTCGCGTGGCCGGTCCAGGACAAGGCCTTCGGGCGTCTGCGCAAGGCGCGTCTGGCCCCCCAGCAGATCGCCCTGAGGTCCGGCATGCAGGGGCTCGGGGCTGGAGGCATAGTGGATCCGCGCGCCGCCTTCGCAGGCGAGCTCCACGCGTACGGCCAGTCCGGTTTGAGGATCGAGATAGCGGCCCGCCATCGCGGCATCGGGAGGGTTGGCGGGGTTGTCCCGGGCGGGCTCGTCCATCATCGCCGCGAAAAGCTCAAGCGCAGCGGCGCGTGGATCGGCCATGTGATTGAACAAGACCACGATCGAGATCCGTTCTGAAGCCGCATAGAATCGAAAGCTGCGCCAGCCCCTTAATCCCCCGCCATGTCCGGTCACGGTCGTTCGGCCAAGCGTCATCTGTCCGAGTCCGAAACCGTAGAAGGCGGGGGCGCCATCCTGAAAGGTCTGAGGCGCAGCGAGGCGCCGATAGAGTCCCTGCGGATCCAGGCGCGTGCGATCGATAAAGCTCTCCCACGCGATCATGTCTTCGAGGCTCGCAGCGATGCCCGCGTCCCCGGTCCAGTGGATGCGGTTGACCGCCGGCCGAAAGCCGCTGGCGAGTGAGCCTTCATAGCCGATCGTGCCGCCCTTGACGCTCGAGGTGTCGGCATTGAGGTCCGCGTGCGGCATGCCGATCCGGGAGAAGAGTCGCTCCTGCAGCAGATCGGCGAAGGGCCGGCCGGTCCGCGACTCGAGGATCTCAGAGATGAGCCGGAAGTTCTGGTTGGCATAGGAATAGCGCGTGCCTGGCCGAAACTGCAGTGTGCGGGCACGGCCGATGAGACGGCTCGCCTCGGCGGGCCCGAAGAATCCTTCGACGGGTGCCCCGCAGAGCATGGCCTGCGCCCAGTAGTCGCGTAGGCCCGATTGATTGTGGCAGAGCGCCAAGATCCCGGGGACATCGTCACGCAATCCGGGCAGGGCTCGTGCGACATCGGCATCGAGCACGCTCGGATCGGGGAACAGATCGAGTAGCAGCGAGCAGGTGAATTGCTTGGAGATCGAGCAGATCAACATCATCGTCTCTGGCGTGAACGGCAGGCGCGCTTCGACGTCGGCAAAACCCCAGGTATGCGCCTCAAGGACTTGGCCATCCTTTAGGACTGCGAGCGCTCCACCGGGCCCGGGGTACCTCTGGGGCAGAGTTTCGATGATGCGATCGAGCGTTTGCGCTGTGTGGGAATTCATTGCAGTCCCGCCTCCTTGGTGCATGGCCGAAAGTCGAGGTGGCCCATCGCCTCGTGCCCGGTCCGAGCGAGCGGGAAGGGCCCTCGAAACACTATGACATACGAACCGTCTTGGAAGATAGCCAGGTTGAAGGGCGCAAAACGCGCCCAGTAGGGAAGAGGGCGCCAGAGCGGGACTTGATCTGGATCGGGAGGCGAGGCGTCGGTCGGGGCACGTATGGGACCGGCGATGAGCCTATGCTGCGCGATGAGGACGGACACCCGAGTGCTGCGCGGGTGCGCGACGAGTGGGGTCGCTCTGCCCTTTCACCCACCCATCTTTGGAGGGCATGTGAGAATCTGTCGCAGGAATGGGCAGGAACAGGGTGCTTCGATCGGTCGCTGCTCACGCCCGCCACGCTCTGACGAATTCCACCAAACCCATCGGGAACCGGTTTGGCCGGGGGTGCGGTGCGCGGCATGGCGTTGCATCGGCGCTCACGGGTTGCGTGCGGCAGATGTTCCTTTCTGCGATCATTTAGCGAAAGCAGCCATCCGGGGTGAGGTCGACCGGACCCTTGTCTGATGGAGAACACTCGTGAATCAATTGCGCAGTCTGTTCGCAGTAGGAACCCTTCTGGTCAGCTTGTCCGCAATTGCGGCGGAGCGCTTTGCCGACCGACTCTACGTCATGCCGTGTGGTCAAGCGCATGCGCCGGATCAGTCGCGCTGGTCACCCGGGGTGAATGTGGGCAAGCCCTTGGATCTCTCGGATAACTGCTATCTGATCCGGCATGATGGCGACTGGATGATCTGGGACACCGGCATTGCGGATTCGGTGGCGGATCATCCCGAGGGCGTGAAGAACGAGTCGACGGGAATCACCTGGAAACGTGGCGAGAGGTTGAGCGCAAGCCTGGCCCGTATCGGGCTGCGTCCCTCGGATATTCGTTACGTTGGGATCTCGCATTCGCATCCAGACCACATCGGCAATGTCGAACTTTTTCCGAATGCCACGCTCCTGATTCAGGCCACCGAGTACAACTGGCCCCAGCCCGACGGCAGCCCGCGCTACGCCCCGGGTCATCCGGTGATGCTGCTCGATGGCGACTTTGATGTGTTTGGCGACGGCAGCGTCGTCATCCTCTCAACGCCTGGACATACGCCCGGACATCAGTCGCTCGAGGTCAAGCTGCACACGGTGGGCAATATCGTTCTGAGCGGTGATGCGGTCCACTTTTACGACAACTGGGTCTATCGGCGCACGCCCTCGATGAACGTCGATGCTGCCCAGACCCAGGCGTCCATGGAGAAGATCGCCGATGTGCTCAAGCATGATCACGCGCAATTGTGGATCAACCATGATCTGCCGCAAAGCACAGGCCAAAGACACGTTCCCGAGTTCTACGAATAGATCCAGCAACGTATCCAGGCGCTAGCTGCTCTGCTGCCGAAGCGCCAGGTGGCGATAGACCAGGCTGCGATGGACACCCAGGCGGCGCGTGCCCGGTCGGGGCGGGATGTTTTTGCTCGAAGGCCCGCTTGGATTACGCTTTCTGACCCGTTCGCGCTTGTTCACCGATGAGAAATGGGAGGTCCTATCGGCGGCCGAGCCACCGGGTACCGGTCCCAGCCCGGCCGCGCGCATTGCGTAGTCGCTATATCTAAGCGTATATTACGGGGGGGCGAAGCGGGCGCGACGGCGTTCTGTGTCCAGCCCGGTCCCCTTCCTTCGTGGCGTCGCTCGGCCGAAGAGGGGTCATCCATCAGGCTCACCAACCGCCAACGCGTGCGCATGCAAAAGCCACCTTTTCGGTTAGCCCTCCCGGCCGCCGCGACATCGGGCGCCCGGCCCAGTCCAACCGGGCCGGGAAAGGTGGTCGCTGCCGAGGCGCTCGGCACCCAGAGGACGCGCCTTGCAGAACTCGATGCCCATCTGCACTGTTCGATCATCGGAACTTGCTTGTCGACGGCGGACCTGCGCAGGCTCATGGCGCGTTTCATCGACGTGCTTGAGATGAGCGATCTGGACATTCACCATGAGGCGGTCCGTCAGGCCCGACTCGGGGGGCCAGTGGCCAAGGCCTTGCACAAGGCTTTGGATCAGACCCACGCCCAGGCACTTCAGACCTATGCGCGGGCGAAGGATCCGAAGGCTCTCGCCTGCCTCTGGGAAGACGGGCTCCGCGCCGGGGAGATCCCCGGCGCGTACTGGGCGCTATTGACCCACCGCGAGCTCACGCCGACGCTGCGCCAAAAGGCCTTTGGCGACGTCCATATGCTCTCGCATCTGGTCGGAGCAGCGCATCGCGCCGACCTGAAGCGGCTCTGCGCTCTAGAGCACGAGACCGTCGAGCTCGCCGCCAAATTGGAGCGCGAGAAAGCGCGCTCCGAGGAGGCCCTCGGCGAGCGCGACGCACGGATCGCTCATCTGGAGGCCCAATTGATCCAGATGCGAGCGAGCCTTGCCGAACGCGACGCGCAGATCTTCAGCCTGGATCAATCACGTACCCTGCGTCCCGTCTCGGAAGGGGACGAGCCCGATCTGATTGCTCTGCATAGTGCAAGACGCGAGCGCGCGGAAAGGCTCGCCGAAGGGGCGAAGCTTGAAGCCGAGCGACTGCAGGCCGAGTTGTCCCACCTGCAGGACTACGTGCGCGCGCTCGCGCGCGAACTCTCTGCGGCCGAGGATCAGTTGCGCTCACGTTCCGCTTCGACCTCGAACGAGAACTTCCGGCTTGCCGCGCAGCTTGCCGGTAAGAAAATTCTCTATGTTGGCGGTCGGCCCAGTTCCACACCGGCCCTTCGCGATCTGGTCGAGCGCCACGGTGGCGAGTTTCGCCATCACGACGGTGGCCTCGAAGATCGCAAGGGACTCCTGGCCGCGGCCGCGGCCACGGTCGACCTGGTGGTCATTCCTATCGATTGCGTCGATCACGATTCGGCCACCAACTTGAAGCGCCTTTGCGCCCGTTCTGGCGTGCCTTTCGTACCCCTGCGCTCCGCCAGTGTCGCAAGCTTCGCTGCGGCGCTCACTGAACTCGGCAAGCCCGATGACAGGGAAGCGTCGCCAGGGTTCTCCCGCTGCATAAAGCACAGCTAGCGAGTCGTTATGTGTATGTGTCTGGGTCTGGGGCTGGACCTGGGCAGGATGAGCTGCCAACTCGCTTACAGTCGTTCCCCAAGGTTTCCTTCGCCCAATGAGCGCGACTGGTGAGGTCCGCGCCAGAGCGTCTTCGGGCACCGCGTAGAGAGACCGGCCATCCGTACGGGGTCGCGACGCCGTCGGGCTCGTCGCGAATCGCATCTCATCGGGATTGTATCGGTTACTGCTCGAGTTACACGAGCAAGACTGAATCGGTGTTCAGGCCTCCCTGGAAGTGACTCGCTGGTGACTGAACTCATCGAACTCATCGAACTCACCATAGCTCGTCGATGCGAATATACTGCTACGCTTTGGGCGCGCAGGTTGCGAGGGTAAAGGCGTGTTGGCCGATCCAGGAAGCGCCCAGAACGTGTGCCTTTTGCACTGGGCCGGTTTCGCCCCAGACCAGCGCGCGTCGACCCAGTACCGAACAAGGAGTTCCCTCATGAGTACCCCCCATCACAGCAATGGCCTGCAACTGCGTTCGCTCGTGAAGTCAAGTGGCGAGCTGGAGCTTTCTCTCGTCAGCGTGGCGACTCCCGAGCCCGGTCCAAATGAAGTCATTGTCCGTATCGAGGCGGCGCCGCTCAATCCTTCTGACCTGGGTCTGCTCTTTGGACCGGCGGATCTGTCAACCGCCCAGGCGACGGGCTCAGGCGCACGTCCGACCATTCTTGCGCGTATCCCCGAGGCGTCGCTCAAAGGCTTAGCGGGCCGGCTTGACATCTCGATGCCCGTCGGCAACGAAGGGGCGGGTGTAGTCGTCCAGGCGGGAGTCTCGCCTGCTGCCCAGGCGCTACTCGGCAAGACAGTGGCCCTTCTGGGCGGCGCGATGTACTCGCAGTACCGGTGTGTCTCTGTCGAGCAATGTCTGCTGCTGCCGGAAGGCACCACGCCTGCGGATGGGGCCTCTTCTTTCGTCAATCCGCTCACCGCACTGGGGATGGTTGCGACGATGCGAGCCGAGGGACATCGCGCCCTGGTGCATACTGCAGCGGCGTCCAATCTGGGCCAGATGCTCAACCGCGTCTGCCAGAAAGACCAGATCCCACTTGTGAACATCGTGCGTAAGCCAGAACAGGAGACGCTCCTGCGCGAGATGGGCGCGACTCACGTCTGCAACACCGAATCGACGACCTTTCTGGCGGATCTAACTCAGGCGCTCGTCGCCACCGGTGCGACGATCGCCTTCGATGCGACCGGTGGTGGCAAGCTTGCCGGGCAGATCCTCAGTGCCATGGAGGCAGCGATCAACCAGAGCGCCAAGGAATACAGCCGCTACGGCTCTGCAGTGCACAAGCAGGTCTACATCTACGGCTCGCTCGATCCGAGTCCCACGGAATTTGTGCGCAACTTCGGTATGACCTGGGGCATGGGTGGCTGGCTCCTCTTCCCCTTCCTGCAAAAAAGCGGTCCCGCAGCCGTAGCGCGACTCAAGGAGCGGGTTGCAGCCGAGCTGAAGACGACTTTTGCCAGCCACTACGCGCGCGAGGTGTCGTTGGCCGAGGTCCTGCATCTCGACACGATTTCGGTCTATGCAAAACGGGCCACCGGAGAGAAGTTCCTCGTCAATCCCAACAAGGGTCTGCTCTGATACGGCAGGGGCTGTCAAGGGTCGAATCGACTGTGCAAAGCACTGATCTGGTCCGCTGAGAGTGGTTCCGGGGCGGAGCTGCTTTGGATCGATGCGCTGCAGTTCCTGATCTAACGCCAGCCGATCCAGCGTCCCACCCGGGTCTTGTAGTCGCGATAGAGCCCACCGAAACGCGCTTCAAGCGCCGCCTCTTCGGGCCGGATCTGCACGGCCACGAGAAGCTGTTCAAACAAAATGAGAGGAAGAAGGGGTCCGAGGCTTCCCAAGAGGATCGCCCACCCTGAGAGCGTGACCATCAGGCCCAGATACATCGGATTGCGGGAGAAACGGTAGAGTCCGGTGGTCACGAGATGGGATGCGCGTTCGATGCGCATCGGATTGATGGTTGTGCGGGCCTTGAGAAACAACATGAAGGCGCCGGCGTCGAGCGCCACTCCGGCGAACACGAGAATCCACCCGAGTAGATCGAAGGATCCTGTTGGAAGCCTCGCAATCGGAAGCGTCCGATCGAGCCCAAGCATCGCCATTGCGGTGGCGAACGCATAAAGGGGGGGCGGTATGCGGGTCTTGAGCATTGCTGACTGGCATGATCCCCCAGTCGACAGGGCTGTGTAAATAGCGCAGGTCGGGCGTCTTCTGCTGACCCGCAACGAGCGAGGCCGACTCTACGAACCTTGGCGCGCACTCGGCGGTCTAGCTATGCTCTGTGGGGCGCGTGCGGTTGACCGGTGCGGCATTCTGAGTGACTGGTGCGCTGCGATGTACGAGCGTGCTCGCCACGGGACCTTGGTAGGGACGGCTGACGAGTTCGTCAGGCCTTTGATCATGCCAGCGCAATCCGCTTTCGCCAAGGCTCAATGTCAGGGTGACTGCAAAGCCCACGCCCACGCTCACTATCACCGACCATTTTGAGTTCGCCCAAGCGATCAGCGAGCACAAGAGAACGAGCCCCAGATGGAGGTTCAGGTAGTCCTCTGCACGAATCGAGGTGCCCTGGATCGCAGGCACATAGAGGGCTGCGGTGAGGCCCAAGATGCTTAGGATCTCGGCTGCAAGAAAGATCCTGTTGCGAATCCTCGGTCCTGTGTCCCGAATCGCCCGAACCTCAGGCGCGGGAACTGGCGGGCATTCGCCGGTCGAAGTGAGATCCCAGAATGCGGTCCTGCAGGCCGAACAGAAGCGCGCTGACGAAACCTTCGTCTCGACACCGCAGTAGGGACAATGCATGGGACGCCTCTTCGCCACGATCTAAGATCGGTGGATCCTAGCGGCGCTCTGACTCGAAGGGAATCAATTCCTGAAGTTGCAACACTTTGACATTTTTTTGGGAGCTAGCTTCCCAGCCGCTTGGCGTTGGCGGTTGCCCTGGAATGAATGGGCGCAAGACCCGCCTGGGCGATACGGACGAGATTGGTTGACAGCTGCAGCGCACCGTCGGTGGCGCGCGTGTAGACATCAAAAGCCTGGGTGGGGGGCTGAGGCCAGCTGCCTGGAGGCGAGGGGAGCAGGCTCATACAGTCATTCCAGCCGAGCAGTATCTCCTCTAGGGCCTGCGCACCGAACTCAACCTGGGTATTGTGCCATAGCGCACCCATGGCCTGTACCGACTCGCTGGCGGCCTCCAGTTTTTCTTGGCCCATCAGCGAAAACTCGGCGCGGTCCAGTGCGTTGGGCAACCCCTGGGAGGCGACCATCCGCTGGGTCCGATGGCCGATCACCTGCAGCGATGCCATGACCATTTCCCCGGTCTGGAGGGCAAGGTCGGTCCACGCTGTCAGAGGGGTTGGGCAGGGCGAGGGCGATGCGGGTCGGCGATTTTTTTGGGTCATGCGGGACTCCTTGGAAAATGTCCTGCCAAGCGCCGTTCGGGCTGGATGCACCGTCATGGTGGACCGAACCGGGGAGGGGCTACAGCCGGTTTGCCGCGCAAGAGCACCCCTCATCGACGATGCTACGCCTCGTTTTGCTGCAATGCAACATAAATCGGTCTGGATGGCTCCGAACAGCAAGGCCGCACCAGAGTGGCTCGGTCGCAAGAACTCTATCCGGGCGGCTCCAGACGAAGGCCAAAGCGGCGCGACGTCTCGCGGGCCCTCTCCAGCTATTCATGCCCAACCCCTCGAGAAGGCAAGACTTGCAAGTCAGAGCCGTGATGGTCCGCTTCGTGGATCGAGCGGCCGCCGGGAATCCGGGTTGTCATAGCGCGCCGGCACCGGTTGGCGAGACTCGTCACAGCCACAACGATGACTGGATGACGCTCAGCATCAGCACCGGTTTGACAACAAGAATCGGGTGGCTCGATTGGCAGCCGTATTGCTATAAAGAACGCGTTACAGAATCAGACAGAGGGACAGAGGCATTGAATGGCACCCCAGAAAGCACTCGTCATGGGTACCCGCGAGTGGGTGCTGTTGTTGGTGTTATCGGTCCTCTGGGGTGGTTCGTTTTTTTTTTTTCTACAAGGTGCTCGTCGCTGAGTTGCCACCTCTTACCGTCGTTTTAGGGCGCGTGGGTCTCGCTGCCCTGCTACTGAACCTTCTTCTTTGGGTTCGGCGCGATCCCCTTCCGAGCTCTCTTCGCGTATGGGGCTCTTTTGTCGTCATGGGCATCCTCAACAATGTGGTTCCGTTCACATTGATCGTGTGGGGCGAGATCCCTATTTCGAGTGGCCTTGCTTCCATCCTCAACGCGACGACGCCTATTTTTGCTGTCCTTCTGGCTCATGCCTTGACGCACAATGAAAAATGACCTGGAACAAGGGAATTGGCGTGCCCTTCGGTTTCTTCGGGGTTGCCGTCTTGATTGGACCCTCCGCCATCGCCGGCACCGGCAGCGCTGACGTGGCGGGAGAGATCGCCTGCCTCTGCGCCGCGCTCAGCTATGGTTTCGCCGGTATCTATGGCCGGCGCTTCAAAGGTATCCCCGCATTGAAAGTGGCGACTGGTCAAATCACCGGTAGCACCTTGGTGTTGATTCCGGTGACGGCCCTGATCGATCACCCGTGGACTCTGCCAATGCCGAGCGCTCACGTGTTCGAAGCGTGGATCGGAATCGCAGTCTTTAGCACCGCCCTGGCGTACGTGATCTATTTCCGAATCCTGGCCCTGGCGGGCGCCACCAATCTTCTGTTGGTGACGTTCCTATTGCCGATCAGCGCACTTCTTTTGGGGGTATTCTTCTTGGATGAGACCATCACGTTGCAGGCGGTGGTAGGGATGACGTTGATCGGGATGGGGCTCGCCGCCATCGACGGTCGGCCATGGGCCGCCGTGCTTCGATCAAGGTTACCGCCAGCCTAAGAGGTCCCTTCTCGATGGGCAGGATTATCCGAACAGTAGGGGAACCAGCCCTGAACTAGGCCCCCGGCGCGAGACTGCCACCCGGTTCTGCCGCGGCCACGGCTCGCCCGCCCCGCCGCAGTTCACGCCGCACCTTCAGGCGTTTCCAGAACGACAGGCGGTCGACAAAGAGCGTGCCAAGAAGATGGTCGATCTCGTGTTGCAGGCAGACCGCAGCAAGGCCTTCGAGGTCGCACTCGAAGGGCACGCCGTGGCGATCGAGGGCCCGCACCCGCAGCTTGGTGGCGCGCACGACATCGCCCATGACCCCGGGTACGGACAGGCAACTCTCTTCTACCATGCCGATCGCGCGGCGCAGAAGGATTTCGGGATTGATGAACACAGAAGGCGCACTGCGATCGTCGGACACATCGATGACGATCAGTCTCACATGGGCATCGACCTGGGTCGCGGCCAGGCCAATCGCCCGCGAGGCATAGAGGGTCTCGAACATGTCGTCGACCAGCCGTGAGAGATCGGCATCGAACCGGCTTACGGGCTCGGCCTTGGTGCGCAGCCTCGGATCGGGGTATTCCAGGATGGCGAGACGAGTCATGGTTCGCTGCGACTCAAGTCGCTTTGGTTTCAAGAACGGATCGTTCCAGGACCTCGAGGGCGGGCACGGCTGCGCGGTGGAGTTCGGTACTCGAGCGCCCGATCGCGCGCAACAGGGGCATCATCGCGATGATGGTTGCCACAAGGAGCACGACTTCGATCGCATAGACCGTCATATAGCCGCTCGCCGCTGCGCCGATTTCGGCAAAGAGGGGGCTCGACCCGGCAGCGCCGGCTGCCATGTCCCGCACGACACCGCTACATGCGACGGCCAGTCCGGCAGCAGAGGCCTGCACCGCGCCCCATGCGCCCAAGGCCAGACCACGCTGCTCCGCGGGAGCCCGGTTCATCGTCGCCGTCAGGGTGCCGTGACCGAACAGGCCTGCACCCAATCCGATCAGAAAGGTCCCCAGGCCGAAAGCGAAGGTTGAATGCAAGGGCGCGGCTGAGATCACGCAAAGAAATGCCGGCACCCCCACGATCGCCCCATTGCGTGCCATGCGAAACGGATCGAACCCGCGGCTTAAGACCCGCGAGGCGAGTCCAAATCCGCACAGTCCACCCACGGCGAGCGTTGCCGTCAATTGAGTGGTCGCGCCGACGGTCAGGTGCAGGACCTGACCTCCATAGGGCTCGAGAAGCACGTCTTCCATGCTAAAGGCCATAGTTCCAAGGCCCACGGCAACGAGATGCCGGAGCGCACGGTCGCCCCGGCTAAAACTCGCCCAGGACTGGCGAAAGCTGGCCGCGGGCGCCTTTGGGTCAGCCTGCCGGCGGGGTCTTCTGGCCTCCTGTTTCCAAAGGGCAATCACATTGAGGATCATCGTCAAGAGCGCCGATCCCTGGATCACCTGGACCAGGCGGCCGGGCGTGAAGTTTTGTAGTGCCGCACCAAAACACAGGGCGCTGACGATCATGCCGAACAGCAGCATCACGTACATCAGCCCCACGACCTTCGGCTGAGCCTCCGGCGGGGCGAGGTCTGTGGCCAGTGCCAGGCCGATCGTCTGCGTGGTGTGCAATCCAGCGCCCACGAGCAGAAAGGCGAGACCGGCACTGAGTCGGCCGACCCAGACCGGGGCATCGGCTGCGTCGCCCGCACCGGACAGGACGATCAAGGCGAAGGGCATGATTGCCAGGCCCCCGAATTGGATGAGCGTGCCCTTCCAGATAAAGGGAACGCGCCTCCAGCCAAGCTCGCAGCGGTGCGTATCGGAGCGAAATCCGATCAGGGCACGAAACGGAGCGAACAAGAGGGGCAGCGAGATCATGATCCCGACGAGTGATGCCGGGACATCGAGTTCGACGATCATGACTCGATTGAGCGTGCCGATCAGAAGCACGAGGGCCATGCCAACCGAAACCTGGAACAAAGAGAGCCGCAGGAGTCTGCGCAACGGCAGGTCCGGCGAGGCTGCGTCTGCGAAGGGCAAAAAGCGCGGGCCGAATCCCACCCATGCCCGCATCAGCTTATTGCTAACCCTGTTCATCGTGAACTCGGCTTTATTCCGTCAAATTGAGGGTCAGGATTGTGGATCCCGACCCTCCCTGACGGACCATCGACGATCGGAGTGCTCTACTGACTGGCCGAAGCCGTTGTCACGGGAGCTGCGGGAACCGAGGCGACCGCCTTGGCTTTTGCGGCACCGTTCCAATATGCAGAGAACCAGGTCGTGTGGGTCAATACAGAAAAGTGAATCAGCAACGAGATGACGAGGACAGTGCCCAGAAACAAGGGCAGACCGACGGTGGGCTGGACGACCAGCCAGATTCTAGCTTGGTTCATGTTCGGTCCCCGTTAATGAAGCCATGGTGTGTAAATGTAGGCCAGGATATGCGCGACCACCGTAATCGCAAAAAATATCCGTGAGCCATCAATGACGTGGCTGTGAAGCTCCTCAGCCTCCGGCAAGGTCAGGCCTGTAGGC